>NZ_BAABNP010000001.1:0-439893 GCF_038429965.1 Brevibacterium ammoniilyticum
GTTGTGGGAGAGTAAGTGACTGCCGCAATATTCTTCGGGTGGGGGCACTCCTTCAAGGGGTGCCCCCACTTTTTGCATTCACGACCCCGCAACCAGAGCGGCAGCCTGGACCTCGGCGGTCAGCCGGCGTCGAGGCCGAGGAAACGGCGGACCGCCTCGGCGCCGGTGATCCCGACCCCCTCATCGCGGACGAGATCAGCTGCGTCGAGCACGAGCTGGTGCTCACGATGTGCCTGACCGTCCTGGACGACGATGAGCTTCTCACCATTGGGCCGGTACCCGAGCTTCTCCGAGACCCGACGACTCGCATCATTGCCCTCGACATACGCGGTATGGAACACCCGGGTGTCGAAGTACTCGGCGCACGCCGTGAGGAGGGCGCGACGCATCCGTGTGCCGAAGCCCCGACCCTGCTCCGTGAGGGCCAGCCAGGACCCGGTCGTGACCGACAGCGTCTGCGGATAGTCCGTCGCGCTGATGCCCTGCACGCCGACCACGCGGCCGTTGACCCGCACCGTGAACTCGAGAGTCCAGTCCTCCGTGCGGTAGTTCGCCCGTGTGCCCCACTGGTACTGGGCGATCGAGCGGGCGATCTCCTCATCGGTGCCCGAATCCCAATCGACGAGGAACGCCTGGACCCCGTCGCGGCGCACACCGCCGCGGGCGATCTCCGCAAGCTCCCCGTAGTCCGCTTCCCGGGTCGGGGCGAGCTCCATATCGGCGGTGGTGATGCGCAGGCCGAAGGGCGGCCAGATCTGTGCAAGCTCCATGGTCGGAGTCTAACGGTCCTGGTCAGGCCGGCGACTCGTCTCAGCGCGGACCGATCGTGCCGTACGCCTTCCGCCAGCGCAGCAGCGGCCGGCTCTGCCCGCTGCCCGGACTCGCCCCGAGGGCCACGACCTCGCCGACGACGAGACTGTGCGTCGCCACCGTGAGGATGTCGACCGTCCGCAGCTCGAACCACGCGACCGCCCCGCCGATGATCGGCTGCCCCGACCGCGGCGCAGGGGAGTGGTCGACGCCGGCCAGCGCCCCGTAGAGAGGCTGCCCGGTCGCACCGAGGCGCTCGGAGAGATCCCGCTGCTCGGAGGCGAGCACGGAGATCGCGAAGTGCTCGCTCATCTCCAGTGTCTCCATCATCCGCGACCCCGAATAGATGCTCACCGCCATCGTCGGCGGATCATAGGAGACGTCGAGGAACGAATCGACCGTGATCGCGTGCGCCGTGGTGCCCCGCCTCGCCGAGACCACGGCGACGGCCGCAGCGATGTCGTCGCTGAGCTCGCGGTAGCGCTCTGTGAGCGAATACTCGTGGGACCGATCCATGGTTCCCATTCTAGGGAACTACAATGGAGCCATGACCTATCCATCATCAGGCGGTTCAGCCACGATCGAGCGCGAAGCGACCGAGCAGCTCGTCGAACCGGGCGACCACGAGCGCTTCAGCCACTACGCGCCCAAGGACAAGATCATGGAATCCATGGTCACCGGGACGCCGCTCATCGCCCTGTGCGGAAAGGTGTGGGTCCCCACCCGCGACCCCGAGCGCTTCCCCGTGTGCCCGAAGTGCAAAGAGATCTTCGAATCGATGCCTGAAGGACCCAAGGAGTAGATGGCTGCGGAACGTCTCCCCGGGACCTCCGCCGCCGAACAGCTCTCACCGGCCTTCCCCGAGCGCGCCGCGTGGGGAACGGCCGGCAAGCTGCGCGCCTGGCAGGCCGAGGCCCTCGAACTCTACTTCCGCGACCAGCCGAAGGACTTCCTCGCAGTCGCGACCCCGGGCGCCGGCAAGACCACGTTCGCTCTGCGCCTGGCCGCCGAACTGCTCGCCCAGCGCGTCGTCAACCGCGTCACCGTCGTCGCCCCCACCGAACACCTCAAGGTGCAGTGGGCGGACTCCGCGGCCCGCGTCGGCATCAAGCTCGACCCCCACTTCAGGAACTCCCAGGGCAAGCATGCTCCCGGCTACCACGGTGTGGCGCTCACCTATGCCCAGGTCGCCGCGAAGCCCGTCCTCCACCACAACCGCACGGCCGCCGGCCGCACCCTCGTCATCCTCGACGAGGTCCACCACGCCGGCGATGCGCTCTCGTGGGGCGACGCCGTCCGTGAGGCCTTCGGACCCGCGGTGCGAAGGCTCTCGCTGACGGGCACCCCGTTCCGGTCCGACACCTCGCCGATCCCGTTCGTCACCTACGCTCCCGACGACGAGGGCATCCGCACCTCGGTGGCCGACTACTCGTACGGCTACGGCCGCGCCCTCAAGGACTTCGTGGTCCGCCCGGTCCTCTTCCTCGCCTACGCCGGCGCCATGTCATGGCGGACGAAGGCCGGCGACGAGATGTCCCACGTCCTCGGTGAGGAGACGACGAAGGACATCAACTCCCAGGCCTGGCGCACCGCCCTCGACCCTGCCGGCGACTGGATCCCCGCCGTGCTCAAGGCCGCAGACATCCGGCTCACCGAGGTGCGCCGCACCGTGCCCGACGCCGGCGGCCTCGTCATCGCCACCGACCAGGACGCCGCCCGCGCGTATGCGAAGGTGCTGCGTGAGATCACGGGGGAGCGGCCCACGGTCGTCCTCTCCGACGAAGCCGGCGCCTCGGCGCGCATCGAGGAGTTCCAGAACTCGACGGACCGCTGGATGGTCGCGGTGCGCATGGTCTCCGAAGGCGTCGACGTCCCCCGCCTGTGCGTCGGGGTCTACGCGACCTCGTCCTCGACCCCGCTCTTCTTCGCCCAGGCCATCGGACGCTTCGTGCGCGCCCGCAAACGCGGAGAGACGGCCTCGGTGTTCCTGCCCTCCGTCCCGATCCTCCTCGCCCTGGCCAACACGATGGAGGTCGAACGCGACCACGCCCTCGACCGGCCGAAGACCGAGGACGAGAACGACGTCGTCGTCTTCGACGACCAGGCGCTCGAAGCGGCCAACCGGAACGAGGGCGCCTCCGATCAGCTCGGATCCTTCGAGGCCCTCGGCGCGGAAGCGCTCTTCGACCGGGTCCTCTTCGACGGCGGCGAATTCGGCACCGGCGGGGCGATCGGCTCGGAGGACGAACTCGACTTCATCGGCATCCCCGGCCTCCTCGAACCCGACCAGGTCCACGAACTCCTGCGCACCCAGCAGGCCAGGCAGGCCCAGCGCAAGACCGCCGCCGCCCCACCGGCGCCCGAGACGCACACGAGCGAACTCGAGCACCGGGCGATGAAGGAGGAGCGCAACCAGCTCCAGAGCCTCGTCGGCGCATGGTCGCGGCGCACGGGCAAACCGCACAAGACCGTCCACGTCGAACTCCGCAAGGCGTGCGGGGGCCCGGCCGTCGCCCAGGCCACCCGGGAGCAGATCCAAGCCCGGATCAAGCGCCTCCAGGGCTGGTTCGTCGGCCAGAAGTGAGCCGGGCTGGGTTCGAGCCGACCGCGGCTCGAGCCGAACGCGGCTCAGTTCGTGTAGAACACCGTGGGGATCGCCGGCTCCCCGTCCTGCAGGCGGCGCGCCGACCGCGGCAGCTCCGCCAACGACTCGTCATGCCGGGCGCAGGCCTTCTTCACACCGCCGGCACCCGTGAACGAGCGGTCGATCTCCCCGCCGACGACGAGGTCGACCGAGAGCCGACGACCGTCGTCGAGGTCATCGGGCAGGTCGGGGATGCCCACGGCCTCCTCGACGGCGATCGCCCCGTCGATGAGCCGCCTCGCCTCCTTATGACCGCCGCGTGAGGGTTTGCCGGTGGAGTTCTTCGCCACCGCCGTCCACGTGCCCGATTCGTCCGCGCGGGCCACGAGCTTGTAGACGAGTCCCGCCGCCGGAGCACCCGAGCCGGTGACGACGCGGGTGCCCACGCCGTAGGCGTCGACGGGGGAGGCGGCGAGTGCGGCGATCGCGTACTCGTCGAGGTCGCTGGTCACCGTGATCGTCGTGTCCTTCGCCCCGAGGCGGTCGAGTCCCGCCCGGACCTCGCTCGCCTGCTCGATGAGGTCGCCCGAATCGATGCGCACCCCGCCGAGGCGGGGGCCGGCGAGCTCGATCGCCGTCTTCAGAGCCTCCTCGACATCGTAGGTGTCGAGCAGCAGGGTCGTGTCCGTGCCCAGCGACTCGAGCTGGGCGGCGAAGGCCTCCCGCTCGGAGTCGTGGAGGAGGGTGAACGAGTGCGCGGAGGTGCCGATCGTCGGCAGCCCGTAGCGCAGACCGGCTGCGAGGTTCGACGTCGACGCGAAGCCGCCGATGACCGCGGCCCGGGCGGCCGCGACCGCCGCATGCTCGTTGGTCCGCCGCCCGCCCATCTCCGCGCACGGCCGGTCCCCGGCCGCCTGCGCCATGCGGGAGGCCGCCGAGGCGACCGCGCAGTCGTAGTTGAGAGCGGAGAGGATGAGGGTCTCCAGGATGACGCCCTCGGCGAAGCTCGACTCGATCGTGAGCAGGGGAGAGCCGGGGAAGTAGATCTCGCCTTCGGCATAGCCGCGGATCGTGCCCCGGAACCGGTAGTTCGCCAGCCAGTCGATCGTATGCGCGTCGACGATGCGCTCCCGGCTGAGGAACGAGAGCTCCTCGTCGTCGAAGCGGAAGTCCGAGAGCATCTCGAGGATCCGGCCCGTGCCAGCGACGACCCCGTAGCGGCGGCCCGCCGGCAGGCTGCGTCCGAAGACCTCGAAGAGGCTGGGCCGGTGAGCGGCCCCGGACCTCAAGGCGGCCTGCACCATGGTCAGCTCGTACTGATCGGTGAAGAACGCAGTGGAATCGATGCGTGTGAGATCACTCATAGGCGTGATCCTACGTCACGACAGCATCACGGATCTGCCGTATTGTGGAAACGTGAGCAATCCAACGACCCCTGTTCTGGAGCCGGACGTCGGCGTCCGGACCGCCCTGGATCAGGCGCGGCCATGGAAGACCGTGGTCTTCAACGACCCGGTCAATCTCATGAGCTATGTCAGCTACGTCTTCCAGTCCTACTTCGGCTATTCGGCGGAGAAGGCCCACACGCTCATGCTCGAAGTCCACGAGAAGGGCCGCTCCGTCGTCGCCACCGGCGGTCGCGAGGAGATGGAGCGCGACACCCAGGCGATGCACGAATTCGGCCTGTGGGCCGCGTGCCAACCCGAATCAGGATCCGACTGACGCATGGCAGCCATCGACGCTCGTGGGGACGACGTCGTCCTCAGACTCGAGGACAACGAACGCTCCCTCATGCTCACCGTCTTCACCGACCTTGCAGCCCTGCTCGCCGAGGACGAGGACGCCGAAGGGCGACCCGACTCGGAGAACTGGGAGGCCCGTCTCGGGCTCGTCGACCGTCCCCGCCCCGAGGACCCGGCGCTGCTGCGACTCTTCCCCGACGTCGATCCCCTCGACGAGGAGCGCTCGGCCGAGTTCCGCCGCCTCACCGAGTTCGACCTCGCCCAGGCGAAGGCCCACAATGTGCGCATCATCGTCGCGGGACTCCGGCGAGGCGCGGCGATCACGCTGAGCCGAGACGAAGTGCTCGCGTGGATGAAGGGACTCAACGATCTCCGGCTCGTCCTCGCCGTGCGCCTGGGCATCGACACCGAGGAGGCGCAGGAGGACAAGTACGCCCACCGCGGCGACCTCGACGAGTCCGAAGAGCTCACCCTGACCCTGTACGACTTCCTGACCTGGATTCAGGACCGACTGACGATGACCCTGCTCTCCGAGATGCAGGGGGATGACGACGAATGAAACTCACCGCCTTGGGCACCGCCGGATCCTTCCCCGGACCCGGCTCCTCAGCCAGCTGCTACCTCGTCGAGACCGAGGAGGAGAAGCCGACCCGCGTCGTCCTCGACCTCGGCTCCGGGGCGCTGACCCCTCTGCAGCGGGCGATCGACCTCGACTCGATCTCCGCGGTCGTGCTCAGCCACCTCCACCCCGACCACTGCATGGACATGCTCGGCTTCTACGTGCGCCACAGCTACGATCCGCGCTTCTTCTCCGGCGACGTCACCGACACCGGCACGATCCGCACCCGCACCGCCGTCTACGCCCCCGCAGGCGCCCAGGAGCGCCTGACCCGGGCCTACCACACCGATCCGGGGAAGTCCCCGACGGCCGGAGGCTGTGAGGACACGGACTTCTCCCGGGCCTTCGAGTTCGTCGACCTCGACCATCGCCTGGTCTGGCAGGTGGGCTCGCTCACCCTCGAGGCCTTCCTCGTCGACCACCCCGTGGAGACCTACGCGGTGCGGATCACCGACGCAAAAGGATCCGTCATCGTCTACTCCGGCGACACCGACGAGTGCGAGAACCTCGTCGAGGCCGCCCGCGACGCCGACCTCTTCCTCTGCGAAGCCGCCTTCCAGGAGGGCAGGGACTCATCCCGCGGCGTCCACCTCACCGGACGCCGCGCCGGCCGCGTGGCGACGAACGCCGACGTCCGCTCCCTCGTGCTCACCCACATCCCGGTGTGGACCGACTGCACGATCGTGCGCGGGGAAGCCGCAGGAGAGTACCGCGGACCCATCGAACTGGCCAAACCCGAAGCCTGGTGGAGCGTGTGAGCGCCACCGGGGAGACGACACCGACAGGAAGGGCGAGCATGGCACGCGCAGACGGACGAGCAGCGGATGAGCTCCGCGATGTGCGGATCACCCGCAACTGGATCACGACGGCCGAGGGGTCGGCGCTCATCGAGTTCGGCAACACGCGTGTGCTCTGCGCCGCCTCCCTGACCGAAGGGGTGCCGCGCTGGCTCAAGGGCCAAGGCCGCGGCTGGGTGACCGCCGAGTACGCGATGCTCCCGCGCGCCACGGACTCCCGCAGCACCCGCGAATCCGTCAAGGGCAAGCTCGGTGGACGCACCCACGAGATCTCCCGCCTCATCGGACGCAGCCTGCGGGCCGTCATCGACATGACGAAGCTCGGCGAGAACACCCTCGTCCTCGACTGCGATGTCCTCCAGGCCGACGGCGGAACCCGCACCGCGTCGATCACAGGCGCCTACGTCGCCATGGCCGACGCCATCGACAAGGGCCGCTCATCGGGGATCATCCCCGCCGCCAACAAGCCCCTGACCGACTCCGTCGCCGCGATCAGCGTCGGCATCATCGACGGCCAGCCCCTCCTCGACCTGCCCTACGTCGAGGACTCCCGCGCCGAGACCGACATGAACGTCGTCATGACCGGGTCGGGCAAGTTCATCGAAGTCCAGGGCACCGCCGAAGGCGCCCCCTTCGACCGCGACGAGCTCTCGGCCCTGCTCGACCTCGCCGCGAAGGGCTGCACCGACCTCACCGCACTCCAGGCCGAAGTCCTGGCCCGATGACGACGTTCGTCCTCGCCACCCGCAACGAGAAGAAGAAGCGCGAGCTCCTCCAGATCCTCCTTCCCGTCCTCGGTGAGGACACCGAGATCCGCACCGCCGCCGAGGCGGGACTCGCCGACGTCCCCGAGACCGGGGTGACGTTCGCCGAGAACGCGCTCATCAAAGCGCGCGCCGCCGCCGTGGCCACCGGCCTGACCGCGATCGCCGACGACTCCGGGATCGCCGTCGACGTGCTCGGCGGGGCTCCCGGGATCTTCTCCGCCCGCTGGGCCGGGCGCCATGGCGACGACCGGGCCAACCTCGAACTCCTCCTCGCGCAGCTCGGCGACATCGCCGAGGAGCACCGCGGTGCGCAGTTCCGCTGCGCGGCTGCCGCGGTGACCCCCGACGGCCGCGAGTTCGTCGCCGAAGGGGCGATGCCCGGACACCTCGCCGCCGCCCCGGCCGGTGAGGGCGGCTTCGGCTACGACCCGATCTTCGTTCCCGCAGGGTCGACGAAGAGCGCGGCGCAGATGACGCCCGAGGAGAAGAACGCCCGCTCGCATCGGCGGATCGCCTTCGACGGCCTTGCCGCCATCCTCGCCGAGCAGACGGGACTCTGAGCGCCCCTTGCCGCCTCGGCGACACCGTTCCCGGTCAGCGGCTCACGATGTGATCATGGACACATCTTCACAGGGTCTTCTCGGTTAGACTGAGCGAGCCGATGGGCGTTGACGAACTACGAGGTGAACCATGACGATTCCGCGCACCGCCCTTCTGGGCGCAGCAGCAGCGGCCCTTGCCCTTGTCCTCTCCGCCTGCTCGGCCGGCGCCTCGTCGCCCGGAGACGATGAGCAGAAGGACTCGATGGCGATCGCATTCACCGCCGAACCCGTCAACCTCGACTTCACCTCGACCTCGGGAGTGGCCATCCCCGAGGCGCTCATGGAGAACGTGTACGAGTCCCTCGTCCGGCTCGACGAATCAGGCAAGGTCCAGCCGGCGCTCGCCGAGGACTGGACGGTCTCGCAGGACCGGAAGACCTACACCTTCACCCTCCGTGACGGCGTGAAGTTCTCCAACGGGGCCGACCTGACGAGTGAGGACGTGAAATTCTCCTACGAGCGGGTCAAGAGCGACTGGAAGAACGCGCTCAAGGCGAAGATGGACGTCGTCGACTCGATCGCGACCCCCGACGAGAAGACCGTCGAGATCACCCTGGCCAAGCCCTCGAACCAGTGGCTGTTCAACCTCACCACCCTCGTCGGCGCGGTCTTCGACACCGAAGGCACCGGGGATCTCGCGAATCAGGCGATCGGCACCGGACCGTACACGATCGAGAAGTTCACCCGCGGACAGTCGATCGACTTCGCCGCCAGGGGCGACTACTGGGGTGAGGCGCCGGCGGTGAAGAACGTCGAGTTCAAGTACTTCAAGGACGCGGTGTCGGCCGCCAATGCGCTGAAGTCCGGAGAGATCGACATCGTCTCGAACCTCCAGGCCCCGGAACTCGCCGGGGACTTCCAGAGCGCTGATTACCAGATCATCTCGGGCACGACGAACGGCGAGGTCGTGCTGTCGATGAACAATGCCGAGGGGATCTTCACCGACAAGCGGGCCCGCGAAGCGGTGATGTACGCGATCGACCGCAAGGCCGTGCTCGACACCGCGTGGGCCGGCTACGGAGAGCTCATCGGCTCGATGGTTCCCCCGACCGATCCCTATTACGAGGACCTCACCGGGGTGTGGCCGTACGACCCGCAGAAGGCGAAGGACCTTGTGAAGGAGGCGGGACTCGAGGGGAAGGAGTTCGCCTTCACCGTCCCCAACCTCCCGTACGCCAAGGCGATCTCCGAGATCGTGTCCTCGCAGCTGAACGAAGTGGGACTCAAGGCGAAGATCGAGACGCAGGAGTTCCCCGCGGTGTGGCTCGACAAGACGTTCACGAAGCACGAATACGACATGTCGGTGATCAACCACGCCGAACCCCGGGATCTGCTCACGGTCTTCTCCTCGGATTACTACACCGGCTACGACGATGAGAAGATCAAGGCGCTCGCGGAGAAGGCCGACACGGGTACGGAGGAGGAGTACATCTCCGGGATGAAGGACATCGCCCGGACGATCACCGAGGACGCCGCCGCGGACTTCCTCTTCCTCTTCCCCAACCTCGTCGTCGCGAAGGCCGACATCGCTGGCATCCCCGCCAACCGCGTCTCGGATGCCTTCCGCATCGCCGACCTCAGCTGGAACTGACCTGCGCCGACCATGATCGCCTACATCCTCGGTCGGCTCGTCCAGTTCCTGCTCTCCCTCCTCGTCGCCTCGGTGGCGGTGTTCGCGCTCATGAGCGTCCTGCCCGGCAATGCCGCGCAGGTGGCTTTGGGCACGAACGCCACCCCGGAGGCCGTGGCCGCACTCGAAGCCCAGTACGGTCTCGACCAGCCTCCGCTCGTGCGCTACCTCGACTGGCTGGGCGGGATGCTGCGCGGGGACTTCGGGACCTCGTATGTCACGGGCGCCCCGATCACCCCGGTCATCGTCGACAGCGTCCAGGTCACCCTCATCCTCGTCATCGCATCGATCATCCTCGCCGTGCTCATCGCCGTGCCCTTGGGCACCGTCGCCGCCCTCGAACAGCGCACCTGGGTGGGGTCGACGATCTCCGCGCTCAGCCAGGTCGGGATCGCGGTGCCGAACTTCCTCGCAGCGATCCTCCTCGTCATGGTCTTCTCGCTCACCCTGGGCTGGTTCCCCTCGCAGGGGTGGATGGCACCGATCGAGGGGTTCGGAGGGTTCCTCGCCCGACTCGTGCTGCCCGTCGTCTCCCTCGCCCTCGTCCAGGCGGCGATCCTCACCCGCTACGTGCGGTCGGCCGTGCTCGACGTCATGCGTGAGGACTTCATCCGCACCGCCCGTGCGAAAGGGCTGACCCGCTCGCGGGCTCTCTTCCGGCACGGACTGCGCAACGCCGCGATCCCCGTCATCACGGTCGCCGGAGTCCAGTTGGCGACCCTGCTCGTCGGCGCCGTGGTCATCGAGCAGATCTTCGTCATCCCCGGCATCGGCTCCGAACTCGTCCGCGCCGTGTCCAACCGCGACCTCGTCGCCGTCCAGGGCATCGTCATGGTCCTCATCGTGCTCGTGCTCATCATCAACTTCACAGTCGACCTCCTCTACCCGGTCATCGACCCCAGACTGCGGAGCGCGGCATGAGCGCGCCGCGCACCCGCGCCCGGTCGCGACGGCGGATCGGGGCGCCGATGGTCATCGGCGCCGTCCTCGTCTCACTCGTCGTCCTCCTCGCCGTGGTCTCCTTCGTCTGGACCCCGTACGATCCGGCCGCGATCGACCCGACGCAGCGCCTGCTCTCGGGCAGCCCCGACCATCCCTTCGGCACCGACCAGTTCGGCCGGGACACCCTGACGTGGATCATGTACGGGGCGAGGATCACCCTCATGGTCGGCCTCGTCGCCGTCGGCATCGCCCTGCTCATCGGCACCCCGATCGGCATCCTCGCCGCGGTCTTCGCCCAGTACCGGTGGGGCATGTGGCTGAGTGCGCTCATCATGCGCGCCAACGACATCCTCCTCGCCTTCCCCGCGCTGCTCCTGGCGATCATCTTCGCCGCCGTCACCCAGCCGGGCACGGGACCGGCGATGCTCGCCGTCGGCATCGCCTCGATCCCCGGGTTCGCGCGGGTCGCCCGCTCGGGGACGATGCAGGTGCTCGGCTCCGAATACGTCCGCGCCGCCCGGGCGGCCAACCGCAGTGCCGCCGCGATCGCGGTCGTCCATGTGCTGCCGAACATCGCCGGCATGGTCATCGTCCAGGCTTCGGTGACGTTCGCCCTCTCCGTCCTCGCCGAGGCGGGACTGTCCTTCCTCGGCCTCGGCACGCAGGCCCCGGTGCCCTCATGGGGGCGGATGCTCCAGGAGTCCCAGCAGTTCCTCGCCAGCCAGCCCGAGCTGGCCCTGTGGCCGGGGCTGTTCATCGCGCTCGCCGTCCTCGGGTTCAACCTCCTCGGCGACGGACTCCGCGACCGCTTCGACCCGAAGATGGAGGTGCGCTGAGATGGCCGAGACGCTCGTCGACGTCACCGACCTCACGATCACCCCGGCCGGGTCGCCGACCCCCGTCCTCGACTCCGTGTCCCTTTCCATCCGTGCGGGGGAGCGGGTCGGGCTCATCGGCGAATCCGGGTCCGGCAAGTCGCTGACCGCGGCCTCGATCATGGGTCTCCTCCCCGAAGAGCTGCACGCGAGCGGGACGGTGACGGTCGCAGGCTTCGCCGGCAACGTGCTCACGGCGAAGGAGAAGCGGCTCGCCCGGATGCGCTCGGACCTCGTCTCGATGGTCTTCCAGGAGCCGATGAGCGCCCTCAACCCGCTCATGCGGGTGGGCGATCAGATCGCCGAAGTGCTCCGCCTCCACGGCAGCGTCCCCCGCGCTGCGATCCCGGCCCGGGTCCGGGAGCTCCTCGTCAGCGTGCGCATGCCCGATCCCGACAGCGCTCGGTTCGCCTACCCGCACCAGCTCTCCGGCGGGCAGAGGCAGCGCGTCATGCTCGCGATCGCCCTGGCGAACACGCCGCGCCTGCTCATCTGCGACGAACCGACGACCGCGCTCGACGTCACCGTCCAGAAGCAGATGCTCGACCTCATCTCCGAACGTGTCAATGCCGTCGACGCGGGCCTGCTCTTCATCACCCACGACCTCGCCGTCGTCGCCGGCATGTGCGAACGCGTCATCGTCATGTACCAGGGGCGCATCGTCGAGACCGGGGACGTCGAGGCGATCTTCACCGCCCCGCAGAACCCCTACACCCGTGGACTCCTCGCCTCCTCGGACCTCGCGGCCACCGATGCGGACGGGAAGCTGTTCACCCTGCGCACCGCGGGGGACTACTCGGGACCCGGCGAGGGCGAGCCGGCGGTGACCCGCCCTCGCAGCACCGCCTCGGCGGGGACCGGGCTGACCAACGAGGACACGACCGCCTCGGCGGGGGAGGACCCACCGGGCGCACCTCCGCTCATCGAGGTGGCGGGAGTGTCGAAGATCTACCGTCCCGGGGGACTGGTGCTGCGCCGCAAAGCGCCGGTGCAGGCCCTCGACGAGGTGAGCTTCACGGTGCGGCGCGGTCAGCGCCTGGGCATCGTCGGGGAGTCCGGCTCGGGGAAGTCGACGCTGCTGAACATCCTCTCCGGCCTCGACCAGCCGAGCGCCGGGCATGTGCGGGTCGGCGACATCGCCGTCGAATCCGCGTCCGCCGCGGGCCTGCGGCGACTGCGCGAGAACCTCCAGATCGTCTTCCAGGACCCCTTCGCCTCCCTCGACCCGCGGATGCGGGTCGAAGACATCGTCGCGGAGCCCCTCGTCGCCAAGGGCGTGGGACGTGAGGCCCGCCTGAGCGAGGTCGAGGCGATGCTCGACGCCGTCGACCTCGACCCCGCGTCGATGCGCCGCTACCCTCACCAGTTCTCCGGTGGGCAGCGGCAGCGGATCTCGATCGCCCGGGCGCTCATCACCCGGCCGCAGATCCTCGTCGCCGACGAACCGGTCTCCGCGCTCGACGTCTCCGTCCGTGCCCAGGTGCTCAACCTGCTCACCGACTTGGTCGACGACTACGCGCTCACCCTGCTCTTCGTCTCCCACGACCTCGGCGTCGTCAGGCACCTGTGCTCCGAGGTCATCGTCATGAAGGACGGACGCATCGTCGAGGCGGGAGAGACGGAGGCGGTCTACGACCAACCGCGCGAGGAGTATACGAAGAGCCTCATCGCGGCGACCCCCAACCTCGCCGCCGCGCTTGCGACCGGGTGAGGCCCGGGAACCATCGGGAGGATGAGATGACGACGACGGAGCCTGGCACGACCCTGGCCGACCTCAGCGCCGCAGCGATGAGCGCCGGATTCGCCGCGGGGACGTTCACGCCGCTCGAGGTGCTCGCCGACGTGCACGCGCGCATGGATGCCTGCGAACCGGTCGTCAACGCCCTCCACCACCGCGACGACGCGCGCTCGACCACGGCCGCCGAGGCGGCGGCCCGCCGCTGGGAGACCGGCCGGCAGCGCGGCGGGCTCGACGGGGTGCCGGTGACGATCAAGGAGAACATCGCCCGCAGGGGAGTGCCGATGCCCTCGGGCCATGCGTGGGTCGAGATGCCCGTGGCCGACCACGACGCCCCGATCACCCAGCGTCTCGAAGAAGCCGGGGCGATCATCGTCGGGTCGACGACGATGCCGGACTGGGGGATGCTGTCCTCCGGAGTCTCCTCCCTCCACGGCATCACCCGGTCCCCGCTCGACCCGACCCTGACCACGGGCGGGTCGAGTGCGGGAGCCGGGGCCGCGGCGGCCGCGGGCTACGGACCCATCCACATCGGCTCCGACATCGGCGGGTCGATCCGCCTGCCGTGCACGTGGCTCGGGCTCGCCGGACTCAAACCGAGCTTCGGCCGGGTGCCCCTCGATGCCCCGTACATGGGCCGCTGTGCGGGGCCGCTCGCCCGCACCATGGCCGACGTCGCCCTGGCGATGAGCGTGATCTCGGCACCCGATGACCGCGACTGGACCCGACTGCCGGCGCTCGCCGTCGACGACCCCCGGGACGAGGCGGGTGCCGACTTCGACCCCGCCGGTCTGCGCATCGGACTCCACCTCGACGCCGGCTGCGGCGTGCCGGCGTCACCGGAGACCCTGGCGGTCGTCGCCGAGGCGGCCGAGCGGTTCCGTGCCGCCGGTGCCGAGATCGTGCCGATCGACCCATTCATCGACGACGCGCTGCTGGCGGACATGGACCTGTTCTGGCGGGTCCGGTCGTGGAACGACCTCCGGGGCCTCCCGATCGCCGAGCAGGCGCTCATCCTGCCCTACATCCGGGCGTGGGCGCAGGGCGGGGCCGATGTGACGGGGACGAGGCTCATGGACTGCTACCACAGTGTGCAGGAGATCCGGCGGCGCACCGTGGCGGCGACGGCGGACCTCGACCTCGTGCTCTCCCCGGTGGCGCCGGATGCCGCGTTCCCCGCCGAACAGCCGATGCCCTACCCGGACGTCTCGCAGCCCATGGGCCACATCGGCTTCACGATGCCCTTCAACATGTCCGAACAGCCTGCCGCCTCCGTGCACGCGGGCTTCACGGACGACGGACGCACGATCGGGGTGCAGATCGCCGGGAGGCGCTTCGCCGACGGCGTCGTCATGGCCGCAGGCCGCTGGTTCGAGGCGGCCGCGGCGGTGCCGGCGCCGCAGCGCTTCGATCTCGGCTGAAACGCCGATCGCCGGGACTCCGTGCGGAGTCCCGGCGATCGGTGCGGTGCGAGGTCAGAAGTCGAAGAACTCGACCGTGAGCTTGTCGCCTTCGATCTTCACACTGCCGGAGACCGACAGCGGGTTCCCGTTGGAGAAGTACGAGGATCCGCGCTGCTTGCCCTCGACGCTGAAGTCGAAGCTGCCGTTCTTCTCGGTGAAGAACGATCCGGTGCCGGGGTCACCGGTGCCGAACGACGCCTTGACCTTCGGCGACTCCTTGAGGGTCCACTTCGCGGTGTTCTTCTTCGCGAGTTCGTCGAGCTTCTTGTCCGTGCCGCCGACCGGGATCTGCGTGGGATCGAACTTGATGAACTTGCACTTGGGCTTGATGTCCTTGTTGTCGAAGCACTTCTTCAGCTCCGCATCGACCTGCTTCTGGACCTCCTTCTCGAAGTCCGGAGTGGGGGCGAGATCGAGGTTGAGCGAGAGCGGTGCGACCTGATCGCCGGTCGGCTGGTCACCGGGGGCGTACGCCTGCGGGAAGTTCGCCGCAGCCGTATCCGAGGCCTCCGAGACCCACTTGCTCGCGGGGATCGAGAACTCGTAGTTGCCCGGGTAGACCGCGAATGCCGTCGTCCCTGCCTGCGCCTGGTAGTCCGTGCCGTTGATCGTCAGACCGTCGGCGGCGGGAACGTCGAGGGAGATGACGTGGAGCGCGGGCCCGGCCAGCGACCACTTGTCGAAGAAGAGGTTCTGCTTGCCGTCCTTCTTCGCCGTGAGATCGACGTTGTAGGTCGCGCCGTCGAGCTGGTAGGTGACGGTGACCTTGCCGTTGTCACCGTCGACGCTGGAGGACTCGACCTTCGCGTTCTCGATCTTCGCCGCCGAGGCTTTGGTGAAGTTCGTCGAGAGCAGGTCGAGGTTCGTGCCCTCGGGCCGCGGTGAGGGGGCGATCTTCTCCGCCGCGGCGAAGTCGCCCTTGTTCAGGGCCGCGACGTAGTCCTCGGCGACCTTGTCCGGTCCGTAGTTGTTCTTGTTCACCGAGTTGACGACGAGGACGCCGACAAGCACGAGGACGAGGACTAGGACCACGGAGCCGAGGGCGATGAAGAGAGGGAGCTTGCCCTTCTTCTTCGGTGCCCGGGACTCCGCGCGGGTGGCCGTGGCCGCTCCGCCGGCGAATCCGGGGGCCGGTGCCGGCTGCGGAATCGCCTGGGACGAGCCGGGACCCGAGCCGGTGCGCGGACCCGAACCGGTCTGCTGCGGTCCGGACTGGTACGGGTCGTGCTGTCCCTGGTAGGGGCCGGACTGGTTCTGGTACGGGCCGTTCTGCTGCGGCCCGTTCTGCTCGGGCACGGCCGGGTAGCGGCTCGTGGCCTGCTCACCCGGGTACTGGGGCGCGCCGAACTGGTCGCCGCCGTACTGCGGTCCGCTCTGCTGGGCACCGCCCTGCTGGGGGCCGCCCTGCGGTGGCCCGTACTGCGGGCCATTCTGCTGCGGCTCGTTCTGCTGGGGTCCACCCTGCTGCGGGCCGCCGAACTGCGGGGCCGACTGGGGTCCCTGGCCGGGAGCGCCACCGGATGCCGGGGGCTGGTTCTGCGCCTGCGACTGGTTCTGCGCCTGTGACTGCGCGGAACCGGGGGCGGAGAAGGGAGGGGCGTCGCTGCCGAAGGAGCGTTCGCCGCCCTGGGCTGCGCCGTTCGGCTCGGGGGCGCCGTCGGACTGTGACGGTCCGTCCTCGCCGCGGTCGGAGGAGAACGGGCTGGGCATTGCGACGGTCTCGTCGCCGTTCGTGCTGCGCTCCGGTCCGGAACCGGAATCGCTCACCCCGTTGCCGTCGGCAGCGCTCTCGCCGCTGCCCGATCGGTTCGGAGGATCGTTCGGTGGGGGCGGAACATTCTGTTCGTCGTTCCCATTGCTCATCGCTGGCTGCTTCCTTAACTTCCGACACGCGCGTCCTGGCGCAATTGTACGTCCCAGACATGAGTTTCGCGCGGTCAATACCGCAATGTGCGCTTGTCGTCAGCGAAAATGGAAGCGATGCACACTTCTCCACCTCAGAGCGCCACCCGCCATCCCGTCCTCGTGGGCCTGGTCGAAGCCTTCCGCCTCGACCTCATCGTCGTCCCCTCGGCGTTCGTCGCAGCGACCGTCTTCTGGATCGTCGGCCTCGGTGCCCAGCTCGACTACTCGATCATCCCCGAGTGGGCGTTCGCGCTGTGGGCGCTCGTCCACGGACTGAGCGTGACGACGATCGGATTCGAGTTCTCTCTCGCCCCGAGCCTCGTCACCGTGGGCGTGTGGCTCCTGGTTTCCTCCGGAGCGACCCGGATCGTCTCGGAGCTCTCGGACGCCGAACCGCACCCCACCTCGTCGGGGGAGGAGACTCCCTGGTGGGCCACCTGCACGATGGCGCTGACCGGCTTCGCGCTGGGCTATGCGGGGCCGCTCATCGCCCTGGCGCTCATCGTCGGCACGGCCGTCGTCGATCCGTTCGGGGTGCTGCGCCTCGTCGCCCTGCTCGGCACGGCCTTCGCCTTCGGCTATGTCCGCGCCCGCGGCGTCGTCGACGTTCCCTGGCTGGGTGCGCTCGACGCCGAGGTCTGGGAGGCCGCGCGTGCCCTGGCCAAGCGCCTGCTCTTCGGCGCCCTCGCGCTCGCGGTCGTCGTCATCGGCGTCGGCCTGGCACTGCGCTGGAGCGACCTCACGGAGTCCATGGAGTCCTACAGCTCACCGTTGTCCGCGGGCATCGGGCTCATCGTCGTGCAGCTGCTCTTCGCTCCCGGTGCGCTCTTCGGTGCGCTCTCGTGGGTCGCGGGCTCCGGTGTGAGCATCGGTGCCGGGGGCCTGTCCTCGGCGTTCGTCGCGGTCACCGGGCCGGTTCCCGACGTTCCCGTCCTGCAGCTGCTCACCGGCGACTACCCCGTGTGGACGACGGCGGCACCGGTGCTTCTCGTCGTCCTCGGTCTCGGTTGCGTCGTGATCGGACGCACGCATGCCGGTCGGGTGTACGCAGCCTCATGGACGGGAGTCGGCATCGCCGCAGGTCTCATCCTCATCGCCTGCGAGACGGTGGCGCTCTTCGCCTACGGCGCGATCGGACCGCTGGGGCTCGCGGCCTTCGGACCGTCGCCGGTGTTCGCAGCGGTCGCCGTCACGGCCTGGCTGAGCCTGGGAACGGCGATCGGCCTCGTGCTCACGAAGCTCTCGCACATGCAGTACGACGAGTCGGAGTTAGCGGCACACGACGACCGCTGAGTCGGCACCGCGGAGACCTCGGGCGACGAGCCTCAGTTCGACCCGGGAAGGTTGAGGTCCTGGCCGGTGATCTGCTTGAACCACGCGCTCAGGCCCTCTTCGTAGCCGCTGGCACACGAGAGTTCGGCCTGCTGGGTGATCGCGTCGCGAACGCATTCCTCGTACTTCGTCTGGATCGGCCAGAGCACGACGGAGGACAGTGTGGAGAAGATGAGGTAGAGGCTGAGCAGTCCGCCGAGGATGCCGAGCGAGATGCTGCGCCGCTGCTTGGCTCGCACGACGGCGATGATGTAGCGGACCGACCAGACGATCGCGGCGACCGCGAAGCCGGCGGCGGCGAGCTTGAAGGGCAGCGGGTAGGTGAACGTCAGCACCGCCGCGAGGACGAGGAGGACGAGGATGAGTCCGTGCCGGGCCGGCGCGGCCTGCCTCTCCTCTTCCGGAGTCGGGGCGTTCTTCTCTTCGGTGCTGTTCGGTGACGTCACCGTTGCATTTTGTCACAGTCGACTGACAAACGCCTCGGCGGTGGTGCCGTCGGAGCCCGGTGCCGAGTCCGTGGCCCGAACCCGGCGAGGATAGAATGTCTCCGTGCGCATCGTTCTGCTGGCCTCCGGCTCAGGTACTCTCACCCAGGCCGTCATCGACGCTTTCACCGGTCCCGACATCGCCGAGGCGGATGTTGAGATCGCCGCGATCGGCTCGGACTCCCAATCGGCCGGGGTCCTCGAGAGGGCACGCACGGCCGGCATCCCCGACTTCGTCCTCGCCCCCCGCGACTGCGCCGACCGCTCCGAGTGGAACATCCGACTGCGCGAGACCGTCGCCGCCTACGCCCCCGACTGGGTCGTCTCCGCCGGGTTCATGCGCATCCTCGGGCCCGAGTTCGTCGCGGCCTTCCCCGACCGGATCATCAACACCCACCCGGCCCTGCTGCCGTCCTTCCCCGGCTCCCACGGCGTCCGCGACGCCCTCGCCCACGGAGTCAAGGTCACGGGCGGAACCATCCACCTCGTCGACTCCGGCGTCGACACGGGCCCGATCATCACGCAGTTCCCCGTCCCCGTCATCGACGGTGACACCGAGGCGAGTGTGCATGAGCGCATCAAGAAGCGGGAACGCGAGGAGGTCGTCCGGCTCTTGGGCTTCCTCGCCGTCCACGACCTCATCCTCGACGGGCGACACGTCACGGGATATCCGCCCGCCCAGACCGAACAGATCACGACCAGAACCCTCAAGGAGGACCAGTGACAGGAACCCGCGCGATCAGGCGAGCGCTCATCAGCGTCTACGACAAGACCGGACTCACGGAGCTCGCCCGCGGACTTTCGGCAGCCGGCGTCGAGATCGTCTCCACGGGATCGACGGCGTCCCGGATCGCCGAGGCCGGCGTCGACGTCACCCCGGTCGAAGAGCTCACAGGGTTCCCCGAAACCCTTGAGGGCCGGGTCAAGACCCTCCACCCGCGCGTGCATGCCGGCATCCTCGCCGACTCCCGCAAACCCGAGCATCTGGGCCAGCTCGAGGACCTCGAGATCGAGCCCTTCGACCTCGTCGTCGTCAACCTCTACCCGTTCGCGGACACCGTCGCCAGCGGTGCGGGCTTCGACGAATGCATCGAGCAGATCGACATCGGCGGTCCCTCGATGGTCAGGGCTGCGGCGAAGAACCATCCCACCGTCACCGTCGTCACCGATCCGGACGACTATGCGGCCGTGATCGAGGCGGCAGCGGGAGAGGGCTTCGACCTCGCGGCCAGGCGCGCCTTCGCCGCCCGCGCGTTCGCCCACACCGCCGCCTATGACACCGCCGTCGCCTCGTGGTTCGCCGCCGAGCTCGCCGCGCCGCAGGAGACGGAGCTGCCGGACTTCGCCGGGCTCACCGGGGTCAAGCTCGCCGACCTCCGCTACGGGGAGAACCCGCACCAGGCGGCCGCCGTCTACACCGACGGCACCCGCGGCATCGCCGGGGCGAGGCTGCTCGGCGGCAAGCCGATGTCGTACAACAACTACACGGACACCGATGCCGCGATCCGCGCCGCCTTCGACTTCGACCAGCCGGCCGTGGCGATCATCAAGCATGCCAATCCGTGCGGCATCGCCGTCGGCGAGACCGCGGCCGAGGCACACCGTGCCGCGCACGCCTCCGATCCGCTCTCGGCCTACGGCGGTGTCATCGCCGTCAACCGAGAAGTCGATGCGGAGCTCGCCGAATCGATCAGGCCGATCTTCACCGAATGCCTCGCGGCTCCCTCGTTCTCGCCCGACGCGCTCGAGATCCTCTCGGCGAAGAAGAACCTCCGCCTCATCGAACTCGGCGAGGTCGACTTCCCGGCCGAGGAGCTCACGCAGATCACCGGTGGGTTCCTCATCCAGGATCGGGACGTCTTCCAGGCCGAGGGTGACAGCCCCGAGGTGTGGACGCTGGCGGCCGGTCCCGCAGCCGACGCCGCCGTGATCGCCGATCTCGAGTTCGCCTGGAAGGCGTGCCGGGCCGTGAAGTCGAACGCGATCCTGCTCGCCAAGCACGGAGCCTCGGTGGGTGTGGGCATGGGCCAGGTCAACCGGGTCGACTCCGCGAAGCTCGCCGTCGAACGCGCCGGAGCCGAGCGCGCGGCCGGTTCCGTCGCCGCCTCCGACGCATTCTTCCCGTTCGCCGACGGACTCCAGATCCTCCTCGACGCCGGAGTCAGGGCCGTCGTCCAGCCGGGCGGATCGATCCGCGACGACGAGGTCATCGCCGCCGCCGAGGCTGCCGGCGTCTCCCTCTACCTGACCGGGAGCCGCCATTTCTTCCACTGAGCGCACCAGCACCTCCCCCCGCCATGCCCGGCGGGGGAGAGGGGCGCTCGCCAAGCGCTGGATCTACTGGAAGCGCCGCTACTCGCATCCGGACTCCAAGGACTGGGTGCTGCTGGGATGCCTGCTCGCGATCATCGTCGCGGCCGCCTGCGCGTTCATCGACTTCCGGCTCGCGGCGATCGTGCTCGCCGCCGTTCCCGCGGGGCTCGCGCTCATGCGGGCGATGCCCTCGCCGTGGGGCGAGTACTGGGTCAACCGGTCCCGCGGCGTCGACATCCTCACGTGCGTCATCTTCGCCGGACTCCTCATCCTCCTCGCCTTCGCCGTGCCGCAGTCCCGGTGAGCCCAGGTCGCAGCGGGCTCGAGTTCCCGTGAGCTCACGTCCCGGTGAGTTCACACTCCGGGGAACTCACATTCTGGGAAGCCGACCGGAGGACAGCGCAATCGCTGCGGCCGGGTCACGTGCGGGTCACTGCGCAGTCATTGCACTGTGAGGTAAGTTACCGTCCGCCGAATGAGCGTTACGTTGAGAGGTCCCTGTGAAAACCGGGCCCTCCGGTTCCCTCGCGCGCCAGAGGTGGCATCGTGGTCTGCGTCAGGAGGTCCGAGAGGACCTCTTCCGATGAAAGGAGACAGCATGGGATTTGATGACCTGACCAACAAAGCCAAGGACGCCTTGAATAGCGATAAGGGCGAAGAGCTCAGCGACCAGGGACTCGACGGCGCCTCGAACGCCGCCAACAACCTGACCGGCGGCAAGTTCGAAGACCAGATCAACCAGGGTCGCGACGGTGCCGATGGAGCCATCGGCAACGAATGACCTTCGATCCATAGCCGCGTCCGGCATGGATGAGCGCCGAGGTGAGCGATCACCTCGGAGCTTCGTCGTCTCCGGGGCACACGCGCCCTTCCGGGGGTCGCCCGAGTCCCGCGGCCGCCCGAGTCCGACGGGCCGCCCGGAGTCGAGCGACGGCCGGAGTCAGCTGAGTTTCTCGACGGGCGCGTAGCGGAGCAGGAGGCGCTTCGTGCCCGCGGATCCGAAGTCGACGACGGCGACGGTCTTGTCCCCGGTGCCGTTGACCTCGGTGACGGTGCCGAGGCCGAAGGACTCGTGTGAGACCTTCTCGCCGACGGTCACCGAGATGACCTCCCGGTTGGGTCGGATCCGGTTCGGGAAGCCCGCCGACGAGGAGCTCGAGGACCGCGAGGCGCGGGAGGACCCGGTGCTGCGTGAGGACCCGCTGCCGAAGCTTGCGCGCGATCCGTAACCGCTGCCGTAGCCGCCGCCGCTGAAGCCGCCTCCGCTGCCGAGCGCCGAGGAGAAGCTGCCTGTGCTCTCCCACTCGATGAGGTTCTCGGGGATCTCCGTGAGGAAGCGACTCGGCGGGTTGTACTGCGGCTGGCCCCACATGCTGCGCGTCTCGGCGCGCGTGACGAGCAGGCGCTGCCTGGCCCGGGTGAGACCGACGTAGGCGAGCCGGCGCTCCTCGGAGAGTTCGCTCGGGTTCTCGAACGATCGGGCGTGCGGGAAGCCGCCGTCCTCGAGTCCGGTGAGGAAGACGACGGGGAACTCGAGGCCCTTCGCGGTGTGCAGGGTCATGAGGGTGACCTGGCCGAGTTCGGCGTCGGGGATCTGGTCGGTGTCCGAGGCCAGTGCCACCTGTTCGAGGAACGCATCGATCGTCGCCTCGCCCGCGCCTGCTTCCACCGGCTCGGCCTCCGTCGGCTCGGCCTCGGACGGTTCGGCGTCGGCGGTTGCAGCGTCCGACCCGGCCGCGGCGCCCGACCCCGACTCAGCGCCCGCCCCCGAGTCAGCGTCCGACTGCGAGTCAGCGTCCGACTGCGAGCCAGCGTCCGACTGCGAGCCAGCGTCCGACTGCGAGCCAGCGTCCGCCCCCGACTCGACGACCGCCTCGGTGCCCGCCTCGGCGGGGACTGCCGCACGGGTGGCGACGAAGTCCTCGGCGACGGCGACGAGCTCGGCGAGGTTGTCCACCCGGGACTCGTCCTGCGGGTCCGTGCTCTTCTGCAGGGACTCGAGGTAGCCGCTCTGCTCGAGGATCGCCTCGATGACCCGGGAGACGGGAGCCGCCTCGGCGGTCTGGCCGAGGTCCTTGAGGAGATCGGCGAACTTCTTCACCGCGGACTGGGCACGCGCGGGCAGGTGCGGGATCTCGTCGAGACGGTCGAGGGCGGCGGAGAAGCTGATGCCCTCCCGGTCGGCGAAATCGGCGATGATGCCCTCCGTGCGATCCCCGATCGAGCGTTTGGGCACGTTGAGGATGCGGCGGAGGTTGACGTCGTCGGCGGGATTGGCGATGACGCGCAGGTACGCGAGCGCGTCCTTGATCTCCTTGCGCTCATAGAACCGGGTGCCGCCGACGACCTTGTACGGGATGCCCGAGCGCACGAGCGCGTCCTCGATCGCCCGGGACTGCGCGTTCGTGCGGTAGAAGACGGCGAAGTCCCCATACGTGTACTTCTCCTCGTCGATGAGCTCGTCGATGCGGTCGACGACGAAACGGGCCTCGGCCTGCTCGTTCTCCGCGACCCAGCCGACGATCGGCTTCCCGCCGCCCTCGGAGGTCCACAGGCGCTTGTCCTTGCGGTCCTGGTTGTTCGCGATCACCGCGTTCGCGGCGTCGAGGATGTTCTGCGTCGACCGGTAGTTCTGCTCGAGGAGGACGACCTCGGCGGCGGGGAAGTCCTGTTCGAACTCGACGATGTTGCGCACCGTCGCCCCGCGGAAGGCGTAGATCGACTGGTCGGCGTCGCCGACGACCGTGAGCTCGGCCCCGTTCGCCCCGCCCGCCCCGTCACCGGCGAGTGCGCGGATGAGCGCGTACTGTGCGGGGTTCGTGTCCTGGTACTCGTCGACGAGGATGTGGCGGAACCGGCGCCGGTAGTGGTCGGCGACCTCGGGGAAGGCCCCGAAGAGGTGGACGGTCTCGGCGATGAGGTCGTCGAAGTCGAAGGCGTTGGCCAGCCGCAGACGCGCGGTGTAGCGGCGGAAGACGTCGGCGAGCACCTCGTCGGCGGGATTGTTGGGCCGGGGGACGAAGTCGTCGGCGGTGAGCAGCTCGTTCTTGAGGTTCGAGATCCGGTGGAGCATCGCCCGGGGAGCGTACTTCTTCGAATCGAGGCCGAGCTCCTTGAGGATCTGCGCGACGAGGCGCTGGGCGTCCTGGGCGTCGTAGATCGTGAAGTTCGACTTCATCCCCAGAGTCTTCGCCTCCCGGCGGAGGATGCGCACGCATGAGGAGTGGAACGTCGAGACCCACATCGACCGGGAGGCGGGACCGACGATCGCGGAGACGCGTTCGGCCATCTCCTTCGCCGCCTTGTTCGTGAAGGTGATCGCGAGCACCTCGCCCGGATGCGCCCGCCCCGTGGCCAGGGCGTAGGCGATGCGGCGGGTGAGCACCGTGGTCTTGCCGGAGCCGGCTCCGGCGACGATGAGCAGGGGGGAGCCCGTGTGGACGACGGCCTCGCGCTGGCGGGGGTTGAGGCCCGCGAGGAGGTCGTCGGCGTGGGAGTCGGCGGTCGTGTTCTCAGCTGCAGCAGTCATGTCGGTGACAACGATACCGCCCGCCCCTGACACACGATGAGTGCAGCACTGCTGTCAGCAACCCTCCGGGCGCTGAGCCACCCTGCGCAGGGTTGCCGAGCGCCCGGAGGGTTGCCGAGAGGGGCAGGGTCAGCGGACGAAGACCGCGACGAGGACGTTGAGGATCGCGAAGGCGAAGGTGAGGTGCGCCATCGTCGCCGAGGGGTTCTTCGTCGCCGTGACGATTCCGGACCCTGCGGCCCCCGCCGAGGCGCTTCCTGCCTCGAGTTCGGCCGTGAACCGCTTCTGCTGCCGGTTGCCGATGAAGGCGAAGACGGTGACGAGGATCGCGACGATCAGCTTGATGCCGATCTTCATGTGGTTGACCTGGCCGTCGCCCATCTCGGCGAGTCCGACGAGGAGGAGACCGGTGACGAGCTGGAGGTACGAGGCGTGGAGCATTCCCGGCAGCACGCGAGGGGAGCGGATGACCGTGAAATAGCCTCCCACGATGATCGCCATGCCGATAAGATGAAGGGTGAGGAGAACCTCGCGCAGAATTTCCATACCGTTCATCGTAATGGCATGATGGGTGTTCGTGAGCGCGGGCCCTATGACTGGCGCACGCTGTTCCGCCCTGGTGTAATGGCAGCACGCCGGCCTTTGGAGCCGTGCAGTATAGGTTCGAATCCTATGGGCGGAGCTGGCCCCATCCGACTTGCGAAGGATTCTTTTCACATGCCGCAGATCCGTCCCACTGCCGTCATCGTCCTGGCCGCCGGTCAGGGCACTCGCATGAAGTCGGCACTGCCGAAGGTGATGCACCCCATCGGCGGACGCTCCCTCCTCCACCACGCGATCGCCGCGGCTGAGGGCACCGCACCCGATCACCTCGTCGTCGTCGTCCGTCATGAGCGCGACCAGCTCGTCGCCCACCTCGACGACCTCTCCATCACCTCCACGCGCACCGTCCTCGTCGCCGACCAGGATGAGGTCCCGGGTACCGGGCGCGCCACGGAATGCGCGCTCACCCAGCTGCCCGCCGAGCTCGCCGGCACCGTGGTCGTCACCTACGGCGACGTCCCGCTGCTGACGACGGAGACGATCAACGGCCTCGTCGAGGTCCATGAGGGCGAAGGCAACGCCGTGACCGTGCTCTCCGCCGAGGTGGACGACCCCACCGGGTACGGACGCATCGTCCGCGACGGGGCGGGCAACCTCCTGCGCATCGTCGAGCAGAAGGACGCCACCGAGGCCGAAGCGGCCATCCACGAGATCAACTCCGGCATCTACGCCTTCGACGCGACCGCCCTGCGCACCGGGCTTGCGGCCCTGACCACGGACAACGCTCAGGGGGAGAAGTACCTCACCGACGTCGTCGGCGTCTCCCACGATGCGGGCCTGCCGGTGGCCGCGACCGCGACCGACGACCTCTGGCAGGTCGAGGGCGCCAACGACCGCGTGCAGCTCGCCCAGCTGGGCAAGGAGCTCAACCGCCGCACGTGCGAGAAGTGGATGCGCGCGGGGGTGACGATCATCGACCCGGACACGACGTGGATCGACGTCGACGTCTCCCTCGGCGCCGACGTCACCCTCCTGCCCGGTGTGCAGCTGCTCGGGGCCACCGACATCGGCGACCGTGCCGTCGTCGGACCCGATTCGACGCTCAAGGACACCGAGGTCGGTGCCGGCGCCCAGGTCGTGCGCACCCACTCGGAGCTCGCGATCATCGGCCCCGACGCCTCGGTGGGGCCCTTCGCCTACCTGCGTCCGGGCACGAAGCTCGGGGCCGCAGGCAAGATCGGCACGTTCGTCGAGACGAAGAACTCCGACATCGGCGCCGGCGCGAAGGTGCCGCACCTGTCCTACGTCGGCGATGCGGAGATCGGGGAGGGCACGAACATCGGCGCCGCCTCGGTGTTCGTCAACTACGATGGTGTCGCCAAACACCGCACCACGATCGGCAAGCACGCGCGGATGGGCTCGGACAACATGTACGTCGCCCCCGTCACGGTGGGCGACGGCGCCTACTCGGGCGCCGGGACCGTGGTGCGCAAGGATGTCCCTGCAGGAGCGCTCGCCATCACCGTGGCACCGCAGCGCAACCTGGAGGGCTGGGTCGAAGCCAACCGCCCCGGCACGCCTGCAGCGCAGGCCGCCGAGGCCGCATCCGAGGGGAAGACGGATCAGTGAACGAGATAACGACGGCGGGCGACAAGAAGCTCGTCCTGGTCAGCGGACGGGCCAATCCCGAACTCGCTGAGCAGGTGGCGGAGAATCTGGGCACGGAGCTCCTGCCCACCGACATCTACAACTTCGCCAACGGCGAGATCTACGTCCGGTTCTCCGAGTCGGTGCGCGGCTGCGACGTCTTCGTCCTCCAGTCCCACAGCGCGCCCATCAACGAATGGCTCATGGAGCAGCTGATCATGGTCGACGCCCTCAAACGGGCCTCGGCGAAGCGGATCACCGTCATCGCTCCCTTCTTCCCCTACGCCCGTCAGGACAAGAAGCACCGCGGCCGTGAGCCCATCTCCGCCCGCCTCGTCGCCGACCTCTACAAGACCGCCGGCGCCGACCGGATCATCACCGTCGACCTCCACACCGCGCAGATCCAGGGGTACTTCGACGGACCCGTCGACCACCTCATCGCGATGCCGATCCTCGCCGGCTACGTCAAGGACAACTACCCGGGCGACCTCGCCGTCGTCTCACCCGACGCCGGACGCATCAAGGTCGCCGAGAACTGGTCGAACGCGCTCGGCGGAGTGCCACTGGCCTTCATCCACAAGACCCGCGACATCACCCGACCGAACGAGACGAAGGCCAACCGTGTCGTCGGCGAGGTCGAAGGTCGCACGTGCGTGCTCGTCGACGACATGATCGACACCGGCGGCACGATCGTCCAGGCCGCCGATGCGTGCATGGCCGCTGGGGCGAAGAGCGTCATCGTCGTCTCCACCCACGCCGTGTTCTCCGGTCCCGCCGTCGAGCGCCTGTCGAACTCCGTGGCCGAAGAGGTCATCGTCACCAACACCCTGCCGCTGACCGAGGACAAGATCTTCGACAAGCTCACGGTGCTCTCGATCGCCCCGCTCATCGCCCGCGCCGTCCACGAGGTCTTCGAAGACGGATCGGTCACCAGCCTCTTCGAGGTCTGAGCCGCAACCGCCTCCCGCCTGCCGGAGCAGCTCCGGCCCGACGAACCCCCGCCTTCGGGCGGGGGTTCGCTCTACACTGGAGGCAGCGTCGGAAACGGCGTCAGAGCCACGGCCGAGCGAAGGGACTGCGACGATGTCGACGCACGATTACAACCGCTACCGGGTGGGCGTCGCCGGAGGTGAGCTCTCCGTCGGAGTGTGGGAGCCGGTTTCGGCCGAACCCGGCCCCGTGCCCACCGTGTGCGTCATCCACGGCATCACCTCGAACCATCTCTTCTTCGCAGGCCTCGTCCCGCTGCTGCCGGGCGTGCGCATCATCGGACCCGACCTGCGCGGGCGCGCGGACTCCCGGCTGCTGCCCGGACCCTTCGGCATGGTCGCGCACGCCGAGGATGTGCTCAGGGCCATCGAGACGTTCTCTGATTCGGGCGTCGTCACCCTCGCCGGGCATTCGATGGGCGGTTTCGTCGCCATGACCCTGGCCGGCCTGCCCGCCGCGATCGGCGCCGCCGACGTCGACTCCGACACCGAGGCGACCGTGCGCTTCCGCGGACCCGTCCTCATCGACGGGGGCCTTCCCCTCGCCGTGCCGGGGACCGCGGACGAGGATCTCAACGCCGCGCTCGACACCGACGACCTCATCGCCGCGGTGCTCGGTCCCGCCGCCGAACGGCTGTCGATGAGCTTCGCGACCGTCGAGGAGTACCTCGCCTTCTTCGCCGCCCACCCGGCCTTCGCCGACGGCCTCGACACGGTCGCGACCGAGAGCTTCGTCTACGACCTCGCCGCGAAGGACGACGACAGCTTCCAGCCGTCCACCTCGGTGGCTGCGATGCAGGA
This sequence comes from Brevibacterium ammoniilyticum, assembly GCF_038429965.1. Taxonomy (NCBI): domain Bacteria; kingdom Bacillati; phylum Actinomycetota; class Actinomycetes; order Micrococcales; family Brevibacteriaceae; genus Brevibacterium; species Brevibacterium ammoniilyticum. Next base: position 28,114 of record NZ_BAABNP010000001.1, read on the forward strand.
GGACTCCGCGGACATGTACACCGGCACCGCCTACCCGGCCGCACTCGAGGCGGTCATGGGCGATGCCGAACGGCAGGGCGACGTCGCCTTCCTCTTCGCCGAACGCGACCTCCTCGCCGCCGAACCCGGGCTCTACCCGCCGGGGCTCGTCGCCGAGTACCGCAGGCGGTGGCCCGAGATGGACACCGTCGAGGTCCTCGGCACGAACCACTACGACATCCTGCTCACCGAGGAGGGCATCCAGGCCTGCGCCGAGGCGGTGACCGCACGACTTGGCCCGGTCGAGGACGGTGCCGTAGAATAGTCGGGTTGCCTCGGCGAGGGAGACGCCAGTCTCCGTGATCGACGCGGTCCTGACCCACTGAGGTGCGCCCACGCGCACCCGGTGATGTCTCAGACTGTTTCGCCGTGGTGCAGACTAACACCACGAAGGAGAGAAACATGGCTGACTTCAAGCTCATCGCAGAACCCCGTGACGAATTCGGCAAGGGCGCTGCCCGCCGCATCCGCCGCGCCGGTCGCGTCCCCGCCGTCGTCTACGGTCACGGCGGAGATCCCGTGCACATCTCGCTCGAGGGACACGCCACGATGATGGCCCTCAAGCACGCCAACGCGCTGCTCGAGATCGAGAGCACCGACGGCTCGAAGAACGTCCTCGCGATCGCCCGCGACGTCCAGATCGAGCCCGTGCGCCGTGAGATCGAGCACCTCGACCTCATCATCGTCAAGCGCGGCGAGAAGATCGAGGTCGACGTCCCCGTCCACGTCGTCGGCGACGCCGCCCCCGGCACCATGGTCTCGCAGGTCGAGTCGACCCTCTCGGTCCTCGCCGACGCGACCAAGCTGCCCGAGGGCTTCGAGGTCACCGTCGAGGGCCGCCCGGCCGGTGAGCACATCCTCGCCGGACAGGTCGAGCTGCCCGCCGGCGTCGAGCTCGTCGCCGACCCCGAGCTGCTCGTCGTCAACATCTCCGAAGAGGTCGAGATGGACACCGAGTCCGATGCGGACGAGACCGCTGAGGAAGAGACCACCGAAGAGGGCGCAGCCGACGAGGCCGAGTCCGAGGGCTCCGACGAGGAGTGACCTCAGATAAGCGTGAGAGCGCATCGATCCCCGACTGAGTCGAGGTTCGAATGACCCGATCGGCGGGCCGCCAGCATGGCGGTCCGCCGATCTGTCTATCCTGGTGAACCGGGCCCGCAGCGAGCGGGGGAGAGAGATGAGAGGGCGGCGATGAGCAGCGAGGCGTGGTTGGTGTTCGGACTCGGCAATCCGGGGCCGAAGTACGAGGCGACCCGACACAACATCGGACAGATGGTCGTCGCCGAACTCGCCTCCCGGATGGGCATCACCCTCTCGCGGACGAAGCTGCGCGCGAACGTCGGCACCGGGCGTCTGTCGCACGGACCGGTTCCGGGACTGCCCGGGCCCCGGGTCGTGCTCGCCACCTCGACGGGGTACATGAACGAGACGGGAGGGCCGCTCAAGCAGGTCGCCGACTTCTACGGCATCGGCCCCGACCGCATCATCACCGTCCACGACGATGTCGACATCCCCTTCGACACGATCAAGGCAAAGGTCGGCGGGGGAGAAGGCGGGCACAACGGCCTGCGGTCGACCACCTCGGCGCTGGGGACGAAGGACTACGTGCGCATCCGGGTGGGGGTCGGACGTCCGGCCGGTCGCCAGGACACCGCGGACTTCGTGCTCAGCCCGTTCGCGAAGGCGGAGCGGGAGACCCTGCCGATCCTCGTCTCAGACGCCGCCGACGCCGTCGAGATGTGCATCGTCGAGGGCCTCGAGCCCGTGCAGGCGAAGTTCCACGCCCGCAGCTGACGTCGCGATCAGCTCTCGACGCGGGCCCGCGATCCGCGCCTGCGGTGGATGAGCCACGCCGCGAGGACGCCGCCGACGAAGCCGAAGAGGTGACCCTGCCAGGACACCCCGTTGGCCTGGGGGAACATGCCGAAGACGAGGGAGGCGCCGTAGGTGACGAAGACGAAGAGGCCGATCGCGAAGTAGATGATCTTCCGCAGCACATCCTCGGTGAACCATGTGCGCACGGCAAGGTAGCCGAAGTAGCCGAACACGATGCCCGACGCACCGACGATGTAGTGGCCGGGCATCGTCGTCAACCAGGCTCCGAGGCCCGCGACGAGCGCGACGATCCCGGTGACCAGCCAGAACCGGCGGGCGCCCTCGGCGGCGATGAAGAGGCCGAGGATGAGGAACGGGAACGTGTTGGCCAGGAGATGGCCGAAGCCGGCGTGGAGCAGTGGGGAGGTGACGATCCCGTAGAGGGAGAGCGGGTTCCACGACTGGAGGCCGAGCAGGTCGAGGTCGGCGGGGACGATCGCATCGACGATCTCGATGATCCACATGACCGCGAGCAGGATGAAGACCGGGGCGAAGCGGGAGAGTCCGCCGCCTTGGCCGAGGGCCGTGCGCATGCGCTCGCGCATGCTCGTGGGAGTGCCCGTCTGGGCGGAGGCGAGGTTGGGGGATTGGGGGCCGAAGAGGACGCGGGATTCCTCGGCGGTGAAGCGGGGGGAGTTCTTCGAGCTCATGCTCCGATTATCGGCCACGAACTTTGGAGAAAGCCCAGAGACGCGGTGCCGTGACCGTTTCGTGAGGGAGCGCCGAGGCGGCTTCGGGACCGAGTGTGCACGGTGTGCGACGGCGGTGGCGGGCTTCGCCGCAGGTCAGCGTCACGCCGTGGGCCTCAGGCTCGCGTCAGTGCCGTGGACTAGAATTGCCAGGTGCTCAACGGACTCGATCTCACATTGCAGAATCCCACCGTCACCGAACTCGTCGAGGCCTTCCGGGACCCGACGACGACGGGCGGGACCATCGACGCGATCAGGGGACTGTGGCCGTCGATCCTGCGACGCACCGTCTCCACCGGCGGCCCTGTCTCCGCCGACGGCCCTGTCACCACTGGCGGCCCCGTCTCGCCCCAGCTCATCGTCACCGCCACGACCCGGGAGGCCGAGGACCTCGCACGCTCGCTTGCCGACTGGGTGCCCGCGGAGTCGATCGCGGTCTTCCCCAGCTGGGAGACGCTGCCGCACGAGAAGCTCTCGCCCCGCTCCGATACGGTCGGTCAGCGCCTGGAGATCCTCCGCCGGCTCGCCCACCCGAAGCCCGGACGCGAGCTCACCTTCGTCATCGCGCCCGTCCGCGCGTTCCTCCAGCCCCTGGCCAAGGGCCTCGGCGAGATCCCCCCGATCGAGGTGGCCGTCGGCGACGAGGTCGAGATCGAAGCGACCGCCGCCCGCCTCACCGAACTCGCCTACACCCGGGTCGACATGGTCTCCCGCCGCGGCGAGTTCGCCGTGCGCGGCGGCATCGTCGACGTCTTCCCGCCCACGGCCGACCATCCCCTGCGCATCGAGTTCTTCGGCGACGAGGTCGACGAGATCCGCGAATTCGCGGTGGCCGACCAGCGGTCGATCCCCGCCGAGCCCGACGCCGCTCCGCTCGTCCTCTCCGCCCCGCCGGTGCGCGAACTCCTCCTCACCGACTCCGTGCGCGCGCGGGCGGCCGAGCTCTCGGCCTCGCTGCCCTCGGCCGCGGACATGCTCGAGAAGATCGCGGCAGGCATCGCCGTCGAGGGCATGGAGTCCCTCACCGCGGTCCTCGCCGACGGCATGGAACCGCTCATAGCCCTGCTGCCGCAGGGCACGAAGATCATCATCACCGAACCCGAACGGGTCGAGGCCCGCGCAGTCGACCTCGTGACGACGACGAACGAGTTCCTCCAGGCAGCGTGGTCGGGGGCCGCCGGCGGCGGTGAGACCCCGATCGACCTCTCGGCCGCGACGTTCCGCACCCTTGACGAGATGCGGGAGGGCGCAGGGCTCATCGGACTCGCGTGGTGGGAGATCGGCGGCTTCGCCGCCGATGCCGAGCTCGCCTCCCCGGGCGACAACCTCTTCTCCGTGCCCGCCAGGCCGCCGAAGGGCTACGCTGGCGATGTCGAGGCGATCCTCGCCGATGTCAGGGGACTCGTCCACGACCAGTGGCGGATCCTCGTCCTCACCGAAGGGCAGGGACCGGGCAAGCGCATGGTCGAGGTGTTCTCCGAGGCCGGTGTGCCCGCGAGCTTCGTCGAGAACCCCACCGATGTGCCCGAGGCGCTCGTGACGGTGACGACGGCGGCGCCGTTCGGCGGGTTCGTCTTCGACGACCTCAGATTGGCCGTGCTCACCGAGGCGGACGTGCTCGGTCGGGCGGCGGCCACCTCGACGAGGGACATGCGCCGACTGCCGACGCGGCGCAAACGCAACCAGGTCGATCCGCTCAACCTCGCCCCCGGGGACCTCGTCGTCCACGAGCAGCACGGGGTGGGCCGGTTCGTCGAGATGACGCAGCGCACCACCGGCAAGGGTAAAGCCAAGCACACCCGCGAATACCTCATCATCGAATACGCCCCGGCCAAGCGCGGGCAGCCCGGTGACCGCCTCTACGTCCCCAGCGACGCCCTCGACCAGGTCAGCCGCTACGTCGGCGGGGAGAACCCGAGCCTGAACAAGATGGGCGGAGCCGACTGGCAGTCGACGAAGGCGAAGGCCCGCAAGGCGGTCAAGGAGATCGCCGGGGAGCTCATCCGCCTCTACTCCGCCCGGCAGGCCACCGTCGGCCACGCCTACGGACCCGACACCCCGTGGCAGCGCGAACTCGAGGACGCCTTCCACTACGTCGAGACCACCGATCAGCTCACGACGATCGACGAAGTCAAGGCCGACATGGAGAAGTCCGTGCCGATGGACCGCCTCATCTGCGGCGACGTCGGCTACGGCAAGACGGAGATCGCGGTCCGCGCGGCGTTCAAGGCGATCCAGGACGGCAAGCAGGTCGCCGTGCTCGTCCCCACGACCCTGCTCGTCCAGCAGCACTTCGAGACCTTCGCCGAACGCTACGCGGGATTCCCCGTCACCGTCGGCGCGCTCTCCCGGTTCCAGACGAAGCAGGAGTCGGAGAAGGTCGTGGCCGACCTCGCCGAGGGCAAGCTCGACCTCGTCATCGGCACCCACCGACTCCTCAGCGGCGAGGTCCGGTTCAAGAACCTCGGACTGGTCATCATCGACGAGGAGCAGCGCTTCGGCGTCGAGCACAAGGAGACGCTCAAGGCGATGCGCACGAACGTCGACGTCCTCGCGATGTCGGCGACCCCGATCCCGCGCACCCTCGAGATGGCGGTGACCGGGATCCGGGAGATGTCGACGCTGGCGACCCCGCCCGAAGAGCGCCACCCGGTGCTCACCTACGTCGGGAAGTACGAGGACCAGCAGGTCAAGGCCGCGATCCGCCGCGAACTCATGCGCGAAGGGCAGGTCTTCTACATCCACAACCGGGTCCGCGACATCGAGGCCGTCGCCGCGCACCTGGCCGAGCTCGTCCCCGAGGCGCGCATCGCGATCGCCCACGGCAAGATGAACGAGCATCGGCTCGAACAGGTCATCGTCGACTTCTGGGAGAAGAAGTACGACGTGCTCGTGTGCACGACGATCGTCGAGACCGGCATTGACATCGCCAATGCGAACACGCTGATCATCGACCATGCCGACCGCTATGGGCTCTCGCAGCTCCACCAGCTGCGCGGCAGGGTGGGCCGCGGTCGCGAACGCGCCTACGCGTACTTCCTCTACCCGCCCGACACCCAGCTCACCGAGACCGCCCACGACCGGCTGACCACGCTGGCCGCGCACACCGAGCTCGGCGCAGGCATGCAGGTGGCGATGAAGGACCTCGAGATCCGCGGCGCCGGCAACCTGCTCGGTGGTCAGCAGTCGGGGCACATCGAAGGGGTCGGCTTCGACCTCTACGTCCGCCTCGTCGGCGAGGCCGTCGCGAACTTCCGCGGGGAGGACACCGAACCGGAGGCGGAGATGCGCATCGAGCTGCCCGTCGACGCCCACCTGCCCGCCGAGTACGTCGACCATGAGAGGCTGCGTCTCGAGGCCTACCGGAAGCTCGCGGCAGCGGCGAACGAGGATGAACTCCAAGAGGTCCTCGACGAACTCGTCGACCGCTACGGGCCCTACCCGGAAGCTGTCGGAGTCCTCGCCGACGTCGCCCGCCTGCGCATCCGGGCCCGCGCCTCGGGCGTCAGCGACATCGTCGTCCAAGGCAACTTCGTGCGCTTCGGGCCCGTCGAACTCGAGGACTCGCAGGTCGTGCGCCTCAAGCGGCTCTACCCGAAGACGCTGCTCAAGCCCGCGATCCGGTCGGTGCTCGTGCCCAAGCCGATGAACGGGGACGGGTTCGGGGCCAAGGAGATGACCGATTCCGACATCCTCCGCTGGGCCCACCAGTTCCTTGACGCGATCGTCCCGGTCATCCCCGCCGAGGTGGTCGAATCCGAGGTCGTCCGGGCATGAGCGCCGTGCGAGCGGGTGGCGACGGGGGTGCGGTGAGTGCCGACGGGATCGTCGAGGCCATGGCCGTGCTCCGCTCCCGGTGCCCGTGGTCGTCGGAGCAGGACCACGGCAGTCTGGTGAAGTACGTGCGGGAGGAGACCGAGGAGCTCGTCGACGCGCTCACCGACTTCCGGGCGCAGCCGACGCCCGAGCACCGAGAGGCGGTCCTCGACGAACTCGGCGACGTCCTCTACCAGGTGCTCTTCCATTCGGCCCTGCTCGACGAGAGCGGGGGAGAGAACTACGGGCACAGCCTCGGCGCCGTCATCGCAGGCCTGGAGGCGAAACTCGTGCGCAGGCACCCCTTCGCCTTCGACGGGCAAGGGCGGAACGGGCCGATGGCCTCGCTCGAGGACGTCGAAGCCGAGTACCGTCGGATCAAGGACGAAGAACGAGACGCAGGCGGACACCGAGCCGACCACGTCGGACACCGAAGCGAGACAGACGGAGAAGAGGGACAGTGAGCTTGGACAGGATCGACATCGAGGGGACCTTCAACTTCCGTGACCTCGGCGGGGCGCCCGTCGGTGAGGCCTCGGTCGCCAAGGGTCGGGTGTTCCGGGCCGACGGCCTCGCCCAGCTCACCGACCGCTCCAGGGAGGAGCTCACGCGGCTGGGGATCACCACAGTGCTCGACCTGCGCGACATCGGCGAGAGGTCCAAACGGCCCGATGCGATCGAGGGACTCGACGTCGACTACATCGAACTCCCGGTCTTCGAGGACCGGTTCTTCCCGGCCGCACCGCCCACGCCGGAGGAGATGCGCGAGCTCGCGGAGACGACGGGACTCGATCTCACCGACCGGTCGCTGCGGCGGATCTACGACTACCTCATCGACCATTTCGGGCCCCGGCTGGCGCTGGCCGTCGACACGATCGCGAACCGGTGCGAGTCGGGCATCGTCTTCCACTGCTCGGCCGGCAAGGACCGCACGGGTCTCGTCGCGGCGTTCGTCCTCGACCTCCTCGGCGTGGACCGGGAGGACGTCCTCGACGACTACACAGTCACCGAGGACCACCTCGGCGGGGCGTTCCTCGAATCGATCCTGCGCAACTACTCGGATGCGGGGATCTCCGGGAACCTCGTCGAGACGGCGACGGCCGCACCCCGGGAGCTGCTGGCGGGCATCCTCGATTCGCTCACCCGGACCTACGGTGACGACGCGGTGGAGAAGTACCTGCTCGAGCACGGAATGGATCCGGCGACCCCGGCCCGACTGCGGTCGAGCCTGCTCGTGGCAGGCGACGACCGGGCCGCGTGAGGGCTGGGCGGATCCCGGTTGTGCACTAAGCTGAGGCGCAGGCACATGTTCCCCATGTGAAACCGACTGCTAAGGAGTAATCAGTGGCTGAGATCGTTGCCGCAAACGCCCGCGAAATCCTGGATTCCCGGGGAAACCCCACCGTCGAGGTGGAAGTGCTCTTGGCCGACGAATCCGTCGGTCGCGCCGGAGTGCCCTCCGGTGCCTCCACCGGTGAGTTCGAAGCCGTCGAGCTGCGCGACGGGGACCCGGAACGCTACCTCGGCAAGGGTGTGACGAACGCCGTCGACGCCGTCATCGACGAGATCAACGATGCCATCGTCGGACTCGAGAGCGACGACCAGCGCCTCGTCGACCAGGCCCTGATCGAACTCGACGGGACCGAGAACAAGTCCCGCCTCGGCGCGAACGCGATGCTCGGCACGTCCCTGGCAGTGGCCCGTGCGGCAGCGGTCTCGGCCGACCTTCCCCTCTACCGCTACCTCGGCGGACCGAACGCCCACGTCATGCCCGTGCCGATGATGAACATCCTCAACGGCGGATCGCATGCCGACTCGAACGTCGACATCCAGGAGTTCATGATCGCTCCGATCGGTGCGGCGAGCTTCCACGAGGCCCTGCAGTGGTCGGTCGAGGTCTACCACGCGCTCAAGGGCGTGCTCAAGGAGCGCGGCCTGTCCACCGGTCTCGGCGATGAGGGCGGCTTCGCGCCCAACCTCGAGTCCAATGCCGCGGCCCTCGACCTCATCCTCGAGGCCATCGAGATCGCCGGACACCGTCCCGGACGCGACATCGCGCTCGCCCTCGACGTCGCCTCCTCCGAGTTCTACAAGGACGGCGCGTACGAGTTCGAAGGGGAGAAGAAGTCGGCCGAGGAAATGGCCGCCTACTACGAGGAGCTGCTCGGCAAGTACCCGCTCGTCTCGATCGAGGATCCCCTCGACGAGAACGACTGGGAGGGCTGGGCGAAGCTCACCGCGGCCATCGGCTCGAAGGTCCAGCTCGTCGGCGACGACCTCTTCGTGACCAACCCCGAACGCCTTGAGCGCGGCATCGACAACGACACCGCGAACTCGTTGCTGGTCAAGGTGAACCAGATCGGCACCCTCACCGAGACCCTCGACGCCGTGGCCCTGGCCCAGACCAACGGGTACACGACGATGATCTCGCACCGCTCCGGCGAGACCGAGGACACGACGATCGCCGACCTCGCGGTGGCCACCAACGCTGGACAGATCAAGGCCGGCGCCCCGGCCCGCTCCGAGCGCGTCGCGAAGTACAACCAGCTCCTGCGCATCGAAGAGCAGCTCGGCGACGCGGCCCGGTACGCCGGCAAGCGCGCCTTCCCGCGCTTCGAGGCCTGAGCGCCCGGACCCGGGCGCATGACCTCGCCGAGGCGGGGGTCGGATGATCGTCGACGATCACCCGACCCCCGCCTCGGCGATTCACTCAGGTTACGCGGCTAGTCCCACGTTCCACCCGACGTCCTACCCTCCGCTTCGCACACCGACGCTTCAGCGCGACGTCCTACCCGTCCACGGGTGGTTCATCGCGCTCCACCTGACGGCAGCGGAGAGCTTGAGCGGCCACGGCTCCTCATTGCGGGCCTGCCGCCATCCCTGAGCGAAGCTCACCTCGCCGAGGCGGCCGCCGCGGTTTCCGAGCGCATGATCGCGAGCTTGATCTCCTCGAACTTCGCCTCGGAGAAGAGCTCCTTCCAACTGATGCGAATGACCTGCCAGCCTCGGTCGCGCAGCCATTGCTCACGGCGGCGTTCCCTCTCCAGCTCTTCTCGCGGCACGCCTGAACCGAGGTAGAGCTTTCCGAGACCGTCGATTTCGACGATGAGCCGGGCTTGCCTGTGACAGAAGTCGACTCGGATCTGCGTACCTGCTTCGTCGATCACGAAGCTCACCTGCGGGGACATGCCGTGGATTCCGTGCTCGTAGAAGCGGACGGCGGCGATCGACTCGGCAGGGGATTCGCGCCTGCCGTCGGCGAGTTCGAGAGCGCGTCGGACCTTCTTCGTGTTGCGCTTCTCCACCGCCTGACCGAGGACCGTGAGGATCTTCTCCGGGGTCGTCAGGTGACGGTGGAGCGCATCGTCGATCATCGCCACCGAGACCTCCAGGCTGTAGGCCCGAGCGACATCGACGAGTGTGCGTTCCAGAGTGGTCACGCGCATCCCGCGGATCGTGCCCTGATGATGTTTGGGAATCGGCGTGCCGCGCACATGGAGGTTCGCGAAGCGTCGGTTGATGCCGGGACGCACCACTTCGACCTGGTGGGTGACGGGGGAGGCGAGCGGCAGACCGTGGATGATGGCCGCCGAGATGTGGGAGATCACCTCGGTGCCCGACGATGAGCTCGCGGTCTCGCCGTCCGATGGTTCGGTGCCGTCTCCTGAGCCCGACTGTCGGCGCTGGAACTGCTGTTCGCATCTGGCCATCACCGCCGCATCGAGCTTCGTCACCTCATCGCGCATGTCTCCGTACTCGGGGTAGGCCTCGAACGTGCTGTCTTCGATGCCTGCCCACAGCGGCCGATGAGTCTCCACTGCGCACACGTGTTTGGCGACGTACACGCCTCGCGAGAGACGCAGCAGGCAGCACTTTCGGGCGAAGCGGATGTCTTCATGATTGAACCCGAGTCGATTGAGCTCTTGTGTTATCAAAATTCTGTACATAGATACAAACTGCATCAAACGTGTTGTAAACGCAATAAGAGATTCACGATCTGTGGATAACTCTGTGGGCGTCTTGTGGGCAGCTGTGGACGGAACGGTGGCATCGGGTTCGCCGAGGCGTGCGTGGGGAAGCGTCGGGTCCCGCGCGGGCTGTCGTCAGGCTTGGCTCGATTTCCTACCCGTAGACATGTAGGACGTCGAGCTCGAGGTGGTGCGTGCGGAGCGGAAGGTGGTGTGTGCGGCGCAAGGTGGTGCGTGCGGCGCAAGGTGGTGTGTGCGGTGCGAGGTGGTGAGAGGAGTGGGCGGTGGTGTGTGGAGCTGAGGGAGGTGGGTGCAGGTGCGGGTGTGATTTGGACGCGACTGTTCGGTGCGCCACGCGAACACGCCACGGCGGCGAAATCCTCGGCGACCGGTGATCGACACGGCAGACTTGGAGTACTGCGACTGCCTTCCCAATCCCCGGTCGCACAAGGAAGAGTCATGGTTCCGAGCAAACCGAGAAGAACTGCCCCCAAGACGGCCCCTGGCAAAGCCACCCCTCGGCGACGCCCCAAGCCGGTCGTCGAGGTGCCCGCACAGCCGGACGCGCGCGGGCGCCGCATGTCGTGGCAGGCCGGGGTGTTCCTCGCCGTGCTCGCCATCGTCCTCGTCACGTTCCTGCCCTCGATCAACTCCGCCCTCAAGCAGGCCCAGCAGATCGCGGCGCTGAACAACGAGATCGACTCCACCCGCTCCGAGGTCGAAGCGCTGCGACAGAAGAACAAGGACCTCAAGGACCCCACCCAGATCGCCCGCAAGGCCCGGGAAGAGCAGTACTACGTCGAGAAGGGCAAGAACGCCGTCATCGTCACCAATCAGCAGACAAGTGACGATGACGATTCGGACACATCCTCCCCACAGCGCAGTCAACCCTGGTACCTTGAGTTGCTGGAGTCGATCGAAGAGGTCGGCAATTCGAGCAACACGACGGGAACCCCCAGATGATCACAGAGTGCACCGAGGCGGACTTCGCAACGCTGAAGGAGCAGCTCGGACGCATTCCCCGCGGTGTCGTCGGCATCGCCGCCCGCAGCACCGCCGGTGAACCGCTCGTCGTCGCCACCGCCCCTCGTCTCGAGGACGGCACCCCGTTCCCCACGACGTTCTACCTCACCCACCCGGCGTTCGTCGCCGAAAGCTCGCGCCTCGAAGCCTCGGGCATCATGGCCGAATGGACCGCCGAGATCGCCGAGGACGATGAACTCGCCGCAGCCTACCGTCGCGCCCACGAGGCCTACCTCGCCACCCGCTCCGAGATCGGCCAGGACGCCGGCATCGCCGAGGTCGAGGAGATCGCCGACTTCTCCGCCGGCGGCATGCCCACCCGCGTGAAGTGCCTGCACGCCCTCGTCGGCCACGCCCTGGCCGCCGGGCCCGGGGTCAACCCGATCGGCGATCGCGCACTCTCGTTCATGAACGACGTTCCGACCCCGGCCGTCACCGACGCAGAGACGACGGACGCACAGACGACCGACGCCGAGACGACGGACTAGGGGGAACCATGCGCGTAGCCGCCTTCGACTGCGGAACGAACTCACTGCGCCTGCTCGTCGCCGACGTCGACGAGACCGGGGCGATGATCGAACTGCGCCGCGAGACCCGCATCGTCCGCCTCGGCCAGGGCGTCGACGCGACCGGCGAATTCGCCCCCGAAGCCCTTGAGCGCACGTTCGCCGTCACCCGGGAGTACGCGGAGATCGCCTCGGAGTACGCGCCGGAAAGGATCCGCTTCGTGGCCACCTCGGCGAGCCGGGACGTGAAGAACCGGGATGAGTTCTTCGCCGGGATCTTCGCGATCCTGGGCGTCGTCCCCGACGTCATCTCCGGAGACGAGGAGGCCCACCTGTCCTTCCTCGGCGCCACCGCCGGGCGCAGCGCCGAGACGGGACCGTTCCTCGTCATGGACCTCGGCGGGGGATCGACCGAACTCGTCCTCGGCACCGGCGAGGTCGACGCCGCCGTGAGCATGGACATCGGGTCCGTGCGCCTGACCGAGCGGCACATGAACACCGAGGTTCCCGACGGCGACCAGATCCGCGCGGCCGTGACCGACATCGACACCCACCTCGACCGGGCCGCCGAGGTGGTCGACCTCGCCGCCGCCCGCACCTTCATCGGCGTGGCCGGCACCGTGACGACACTGACCGCCGGCATCCTCGGACTCGACAGCTACCAGCGTGAGCGCATCCACGGCGCGCAGGTCACCGTCGCCGAGGTCGAAGCGCAGGCCGACGCCCTCGTGCAGATGGACCGCGCCGCCCGTGCCGCGCTGCCCTACATGCATCCCGGCCGCGTCGACGTCATCGCCGCCGGCGGCCTGATCTTCGCCCGTGTCGTCGCCCGCGTCGACGAAGCCGTGCGCGCCGCCGGGTCGGACCTGACGATCGTCGTCTCGGAGACGGACATCCTCGACGGCATCGCCCTCGACCTCGCCTCATGAGCGCCGTCCCCGGCCGATCGAGCGGTCCCGCCCCCGGACGGTCGCGCCGCGTCGCCCTCGGTGCGCGCAGGTTCGCGCTCATCGGACTCGTGCTCGCTCTCGTCTTCGGGACCGCCCATCCTGCTCTTGCCGCTCCCAAGGCCGGACCCGGACAGTGGTTCATCGGCGACTACGGCATCGACAAGCTGTGGAAGACCTCCACCGGCAAGGGCGTGAGCGTCGCCGTCATCGACTCGGGTGTGAACAAGAACCACGAGGACCTCAACGGCGTGGTGACGAAGGCCAAGGACTTCAGCGGCCTCGGCAAGGACGGCACGACCCCTATCGGCGGGAAGACCACGATCCACCACGGCACCGCCGTCGCCGGTGTCATCGCCGGTCAGGGCGAAGGCGCCGGCCCTGTCGGCGTGGCCCCCGACGCGAAGATCCTCTCCGCGTCGATGTGGCTGGGTCCCGACCGGCCCAAGGAGTCGGGATCGACCCGGGAGCAGGCCGCCGAGGCGATCCGCTGGTCCGTGGACAACGGCGCCAAGGTCATCAACATGTCGCTGGGCTGGGACGACCCCGCGTGGCCCGAGAGCTGGGACAAGGCGTTCGCGTACGCGTATGAGAAGGACGTCCTCGTCGTCGCCTGCGTCGGCAACGCCTCCCAGGGCGCGACCCAGGCGTGGTCGCCGTCGACGGTTCCCGGCGTCATCGGCGTCGGCGGACTCGGCAAGGACGGGCGCGTCCTCGACGCCTCGACGGCGCCGGGCACCGCCGTCGACCTCATGGGTCCGGCCGCCGACATCCCCATCCCGTACTACTCCGGCGGCTACGCCGAAGGTCAGGGCTGCTCGTTCGCGGCCCCCGTGGTCTCCGGGGTCGCCGCGCTCATCCGTGCCGACAACCCCGACCTCAGCGCCGACGAGGTGGCCGCGAAGCTGCTGTCGACCGCGAAGCCGGTGGCCGGCTACAAGGGACAGAGCACCCAGGACAAGCCCGATCCGATCGTCGGCTGGGGTCGCCTCGACCCCGAGGCGGCGATGAAGGCCGACGTGCCGAAGACCGTGCCCAGCGCCGCCGACGCGCTCTCGAGCTGGGTGAAGATGCACCGCCGCGCCGACACGGATCCCGCGGAGACCGAGACCGCCGCACCCGCCGAGGACGACAGTCCGAAGGCCGTCGCCCCCAAGGACGTCGTCGCCTCGCAGTCGACCCCGACGCTCGGGTACTGGCTGCTCGGACTCGGAGGCGCTGTGGGCATCGGACTCCTCGTCCTCGCTCTCGTTCTCCACCTCCGTCGCCGACGCTGATCGCGGGCCGTGATACGCGTCTCATCTGGGACGTCGCAGGCAATTAGTGAAAGTTTTCACAAGGGCCTAGGATGGGGTTATGGCTCTCATCAGAAACTCGAAACTGCGTCCACGAATCCTCGTCGTCGGTGGCGGATACCTCGGCCTCGTCACGGCCCAGAATCTGCTGAAGAACCTCGGCCGCGGTGAAGCCACCGTGACCGTGATCGACCCCAACCCGTACATGACGTACCAGCCCTTCCTCCCCGAGGTGGCTGCCGGTTCGATCGAACCCCGTCACGCCGTCGTCCCGCTGCGCCGCAACCTGCCCGGCGCCGAGGTGATCACCGGCTCGGTGACCTCGATCAACCACGCCGACAAGTTCGTCGTCGTCGAACCCGAGAACGACGAACCCTTCGAGCTCGACTACGACCACATCATCATGGCCGCCGGCTCCGTCGCCCGCACCCTGCCGATCCCCGGCCTCAAGGAGAACGCGATCGGCCTCAAGCGGATCGAAGAGGCTGTGGCCCTGCGCGACCACCTCCTCTCGCGTCTCGCCGACGCCGCCCTCATGGAGGACGACGAGGAGCGTCGCAAGGCGCTCACCTTCGTCTTCGTCGGCGGTGGCTTCGCAGGCATCGAACTGCTCGCCGAACTCGAGGACGTCGTCCGCTCGGCGATCGCCCAGTACGAGACCCTCACCGAGGCGGACGTCCGCTTCGTCCTCGTCGAGGCCCTCGGTCGCGTCATGCCCGAGGTCGGCGAGGCTCAGGCCCGCTGGGTCGTCGAGCACCTGCGTGAGCGCGGCATCGACGTCTACCTCGAGACCTTCCTCCAGGACTGCACCGACAAGCGCGTCAAGCTCTCGAACGGCGAGGAGTTCGACGCCGACACCATCGTGTGGTCGGCCGGCGTCAAGGCCAACCCCGTCCTCATCGACTCCGACCTGCCGATCGACGAGCGCGGCCGCGTGACCGTGCGCGCCGACCTGCGCGTCGAAGGCGAAGACGGCGTCGTCGAAGGTGCCTGGGGCGCCGGTGACAACGCCGCTGTGCCCGATCTCTCCGGCGGCGGCGTGGGCGGCTTCTGCGTGCCCAACGCTCAGCACGCCGTGCGCCAGGCTCCGGTGCTCGCGGCCAACGTGCTCGCCGCCCTGCGTGGGGAGACCGAGTTCAAGCAGTACTTCCACAAGACCATCGGTTCGGTCGCCGGTCTCGGCCTCTACAAGGGCGTCTCCCAGATGGGCGACTTCGAGGCCCGCGGCCTGCTCGCATGGCTCATACACCGCGCCTACCACGGCTACGCGATCCCGAGCCTCGACCGCAAGGCGAAGGTCTTCGGCAACTGGATCCTCAACTTCGTCCTCGGTCGGGACACCTCGCCGCTCGTCGATCTCGACGTGCCGCGCAAGTCCTTCGTCGAGGCCGCTGAATCCAAGCCGGTTCCGAAGAAGGAGCCCGTCAAGGCCTGAGCCTGACAACAGATCCACTCGGATCCGAGACGACAGCGCCGGGAGTGTTCGCACTCCCGGCGCTGTCGCGTTCCGCGAGGGATCGGGACCGCAGGTCGTGATGAGCCTGTGATCTCCTCACCGACACAAACGGTCTGAGCGGCGACTAGGGTGAGGGCATGAACCGCATCGTCGCGATTCCCGCCCTCGTGTCCCTGCTCGTGCTCACCGGCTGTACCGGCGCAGGAGGGAATCCGCCCGGGACCGGGGGCACTCCCACCTCGGCGGTAAAGACCCCATCGGAGGCTGCCACCGAGGATGATACGGTCGTCGCCGACGAACCCCTGCCCGTCGGACTCTGCGGCCAGGCACCGGCTCCGCTGTCCGACCAGAGGGTCTATCAGGGGTCGAAGGAGACCGACTGCGGGCAGGCCAGGGACGCGCTCACGGCATTCGGGCGCGGCGAGGACTCCGTGGACGAGTCCGGCCACGGCACGTTGGTCGACGGCTGGTCGTGCGTCTTCCCCATGGACAACGAGATCGTCGACTACGCGATCACGCTCTCGTGCGAGAAGGGCGGACAGCGCTTCGTCCTCCGCCCGCGCTCCGTTGCCGTACCCGCCGGCTACGCCGTGCTGCCGTGGGACTACGAGGGGACTGCGACGGGAGCTGCGGGGATCTACTTCACGACGGAGTCGCGGAAGCACCACTGCAGCTTCACCGAGACCGAGCTCGGCTGCGACAACTTCAACTTCCCCGACGACCTCCCGCCGGTGCGCTACATGGGGCAGCCGCAGCAGCCCACCGCGATCGTGCTCGAGCCGCAGGGCTCACCGCGGTTCGAGGTCTACGGGGATCCGACGTTCACCCAGTACTCCGATTCGGGGGAATGGGGTGCGGACACGAGAGTCCTGGGCTACGGTGAGGTCCTCTGGGTGCGCGGCATCGGCTGCACGACGGATCCCGACCGCGGCGTGGTGTGCACCAATGGCCAGCACGGATTCGAGATCTCGTCCAAGCGGTACGCCATCAACTGAGGGTCTGCCGGGTTCGCAGCTCACGGTACGAGGATCAGTTGACCTCGGAGTTCGCGACGGTGAAGCGGGCGTCGGTGTGCTGGGGATCCTCGATCTCGTCGACGAGGGCGATGGCGAAGTCCTCGGCGGAGATCGAATCGCCGGCCGGGGAGTCGAGGGCCACGGCGTAGTAGCCGGTGCGGGTGCCGGGCGCGATCTGCGGGGCGGGGGAGAGCATCGTCCACGGCGAGTAGTTCCCGTCGCGGAGCAGCTCGAGGGCGCGCGTCCCGGTCTCGGCTTCGGCCTTGTAGACGGCGGGGAAGCCGGGGGTGTCCTTGAGCAGGGTGTCACCGACCGACAGGGAACCGGCTCCGCCGACGACGATGAGTCGGGTGTCGCCGCTGGCCTCGGCGAGGGTCTTCAGCGCTGCGAGCCATTCGCCGTGGTCGCCGCCGGTGCGGCTGGGGCCGGTGGCGGAGACGATGACGTCGTTCTCGGCCACGACGCGGGCGTCGAAGTCGGCGTCGGCCATGTCGCCGGTGAGGCTGTGGGCGACGCCGGGCACCTCGGCGCCCGAGCGGGTGATCGCGGTGACCTCGAGTCCGCGCCCGGCGGCTTCGTCGGCGATGCGGGAGCCGACCATGCCGGAGGCTCCGAAGAGGGCGATTCTCATGTCCGTACCTTTCGTTGGTTCATCTGATGGCTCAACGATATACTTCGGATACCACGTACCTCAAAGATACTAATGGAGATTTCTCATGGCAATCGCCTGGGAGGGCAACGCGTACGATCCGGAATGCCCGACGCGCGTCGTCCTCGATCGGATCGGGGACAAGTGGACGGTGCTCATCATCGAGGTCCTCGACGCAGGTCCGCGGCGCTTCAACGAGATCCGCCTGGCCATCGGAGGCATCACTCCCAAGGTGCTCACCTCGACGCTGCGTTCCCTCGCCGCCGATGGCCTCATCGTCCGGGAGGCGTTCGGAGAGGTGCCGCCGCGCGTCGAGTACCGGCTCACCGACCTCGGGCGGTCGCTGCTCGAGCCCGTTGCGGCCCTGAGGCAGTGGGCGGAGCGCAATGTCGCCGAGATCGAGGGCAATCGGAACAGCGCCGAGGCGGTGGCTACGCGCTGATCGCGGCAACCACCTCGGCGAGGTCCCGCAGCTCACCGGCGATCCGGTAGCGCCGCGGATGGCCCGAGTAGATCCAATTGTTCGTGATCATCGACGCGCTCGCCCCGTTCGTCGTCGCCTTGAACTCCTCGACGTCGAAAGCGGCCGTGCGATCGGCGAGCACACGCGCCCGAAGTGCAGGAGCGAGCGCCTGCCAGTGGTCGGCGGCCTCGTAGCCGATCTCCTGCCAGTGGCCACCGCGTTCTCGGAAGGAAAGGGGACGGAGACCCAGCGTCGTCGGGTCCGGAGACTCAGGGAGTGCAGCCGCGACATCAGCGGCGACGATGAGTGCGGGGCCGACCGCCTCGGCGGCGAGGGGATCGTCGATCCCGGACACGGGCTGCGGTCGATTCCCGGGGGAGAGGAGCATCGGAGTCATAGGGACATCCTGCCCGAGCGTGAGTGCTCAGGCGAACCGGAGGTCCCCCCACTGGGACTCGAACCCAGACTGAATCGATTTTAAGTCGACTGCCTCTGCCGATTGGGCTATAGGGGGCGGCGCACGCGTGGTGCAGCGGCGTCGTCGCCAGCACTCACTCTACCGTCCCGACGGGTCCGGATCTCCCAGGCGCGACCCACCTCGAGAGGGTCGGAGAGTGAGACATCGTCGTCTGCATGATGATCGGGGACTACCGTCGGGCCTATGACTCCGACCCCGCCCAGCCGTCAGGCCTGGGTGATCCTCGTCGTCGGAGTCCTCGCGCAGATGGCTGCGACCGTCGCCATCACCGGCCCGGCCTTCCTCATCCCGTACCTGCACACCGAACTCGGCTTCTCCCTCACCCAGGCCGGCACGGTCGCCGTGGCCCCGAGCTTCGGCCTCATCCTCACCCTCATCGCGTGGGGTGCGGTCGCCGACCGGTACGGGGAGCGGCTGGCGATGACGCTCGGCCTCGGTTTGACCGCGCTGACCTCGGCGATCGCCGTGGCCGTCGTCGATTCGCCCGTCTGGCTCATCGTCGCCATCGCCGCCTCCGGAGCCGCAGCGGCGTCGGTGAACTCCGCGAGCGGGCGCGTCGTCATGGGCTGGTTCCCCCGCCACCGCCGCGGCCTCGCGATGGGCATCCGACAGATGTCCCAACCCCTGGGCACCTCCGTCGCCGCCCTCGCCGTCCCGCCCATCGCCGCCGCCGGAGGCATCGCCGCCTACCTCTGGTTCGCCGCCGCCGTCACCGCTGCGATGACGCTCATCTGCCTCCTCCTCATCCGCAATCCTCCTCCCGCCGAGGCGGTTCCCAGCATCGTCGACATCGACGATGGTGCGGCGCCGGGGGAGAGTGCGGGAGCCCGACCCGCGGTCACGGGCCAGGTGAGGGCGGGGGCCGCCTCGGCGGACAATCCCTACAGGGAGGACTCCTTCCTCTGGCGGATCCACGTCGTCTCCGCCCTCCTCGTCGTCCCGCAGTTCGCGTTCTCCACCTACGGACTCATCTGGCTCATCAGCACCCAGGGGATCTCCGCCGGGGCAGCCGGGGGCATCGTCGCAGCCGCTCAGCTCATCGGTGCGATCGGACGCCTCGTCGTCGGGGGAGCCTCGGACGCCCTAGGCACGCGGGTGGGACTCATCCGCGTCATCGCGCTCGCCGCCTGCGTCCTCACCGCCGCCGTCGCCCTCGTCTCCCTCACCCCACTGCCCATCGTCGCGGCGGTCGTCTTCATCCTCGCCTCGACGGTCTCGGTCGCCGACAACGGACTCGCCTTCGCCTCGGTGGCCGAGGCGGCAGGACCCCGCTGGTCGGGCAAGGCGCTGGGAGCTCAGAACACGGGACAGTTCGCGGTCTCGGCGCTCGTCGGCCCCGGCCTCGGCGCTCTCATCACCGTGCTCGGGTACCCGCTGTCGTTCGCCGTCGTCGCCGTCTTCCCGCTCATCGGGGCGGGACTGGTTCCGAAACACGACGTCGATCGCATAACCTGATGTTCATCTCGGGTCAGTACCGTCCGAGGCGCCAGCACCAACCCAGTCGATGTCGCAGTCGGACCCGACGACGGCATCGCTGAAGCGAAGGAGACACCGTGTCCATCCTGCCGAAAGAGAACCTGCGCGAGTACATCGACAAGCTGCGCATCGAGGGATACACGGTCACCGACAGCCACACCCCCGACCCGCAGCTCATCGACCCGATGGGGCGCGCCGTCGAGACCTGGCGGGAGGGTTACCCGTACCCGGAGCTCATGGACCGGGAGGAGTACGAACTCGAGAAGTACCGACTCCAGGTGGAACTGCTGAAGTTCCAGTACTGGGGCCAGGACACGGACTCCAAGCACGTCATCGTCTTCGAAGGCCGCGACGCCGCCGGCAAGGGCGGGACGATCAAGCGCTTCACCGAGCACCTCAATCCGCGCGCAGCCCGCGTCGTCGCGCTCAACAAGCCCTCTGACCGGGAAGCCGGGCAGTGGTACTTCCAGCGCTACATCTCTCACCTGCCCACGAACGGCGAGATCGTCATGTTCGACCGCTCGTGGTACAACCGGGCCAACGTCGAACGCGTCATGGGCTTCTGCACCGACGCCGAATACCAGACGTTCATGGAGCAGGCACCCGTGTTCGAGAAGATGCTCATCGACTCCGACATCCACGTGACGAAGTTCTGGTTCTCCGTCACCCAGCGCGAACAGCGCACCCGGTTCGCGATCCGCCAGATCGACCCCGTCCGGCGGTGGAAGCTCTCGCCGATGGACCTCGAATCGCTGGGGCGGTGGGACGACTACACGGTGGCGAAGGAGGAGACCTTCCGACGCACCGACACCGACCACGCCCCGTGGATCACGATCAAGAGCAACGACAAGAAGCGCGCGAGGCTCAACGCGATGCGCTACTTCCTCAACCAGTTCGACTATGCGGGCAAGGACACCTCGGTCGTCTACGCCCCCGACCCGCTCCTCGTCCGCCGCGGTCGCGACGCCGTCGACGACTGAGGTCTGTTTAGGCGGGCGGTTCCGGTGGTTTCGGCGGGCCGTTTTGGCTGGTGGTTCGCTTGTCCCGGCGACGCGCTCAGGTTGGAGGTTCGCTCAGGCTGGCGGTTCCGGTGGGCCTTCGGTGCTCGAGTCGTCGCCTGCTCCCGGATCGTCGTCGGTGAGGACCGCGTCGACGTCGACCGGCCCGGCAGCGTCGGCGCCGTGTCGATCGGGATCGACCTCGTGTTCCTCCGTCGTCCCGGCGCTGGAGGCGCTGCCGCCGACGGAATGATCGCCGCGGTCGACCCTCACGTGCGGAGCAGTGGTGACCGCGACGGCCGGTTTCGAACTCCTATCGGGTGAAACTGTGTCCGGCGTGGCCTCGTCCCCGGTGGTCGCCTCGTCTGCCCGTGCGTCGTCTGCGCTCATCGCTGACCCTCCAATTCGGCATGGTGACTTGCTGTCAACGGTAGACCGGGATGCAGCGGTGCGCAAGGGGAGGTGGCGGGCCCAGCGACGGACCGGTGCTGGGTGTCTCGAGAACGCCGCAGGTTCCGTGAACCCGTCTGCGTCCCTCGCGAGCCCACCGCCGTGCAGATAGGCGCGCACCTATCGGCAGCGGTGGATGTGTTGCCGGCCGACACACATCGGCCGCGGTGAATGTGATGCGGCCGGGTGGAAGGGGAAAGACCACCCGGCCGGAACCGTGGGGCGCGTGAGCGCCGTGATGCGCCGCGAGACGGTGGGTCCGCGGCAGCCTCTCAGATCGCGTCGGCTGCTTCGCGCTGCGCCTTGCGTGCGGCCTTGCGCTTCTTGTGGCCGGCGAAGCTGAAGAGGAAGAGGATGATCGCGAGCAGGAGGAAGATCGCGCCCGCACCGATGCCGGCATCGACCCAGAACTGGGGCGGGAAGAGTCGGATGAGGGAATCGTCGGCGTAGAACTCCCAAGTGCCGTTGGCGAAGAAGATGCGGTGGAAGCCGCGGAAGAAGCTGTCCCAGCCCAGCAGTGCGACCACGGCGATGCCCGCCATGGCGATGATGCTGAAGATCGACCCGAGCCGGAACCCGATGCGCATGCCCAGACCTCCCTTGCGGGAGAGGTAGAGCGAGAAGAGGACGGTGCCGATGAAGCCGACGATCGCGATGAGGTAGAGCAGGGAGATGAGTCCCTTGACGTCGGCCATGTGGTTGAGCTCATCGGAGATGAACACCGGTTCGCCGTTGGGCAGGATGACATCGGCGAGGTAACGGCGCCCGTCGAGGTTGTGCAGGTAGTCGATGACATAGGTCGCGTAGTGCTCGCGGTCGGCCTGACCGAAGCCGAACTGGTCGGCTGGGAAGCCCGGACGGAAGTACTCGAACTTGAGGAACATCCCCGAGGCGATCGCGCGAACGGCGAGGGCGAGCAGCATGAACGGCACGGAGAGTGCGATCCAGATCGTGCCGATGATGTCGAGCGGGTTCTTCCGGCGCTCCGGGAACTCCGGTTCGTGGGTGTCCCGGGAGGTCGCGGCCTTCGTCACCGCGGCCCAGTCGGCTTCGCTCATCACCGAGGAGTGAGGCGTCGTCGCCGAGGTGTCCGTCGATTTCGCCGGGACCTCGCGGGTGCGGGCGGTGTCCTGGGGCGCGCTCGAATGCGCGGGGGTCACCCGAACCGGACCGGTCGAGGGCCGAGGCTCCTCCTTGAGGATGGGATCCTTGATCGGATCGAACGCCTCGGTGTCGGTCGACGGGTCGTTCGCGGCCTCGGGCGATGCCTTCGACGGTGTCTCGGCAGCGCTGTGGGACCCCGAGCTCATGCGCCTGCTCAGGAGGTCTTCGGTCTCGTTCTTCTCGTCTCCAGCCACGGTCCCATTGTCAGTGACCCGGCAGGCGATGCCCGGGAGGACACGCCCTGCAGCCCCAGATCGCCGAGGTGGCCGCAGGCAGGTGCGAGGGCCGCCGTGGCCGGCGGGGCTCAGCCGAGGAGGGCTGCGACGATGACGAGAGTGGGCACGGCGAGAACGGTGGTGATGAAGACAGCGTCGCGCATGAGCGCCTCGGACTGCCGGTACTGCATCGAGTAGATGTAGACGTTCTGCGCTGTCGGCAGCGCTGAGGTGACGACGATCGCGAAGAGGTCGATGCCGGTGTAGCCGAGCAGCGGGCCGCCGATCGCCCACGCGATGACCGGCTGGAGGACGAGTTTGCCGACGGTGATGTAGCTCAGCTGCGACCGGGTTCCACGCACCGGCAGCGCCCACCCGTCCTTGAGTGAGATCCCGAACGCGAGGAGAGCTCCCGGCACCGCCGTCGCCCCGATCATGTCGATGGGTTCGAAGATGAAGCGCGGAAGCTCGAATCCTGTCGCCGAGGCCGCCACCCCGGCTGCGGCACCGAGGAGGATCGGGTTCTTGAGCACCTGGAGGATCGTCGAATACCAGTGCGTGTCGTGCTTCTTCTTGCCCGCGGCGTCGAGGACGGCCATGCCGATGGGGGCGAGGACGATGAGCTGGAAGAGCAGGACGGGGGCGACGTAGCCGACGTCGTAGAGGACGTAGGCGGCGATCGGAATGCCGAGGTTGCCGATGTTGACGTAGCTGACCGCCCATGCCGAGAACATCGCCTCACCGGTGCTTCGCTTCCGGATCCAGCGGGTGAGGGCGAAGAGGAGGATCCCGACGATGATGGCCGACCCACCTGTTGCGAGCAGGGCGGAGTTGAAGATGAGGTCGAGGTCGGTCTGGGAGACCGTGACGTAGAGCAGCGTCGGCGTGCCCGCATAGAACACGAGCTTCGCGATGACCTGCTGGCCGGTCGGGCCGAGCACCCCGGAACGTCCCAGGAGGAACCCGACGAGGATGACTCCTGCGATGACGGCGAAGCCTTCGAATACGGCCAGCATGGTCTACCGGTGGTCCTCGCTTCCTGGGATCCTGCGGTCTGTGGTGCTCACGGTGCGCGGCTCGGCGCTCACGGTGCGCGACGAATTGCGTGCGGTCTGCGGTGCGAGCGCGTGCGGCGGTGCGCTCGTGGCGGTCAGTCGGCGTCGCGCTGGGCGTCGACGGCGAGGTACGCGGCACCCGCGGCGGCAGCGGTGACGGTGACGACCGCCGGCCACGCGCCGATCTTCTTCGCCAGGGGGTGCGAGAGGCCGAACCCGCCGAGGTAGGCCAGGCCGAGGGCAGTCGCCGTCGGCCAGCCGCGCTTGGCGTACCACGTCCGTGCGGCAAAGCCGCCGGCGGCGGCGAGCACGACGCCCCCGAGCGGGCGGATGCCGGTCTCGCGGGCGGTGAGGTACCCGCCGATGAGACCGACGGCGACGAGTGGGGCGGTGGAGACTTCCTGGGCGTCCTTCATGGCCACCAGTCTAGGGTCGCCGGTGCGCGGACCGAACGGCGGTCCCACGACGAGGATCGCGGATCAGCTCAGCGTCAGACGGATCACCGAGGCGATGCCGAGGACGGCGATGAGGCACACCGAGGTCGTCAGCCCGAGGATGGGCCACGGGCTCGGGCGACCGCGTTCGGCGCGGATCGACCCCGAGCCGACGCGGTAGCGGTGGACCTGAAGGGCGACGACGGCGGCCGCGAGTCCGATGCAGATGACGAAGACGGAGACGGAGAGGACGGGGAAGAGCGTGATCCAGCGGATGAAGAGGAGGCTGACGACCGTCATCGTCAGGCTCGTGCGCAGCCACGACTGGGTGGTGCGCTCAGGCTGGAGGCCGGGATCCTCGTGCGGGGCCAGCCTCGGGGTGCTCACAGCACTCCGGAGAAGACGAGGACGAGGAGGCCGGCTCCCAATGCCGAGGCGAGGCTGACGATGGGGATGATCAGCGGCAACGGCAGCGACTGCTTGCGGCGCATCGCCGATTCGATCCGGAACCAGCGGAACGCGGCACCGGCAGCGAGGACGAACCCGATGGTCATGAGCACGATCGACAGGGTCGCCCGGAGGCCCGGAGTGAAGACCGCGCCGGTGAAGGCCTCGACGGCGATGCCGCCGCCGATGAAGGCGAGTGACGTGCGGATCCAGGACAGAAACGTACGTTCGTTGGCGAGCGTGAAGCGGGGGTCGGGATCCTCCCCGTCGGGGAACATCCGCCGGGCGAGTCGGCCGCGTGTGTCATCGGAGTCCACGATTCTGAGGATACACGCGCTCGCCGGTGTCCCCATCCGTCCCGTGCGGCAGAGTCCTCGAAGGGCTGCTGCCGCGGCCGTGTCAGTGCCGATGGATACGCTCACCTCATCATGGACGATCACCAGCTGGACCAGCGGATCAGGCGCATCACCCGGGCGCCGTTCCGGTCGCGCTTCCATCTCCGGGGACCGGAACTCGACTACGTCGCCGATCGCGGCATGGACACGGTGAGACATCACGCCCAGGACTTCATCGCCTCCCGACTGGCACCGCAGAATCCGCCGCGCGACGGCAAGCAGACCCCGTGGAACGGGCACCCGGTCTTCCTCGCCCAGCATGCGACGGCGACGTGCTGCCGCACCTGTCTGCAGAACAGCCACGGCATCCCGGCCGGCCGTGAACTCACCGCGGCGGAACAGGCCGATGTCGTTGCCGTCATCTGCCGGTGGATCGACGTGGAAGCCGCATCCGCCCCGCCGAGGCGACCATCGCCTCCACCGGCACGAGAGAGGAGGACACTTCAACCGACACTCTTCTGACGTTTCCCGCTAGGCCCGTGCCCTCCGGCCGTGCCGGTCTCGCGGGCCCCGCCGCCCGGCGGTGTCCGCGATCCGGGGTGACGTGTGGGCCCGGACACACGCTGTCGTAGCATGACTGGAGACCCGAGCGGGTCGTGACGACAAAGGAGACGCATGACTGAGGGACCGAGCCAGCCGCCCACTTCGCCGGGGAACACCGGCCCCGACCGCCTCGGCGAGGGTGGGGGCAAGCCGAAGTGGAAGATCATCGGCCCCGGCCTCGTCGTCGCCGCCACCGGTGTCGGAGCCGCGGACATGGTCGCCACCCTCGTGGCCGGCAGCCGGTTCGGCTACGCACTGCTCTGGGCGGTCATCGTCGGCGTCATCCTCAAGATCGTCCTCGTCGAGGGTGCCGGACGCTACACCCTGGCCACCGGCAAGACGATCTTCGAGGGCTGGCGCAGCCTCGGCCGATGGACGACGTGGTACTTCGGTCCCTACATCATCATCTGGGGCTTCGTCTACGGCGCGACCGCGATGAGCTCCGCAGCCCTGCCGCTGGCCGCGCTCTTCCCGATGGTGCCGCTGACCGTGTGGGCCGTCATCATGGGCCTCGCCGGCTTCACCATGGTCTGGCTCGGCAAGTACACCGTGTTCGAGCGGATCACCGCCGTCCTCGTCGGGATCATGTTCGTCACCGTCGTCGGCCTCGCCGTTATCGCCGCCCCCAACATCCCTGAACTCCTCTCCGGTCTCATCCCGCTCATCCCCGAAGGCGGCATCATCTACACCCTCGCCCTCGCCGGCGGCGTCGGCGGCACGATCACACTCGCCGCCTACGGTTACTGGCTGCGGGAGAAGGGGTGGATCACGCCCAAGTGGATGCGGGTGATGCGCATCGACAACACGATGGCCTACGTCATGACCGGCATCTTCGTCATCGCGATGCTCATCGTCGGCGCCGAGGTGGTCCGGGCAGCCGGAGTCTCGCTCTCCGCCGGTGATGCCGGCCTCATCGACCTCACGCAGGTGCTCAAGGACCGCTACGGCGATGTCGTCGGCGTGGGCTTCCTCATCGGATTCTGGGCGGCCTCGTTCTCCTCGATCATCGGCGTGTGGAACGGCGTCTCGCTCATGTTCGCCGATTTCTGGGGCCACATGCGCAAGAAGCCCGCGGGACACCCGGACACGATGACCGGGGGCAAGTACTTCAAGTTCTACCTGCTGTGGCTGACCTTCCCGCCGATGATCCTCTTCCTCCTCGGCAAGCCGATCGGCCTCATCCTCGCCTACGGTGTGCTCGGCGCCCTGTTCATGCCCTTCCTCGCCCTCACCCTCCTCGGTCTGCTCAACGGCAAGCGGATTCCCAAGGAGTGGGCGAACAAGGTCCACACGAACATCGCGCTGGGCATCACCGCCCTGCTCTTCCTCATCCTCGGCGTCCAGCAGCTCATCGAAGCGCTCTCGCCGCTGTGGAGCTGAGACACAGCGGCGGATCTGAGGCACACTGAGACCATGGCCGACGACGACGCTCTCAAGGACCATCTGCGCGCCGCGCTCAAGCGGACGCAGGAGAACATCCTGTGGAAGCTCGAGGGACTGAGCGACCGGGACCTGCGGCTGCCGCGGACTCCGACGGGATTCAACCTCCTCGGCGCGGTCAAGCACATCGCCCAGACCGAGTACACGTACCTCGGAGAGACCTTCTCCCGACCCTGGCCGAACCCTGACGAACTCATCACCTCAGCGCAGATCACCGCCGACCCCCAGGCCGACTGGTACGCGACGGCCGATGAGTCCACGGAGGGCATCCTCGGGTTCTACGCGCGAGTGCGCACGTTCGGCGATGAGACGATCCGTGAGCTGCCCCTCGACGCGGTCGGAACGGTCCCGCACTGGCCGATGGTCACAGCGAGCGTGACCCTCGGCCAGATCGTCGTCCATCTCCTCATCGACATCACTCGACATCTCGGGCAGATCGACATCGTCCGTGAGGGCATCGACGGCAAGGCGGGGTTGGGCGAGGCGAACCCGAACCTGCCCGAGGACCACGACTGGGCCGCCTATACCGCGAAGCTCACCGCCCTCGCAGACGGCACGCGCTGACAGGCGGTGCGGGTCGCCCACCGGCCGCGCTGCGGCATGCCGGTCGGGCGATAAGCTGGGAGGTGAGATGGCAGAAGAGAACTCGGCCGGAGCCGAGCAGCAGAAATCCTCCCGGACCGATGGACCCCAGGCCGGTGAGCGCGCGCACGGCGAGAAGGCCCATGCGCGCCGGGGCGACGGCCGATCCTGCCGCGGCGGGTCGAAGCGACGCAGCGGCCGACGGGGCACCACGGGAGCCGAACACCGGGAGCGGCGTGCCCGCCTGAAAGCGGCCCGTGCCGCCCACCCGGTGAAGGTCACCTATCCGCCGGAACTCCCGGTCAGCGCGGCCAAGGACGTCATCGCCGAGGCGATCCGAGACAACCAGGTCGTCATCATCGCCGGTGAGACCGGGTCCGGCAAGACGACACAGCTGCCGAAGATCTGCCTCGAACTCGGCCTGGGCGTCGAGGGGATGATCGGGCACACGCAGCCGCGGCGCATCGCCGCCCGCACGGTCGCCGAACGCATCGCCGACGAACTCGGCGAAGACCTCGGCGGCACGGTCGGCTACCAGGTGCGCTTCACCGCGCAGGTCGCCGACGAGACCCGGATCAAGGTCATGACCGACGGCATCCTGCTCTCCGAGCTCTCCCGCGACAAGCTCCTGCGCGACTACGAGGTCATCATCATCGACGAGGCGCACGAACGCAGCCTCAACATCGACTTCCTCCTCGGCTACCTCAAGGAGGTACGGAGGAAACGTCCCGACCTCAAGATCATCATCACCTCGGCGACCATCGACCCCGAATCCTTCGCCGCCCACTTCGACGACGCCCCGATCATCGAGGTCGAAGGCCGCACGTACCCCGTCGAAGTCCGGTACCGACCGCTGGTCGACGATCCCGGCGACGACGACGTCGACGGCCCCGGTGAGTCCGGGGACTACGAGACCGGGGTCGAGGATCAGATCGACGGCATCATCGCCGCCGTCGACGAACTCAGCGCGGAGGACCCGGGCGACATCCTCGTCTTCCTCTCCGGCGAGCGGGAGATCCGCGACACCGCCGACGCCCTCGACGCGCACCTGCGCAAGAGCCCGCGGCTGCGCGACTGGGAGGTCATCCCGCTCTTCGCCAGACTCTCCGCCGGGGAGCAGCAGAAGGTGTTCAAACCGCACACGCGCCCGCGCATTGTGCTCGCCACCAACGTCGCGGAGACCTCGCTGACGGTCCCGGGCATCAAGTACGTCATCGACGTCGGCACCGCCCGCATCTCCCGGTACTCCAACCGCACCCGCGTCCAGCGGCTGCCCATCGAACGCATCTCCCAGGCGAGTGCGAACCAGCGCAAGGGCCGTTCGGGCCGGACGAGCGAGGGCATCTGCATCCGCCTCTACTCGGAGGCCGACTTCGAGTCCCGACCCGAGTTCACCGACCCGGAGATCCTGCGCACGAACCTCGCCAGCGTCATCCTCCAGATGGCCGACCTCGGCTTCGCCTCCAGCGACGAGGAGATCCTCGGCTTCCCGTTCCTCACCCCACCGGATGCCAAGGCCGTCCGCGACGGGCGGACGCTGCTCGCCGAGCTCGGTGCCCTCGAGAGCGATCCGACCGGCACGATCCGGGTCACCCCGATCGGTCGGAAGCTCTCCGTCCTGCCCATCGATCCGCGGTTGGCGCGCATGGTCATCGCCGGCGCCGAGGCGGGGGTCGGGGGAGAGGTCCTCGTCATCGTCGCCGCCCTGTCCATTCAGGACCCCCGGGAACGCCCCGCCGAGGTGCGTGCCGCCGCCGATGAGAGGCACACCCGCTTCGTCCACCGCGGCAGCGACTTCCTCTCCTACCTCAACCTGTGGAACTACCTCGAGGACTCGCAGGCGGCGATGTCGTCGTCGAAGTTCCGCCGCCAGGCCAAGGCCGAGTTCCTCAACTTCGTGCGCATCCGCGAATGGCAGGACCTCGTCGGCCAGCTCCGCTCCCTGCTCGGCTCCGCCGGCATCCGCGCCGAACGCTCGAGCTGGCGGCAGAACGTCGACGAGCCCGGCGACCGGGTTCCCGGCGATGACTCCCGCCGAGGTGGGGGCCGGGATGGCCAGGACAGGAACGGTCGGCGCGGGGGGACCGCCTCGGCGAGGCAGGAGACGACACCGCAGACGAGCGGGCAGGGGAAGATCGGCTTCGCCGAGATCACTGCGGCGAAGAAGCAGGCGAAGAAGGCCCGCGGCGGAGTCGAGGCCGGTCGCGGCGCGGACGCCGCGGCGATGAAGCTCGACCCGACTGCCGTGGCGATCCACCGTGCCCTGCTCACGGGTCTGCTGTCGATGATCGGTTCGCGGTCGGAACGTCACAAGGACTACCAGGGTGCGCGCGGCACCCGGTTCGCGATCTTCCCCGGATCGGGCCTGTTCAAGGTCAACCCGGACTTCGTCATGGCCGCCGAACTCGTTGAGACCTCGAGGCTGTGGGCGCGCACGGTCGCCGCGATCGACCCCGAGTGGGTCGTCGACGCCGCAGGCCCGCTGGTCACCCGGCAGCATTCGGAGCCGCACTGGTCGAGGACGGCCGGGGCGGCGATGGTGTACGAGAAGATCTCGCTCTTCGGCGTCACGCTCATCAGCGACCGCCGGGTCGGCTACGGGGCGATCGATGCCGCTGCGGCGCGGGACATGCTCATCCGCAACGGACTCATCGACGGCGATTGGCGGGAGCGGTTCGGATTCCTCGAACACAACGCCGAGGTCATCGAGGAAGCTGAGGAGCTCGCCTCCCGTACCCGCAACCGCCGGGTCCTCGATCAGGACGATGCCCTCTTCGACTTCTTCGATGCGCGGATCCCGGCCACGATCACCTCGGCGGCGGACCTCAGGTCGTGGTGGAAGGGGCAGAAGAAGCGCGACCCGCACCTGCTCGACCTCACCACCTCGGTGCTGCTCAGCGATGACAGCGAGTCGCTGACCGCCTCGGTGGCCGAGGACTACCCGATGGAATGGGAACTGTCCGACGGGACGAGCGCGAAGCTGCGGTATTCGTTCGACCCCGGGTCGACCGAGGACGGGGTGACCGTGGAGATCCCCGCCGAGGCGGTGGCCCTCGTCGATCCCGACGAGTTCAGCTGGCAGGTCCCGGGCCTGCGCGAGGAGCTCGTCGCCGCCTACATCCGGTCGCTGCCGAAGGGCAAGAGGCGCTACTTCGTGCCCGCCCCCGACGTCGCCCGGGACCTCCTGCCCTCTCTCACCCCGTATCAGGGGAGCCTGCCCGAGGTCCTTGCCGCGCATCTGAGCGAGCGGGCCGGTGGGGGAGGCCTGCAGGATCTCGTGCCGATCACCGTGAGCGCCGCGGACTTCGACCGCGACCGCATCCCGCCCCACCTGCGCATCCGCTTCCGCCTCGTCGACGGGGCGAAGACCGTCGGTCTCGGCGAGGACCTCAGCGCGTTGACGACGCGGGCGAAGCCGCAGGTGAAGAAGGCGAGAGCGAAGGCGTCGGCGTTCGCTGAGAAGCGCGGGCTGACTGCGTGGAGTCTCGGGGATCTGACCGATCCCGACACCGCCGAGGCGGGACTCGTCCCGGGGCTTGCCGACCGCGGGTCGAACATCGACCTCGTCGCCTTCGACACGGCCGGGCAGGCGCGGATCGCGAGTCGGGAGGCCGTCATCACCCTGCTCACCCTGCGCACGGCCGAGGCGCTGAAGTATCTGCGCGAGGGGCTGACGACGGAGGAGAAGCTCGTGCTCGCCGGGCACCAGAAGCGTGCCGACGAACTGCTCTCCGCCCTCATCCGATCGTGTGTCCGCGGCATCGTCGAGGCGGAGACCGGTCCGGCGGAGACCGCGTGGGTGGCCGATGAGGGGGAGTTCGCCCGCCTGCAGTCGGCGGTGATCGCGCAGCTGACCGGGGCGGCGACGAAGCTGCTGCCGTCCCTCATCACCGCTCTGCGACGGGCCACCGAGCTCGAGAAGCTCGTCGGGAAGTCGTCGTCGTTGGCGATCCTGTCCAATCTCGCCGATGTCCAGGCATGGTCGGCCTCACGGATCAGCGCGCCGGCGATCGCGGCGATGACCCCTCAGATGGTGGCGGCGCTGCCGAAGTGGGTGGAGGCCGAGAAGGTGCGCATCGGCGCGATGGTCGATTCCCCGATGCGCGACCGCCAGCTCATGGACCGGGTGACGGGCAGCGCCGAGGCGGTGGCGAAGAAGATCGGCACCCGCTTCCCGGGTCTGGGGCAGGCGGAGTGGGATCGCTGGCTCGTCACGGTGCCGAGCACCTGGCGTGACGTCCTCGTCCAACTCGAGGAGCTTCGGGTGAGCCTGTACGCGAACGCCCTGGGCACCACGCACCCGGTCTCCGAGAAGCGCATCGCGAAGGCCCTCGCCCAGCTGTAGGAGGTGCGCACGGCCGCCCAGGCGGGGCGAGGTTTCGCTGTCGTCATGCTCAGCGGCAATTCCTACCTTTGCACAGGTAGGATTCGGCGCTCCAGGTGGTGCGTGTGAAGTTGCAGCGGCGTTTTCGCGCTAAGGGTGCGATTCGGTGCTCCGGGTGCGATTCGCTGCTGCAGGTAGGCCGTGGCTTTGCAGGTGAGGGGATGCGGCGGGCGTCCGGATTGGTGGTGGCGCCGAGGCTGCTCGGGCGCTGGCTAGACGGAAGCGCCTGAGAAGAAGCCGGCGAAGAGCCACCAGAGGGGGAGGGCGCCGGCTGAGAGCAGGGCGCCGACGGCCCACCCGATGCGCCACCTCCACGTCCGGCGACGCGAACCGACGAAGAGACAGACGAGGTAGGCGATGACGCAGAACGCGCCGGAGAGGCTGAGCAGCACCATTCCGGCCGCCTCCCAGCCGGAGGTGCTGAGATCGAAGAGGTACTTCGTGATCTGGGCTATGTAGAGCGAGAACCAGATCGCCACGCCGAGCAAGGGGATCCCGAGGACGCCCGCGATGATGAGCGGGAGCGCTTTGAGCCACCGCTCCTTCGGCTCCGAGCGGCCGGCGAAGTCAACGTATTCCTCAGTCATCGCCACCCAGCATAGGCACGGAATCCGACAGGATGCTGGAAGCGCCACCGCCCCTCTGGAACCGCCCCGCGACTCCGGTTCGGCGCCAGCGACCCACCGCCTCGGCGACACCGATACAGGACGCCTGCGACTGTGACTGATCGGACAGGGACCCCGGCGACGATCGGCGGTAGGATACTTTGGTGACTTCCGGCCAACATTCTGATAAGGAGATCCGGACGCAGGCGGCACGCCGTCGCACGTTCGCCGTCATCTCCCACCCCGACGCGGGCAAATCCACGACCACCGAGGCGCTCGCCCTCCACGCCCGCGCGATCGGTCAGGCCGGCGCCACCCACGGCAAGGCCGGACGCCGCGCCACCGTCTCCGACTGGATGCAGATGGAGCAGGACCGCGGGATCTCGATCTCCTCGGCAGCCCTCCAGTTCGAGTACCGCGACGCCGTGTTCAACCTCGTCGACACCCCCGGCCACGCCGACTTCTCCGAGGACACCTACCGGGTGCTCTCCGCCGTCGACTGCGCGGTCATGCTCATCGACGCCGCCAAGGGCCTCGAGTCGCAGACGATGAAGCTCTTCGAAGTCTGTGCGCACCGGAACATCCCGATCATCACCGTCGTCAACAAATGGG
Organism: Brevibacterium ammoniilyticum; assembly: GCF_038429965.1. Taxonomy (NCBI): domain Bacteria; kingdom Bacillati; phylum Actinomycetota; class Actinomycetes; order Micrococcales; family Brevibacteriaceae; genus Brevibacterium; species Brevibacterium ammoniilyticum. Next base: position 61,137 of record NZ_BAABNP010000001.1, read on the forward strand.
ACCGTCCCGGCCTCGACGCGCTCGCCCTCATGGACGAGGTGCAGGCGCGCACGGGTCTGCTGCCCACCCCGATCACGTGGCCGGTCGGCCAGTCCGGCGATTTCCGCGGTGTCCTCGACCGGATCACCGGCGAGTACACGAAGTACACGCGCACCGACGGCGGAGCGACGATCGCCGGCGAGGAGACCTTCGCCGCCGACGCCGCCGCCGACCTCGAAGGCGACGCCTGGGCGACCGCGGTCGACGAATCCGAACTCCTCGACATGGAGGAGCAGAACCACGACCAGGAGACGTTCCTGGCCGGGAAGTCGACCCCGGTGATGTTCGCCTCGGCGGTGCTCAACTTCGGCATCCACAAGCTCCTCGACACCCTCGTCGACCTCGCCCCAGCCGCCGAGGCCCGCGAGGACAAGGACAGCGCACCGCGCGACGTCGCCGCCCCGTTCTCCGGCTTCGTCTTCAAGGTCCAGGCCGGCATGGACTCCAACCACCGCGACCGTCTCGCCTACATCCGTGTGTGCTCCGGAGTCTTCGAACGCGGCAGCGTCCTCACCCATGCCGGCACCGGCAAGCCGTTCGCGACGAAGTACGCCCAGCAGGTCTTCGGCCGTGACCGCGACGTCGTCGACGAGGCCTTCCCCGGAGACGTCGTCGGCCTCGTCAACGCGAGCGCCCTGCGCGTCGGCGACTCCCTCTACTTGGACAGGAAGGTCGAGTTCCCCGGGATCCCGACGTTCTCGCCCGAGCACTTCATGGTCATCCGCGCGAAGGACTCCTCGAAGTACAAGCAGTTCCGCCGCGGCATCGAACAGCTCGACCACGAAGGCGTCATCCAGGTGCTGCGCTCCGACCTGCGCGGCGACCAGGCTCCCGTGCTCGGGGCCGTGGGGCCCATGCAGTTCGAAGTCGCCGAGGACCGGATGACGAACGAATTCAACGCCCCGTGTACGCTCGAGCGGCTGAACTTCTCCCTCGCCCGGCGCACGACACCCGAATCCGTGCCGACGCTGGCCCGTGAGCGCAACGTCGAGGTGCTCAGCCGCTCCGACGGCGAACTCCTCGCCCTGTTCTCCGACCGGTGGCGACTGCAGGGCGTGGAGAAGAACCACCCCGACCTCGTGCTCGAACCGCTCGTCGTCAGCTGATCGAGGGCCGCGGACACCCGTTCCGCGGTTTTGACGAGGTCACTAAGATGGAAAATCGAGTCCGCGCGCACGCGGACATCGCCGGGGCGACCCGGCACCCGGGGAGACCCGAGAGGACTGAAGGAGAATTCGTGGGAACGAAGAAGATTCGAGTCGCCATTGCCGGCCTCGGCAACTGCGCGTCGTCCCTGATCCAGGGTGTGGAGTACTACCGGGATGCGGCCTCAGGAACGAAGGTTCCCGGACTCATGCACGTGGAATTCGGGGACTATCACGTCGGTGATATCGAATTCGTCGCCGCCTTCGACGTCGACGGCAAGAAGGTCGGCACCGACATCGCCGAGGCGATCAACGCCAGTGAGAACAACACCATCACCATCGCCGAGGTGCCCCCGACCGGTGTGAGCGTCCAGCGCGGCCCCACCCTCGACGGCCTCGGCCAGTACTACCGCGACACGATCGTCGAATCCGACACCGATCCCGTCGACGTCGCCCAGGCACTGCGTGACGCCGAGGCGGACGTCCTCGTCTGCTACCTGCCCGTCGGTTCGCAGGAGGCCACCGAGTACTACGCGCAGGCCGCGATCGACGCGCAGGTCGCCTTCGTCAACGCCCTGCCCGTGTTCATCGCCGGGACGAAGGAATGGGACGAGAAGTTCCGCGCAGCCGGTGTGCCCATCGTCGGCGACGACATCAAGTCGCAGATCGGTGCGACCATCACCCACCGGGTGATGGCGAAGCTCTTCGAGGACCGCGGCGTCGTCCTCGACCGCACGTACCAGCTCAACGTGGGCGGCAACATGGACTTCAAGAACATGTTGGAGCGCCAGCGCCTCGAGTCGAAGAAGATCTCGAAGACCCAGGCGGTGACCTCGAACACCCAGGCCGAGCTCGCCGCCCGCGACGTCCACATCGGCCCGAGCGACTACGTCGAATGGCTCGACGACCGCAAGTGGGCCTTCGTCCGCCTCGAGGGCCGCAACTTCGGCGACGCCCCCGTCTCCCTCGAGTACAAACTCGAGGTGTGGGATTCGCCGAACTCGGCCGGTGTCATCATCGACGCCGTGCGCGCCGCGAAGATCGGCCTCGACCGCGGCATCGGCGGTGCGCTCATCTCCGCCTCGTCGTACTTCATGAAGTCGCCGCCCGAGCAGCAGAGCGACGACTCCGCCCACGAGGCGGTCGAAGCGTTCATCCGCGGCGACATCGAACGCTGAGGGCGGCCGCACAGCGACTCCTCATCAGCACGGCTGTACGATGCCGGCCACACCACGGGTGTGGCCGGCATCGTCGTCCCCGGACACCGCGTCCGACCACGATGCGAGATCTCTTCGACGCAACTTCGGCTGTCAGTATGCTGGTATCTTTCTCAGTGACTGCGCTCACATGACCCGCCAGGTCAGGGGCACGGTCGCCGAGCACGAAGCATCAGCACTCAGCACCGCCGCACCGACCGAGGAGCACCCATGTCGACCACGACCGCCGAGACCGACAAGGCGTCGAATTCCCCCGACCGACTCAGCTGGCTGATGAGAGTCCTCGTCGTCATCGAGAAGGCCGGCAACAAGCTGCCCCACCCGTTCTGGCTCTTCCTGTCCCTCGCCGTCGTCGTCATGATCCTCTCGGCGATCTTCTCCGCGACGGGACTGAACGCCGTCAACCCCGCCACGGGGGAGACGGTGACGGTGACGAACCTCTTCACCACCGAATCGCTGCGGGCGATCGTCGGGGGAGCGGTGACGAACTTCGTCACCTTCCCGCCGTTGGGACTGGTCATCATCGTCCTCCTCGGCGTCGCCGTCGCCGAGCAGTCGGGACTCATCCCGGCGATGCTGCGCGGGACGATCGCCGGTGCCTCGCCGAGGTGGATCACCTTCATCGTCGCGCTGGCAGGAACCGCCTCGTCGATCGCCTCCGACGCCTCGTACATGATCATGATCCCCCTCGGCGGACTCGCCTTCCGCGCCGTGGGACGCAACCCGATGCTCGGCTGCATCGTCGCCTACGCGGCGACCTCGGGCGGGTACTCCGCAGCCCCGATGGTCAACGCGATGGACACCGTGCTCGGCGGCCTCTCCACCTCGGCGGCGCAGATCATCGACCCCGAATACGTCGTCAGCCCCGTCGCGAACTTCTACTTCAACTTCGTCTCGATGTTCGTCGTCGCCGGCGCCATCACCCTGGTCACCGAGCTCCTCCTGTCCAAGCGCGCCGACCAGATGACCCTCGACCCCCTCGATGAAGATGACCCCGAGGCCTTCGACGTGAAGATGGCCCTCGACGCCAAGGAGAAGCGGGGAGTCCTCTTCGCCGTGCTCACCATCGTCGTGTGCGCGGGCATCCTCTTCGCCCTCGCCTTCCCCACCGATTCGTTCCTCCGCGATGAGTCAGGCGGCTTCGGACCCGAGTCCGGTCTCATGGCCGGGATCGCCGCGATCATCGGCTTCGGCTTCTTCATCGTCGGCATCGTCTACGGCTACGCGACCGGATCGATCACGAAGATCACGGAGATCCCGGAGATGATGGGCAAGGGCCTGCTGCCGTTCGTCCCCGTCATCGTCCTCTTCTTCGCCGCCAGCCAGTTCCTCGCGCTGTTCAAGATGTCCAGCCTCGGCGAGATCCTCGCGATCAGAGGTGCGGAGTTCTTCGGCAACCTCGACACCTCGACCTTCGTCATCCTCCTCGGCGGATGGCTGCTCGTGGCCCTCGGGGCGCTCTTCCTCACCTCGGGTTCGGGGCTGTGGACACTCATGGCCCCGGTCCTCGTGCCGATGTTCATGCTCCTGTCGATCTCCCCGGAGACGACGCAGGCCCTCTACCGGATCGGCGATTCGACGACGAACATCATCTCCCCGATGTCGCCGTACTTCGTCGTCGTCTTGGGCTTCATCCAGCGCTGCAAGAAGGACGCCGGCATCGGCACCCTGCTCTCCTTCACCATCCCGCTCTCGTTCGCGATGTTCGTCTTCTGGGGCCTGCTCTTCTTCCTCTGGTGGTTCACCGGCATCCCGTGGGGTCCCGGTGCCGCCATGACCTACCAGATGAACTGATCGTCCGCGGATCCACGGATCCGATCCCTCGCCGAGGTGGTCGAACCTCGACATGCCACCGCCCGGCCGCCTCGGCGGGGAATTCCAGGCGAACCTCCCGCGTTACGATCGTGCAACGCTGTCAGCGCAGGACCGGCGATCTCAGTGTCCATCCAGGCGATCCGGATAGACTTGTGCGTGATGTTCGAATCGCGCGGATCATGGTCTGCGCGAACTCTCTACTCAGATCGAAAGGATCTCGACCGTGAGTAACCCCATGATGGACCGCACCATCCGCGAAGGTGTCCAGGCGGGCCGCAACCAGGCGCCCGTCATGTCCGATCAGCAGCTCAACGACCTGTTCAACCAGCCGGCAGCGGAGAACCGCAACACCGGCCGCCCCGTCGACGACCGGGTGATGACCTACGACGACGTCATGATGAAGACGGGCGTCCTCTTCGCCATCCTCCTCGCCGGCGCCGTCCTCGGCTGGTTCGTGCCCGTGCTCGCCTTCCCGGCGATGCTCATCGGCCTCGTCCTCGGCCTCGTCAACGCGTTCAAGCGCGAACCCAACAAGGGCCTCATCATCGGCTACGCCGCTTTCCAGGGAGTCTTCCTCGGCGGCATCTCGATGATCTTCGAGACCCGGTGGGACGGAATCGTCCTCCAGGCGGTGCTCGCGACCCTCTGCGTCTTCGGCGTCATGCTCGCCCTCTTCAAGTTCAAGGGCGTGCGCTACGGCTCGAAGATGATGAAGTTCATGATGATCGCCGTCGGCGGCTACGCGATCTTCTCGCTCATCAACTTCGGCTTCGCGATGTTCACCGGCACCGGTGGTGCGCGTTCGGTCGAGATCACCCTCTTCGGCATGACCATGCCGCTGGGCGTGATCATCGGCATCGTCGCCACCGTGCTCGCCGCGATGACCCTCATCGCCGACTTCCAGATGATCGAAGAGGGCGTCAAACAGCGCATCCCCGAGAAATACTCGTGGCTGTGCGCGTTCTCGCTCATGACCACCCTCGTCTGGCTCTACCTCGAAATCCTGCGCCTCATCTCCTACTTCAGGAACTGAGGCTGGGGCGCGGCACCACGCCTATGATGGAGCCATGAACGACACGACGGCGGACCTCGAGACCGAGGTCCGCCGTCTGCGTGTGCGCATCATCGGACTCACCCCCACCCAGCTCACCCGGCCAGGGGAAGGGGCGACGGTGCCCCGCAGGCAGGCCATCGCCGAGGCGCTCGCTGAGCTCTCGTCGATCGGCTCCGACGGTCGGGCCGTTCCCGACATCGGTGACCAGTCCCTGGCCGATCAGGTCGTCGTCCTCATCGAGACCGGCATGAGGCGTGCACGCGCGCTCGAATCCGCCGAGGGCGAGCGGATCCTCACCCGACTGCTCGAAGCAGCCGTCGACCTGCGCCGGAGTCTGGCCTGACTCATGCGTGATCGCCGCCCGCTCCTCGCCGCGACCGCCGGTGCGGTGGCCGCGCTCGTCTACTTCGGGTCATCGGAGTTCCTCGCCGGTGTCCTCGCACTCACCTCGGCGCCGCTGCTGATCCTCGGGCAGACGGTCATTCCGCTCGTGCCCACCCCGCTGATCAAAGCGGCGATCGCCGTGTTCGGCACGAACGACAAACTCGCCCTCGTCATCACGATCGCCGTGGTCGGGGTGGTCATCGGCGGGATCATCGGGTGGATCGGCGTGCGCCGGCGCAGCCTCTCCCTCGTCCTCCTCGCCGGATTCGGAGCCCTGCCGATCATCCTCCAGTTCACCGCCGGGGGATCGCTGACCGGAATGGTTCCTGCCGTCGTCGGAGTCGTCCTCGGGTGCGCGGCGTATCTCGGGCTCCTCCGCCTCGCCGAAGTGGACGAAGCACCCGCCGCGCTCGCCGAGGTGGACGAAGCACCCGCCCCGGCGGTCCGGTCGACTGGTGCTGAGGCGACGCGGATCCTCACGACGGGGGAGACGACCGGCGGACCGGTTGGCACGACCGAGGCGCCGGACGTCAGGGCCGATGACCCTCGCGGACCCGACCGGCGACTGTTCTTCGGCATCGCCGCCGGACTCGGGGCGATCGGAGTCGCGGCCATCGCTGCCGGCCAGTCGGCGGCCGTGCTCGCCCGGAACGCGGCGGGAGCGGTCGCACAGTTCGTCCTGCCCCGGCCGGCCGCCTCGGCGCCGCCGATCCCGGACGGCGCGGATCTCGAGATCGACTCACTCGCCCCGATCATCACCCCGAACTCCGAGTTTTACCGGATCGACACCGCCCTCGTGCCCCCGGCCGTTGACGCCGGATCGTGGTCGCTGCGCATCCACGGGATGGTCGACCGGGAGGTGACGGTGACGATGGAGGAGCTGCTCGCGCTGCCGCTCGAGGAGCACTATGTGACGCTGACGTGCGTGTCGAACGAGGTGGGCGGTGACCTCATCGGCAACGCGAAGTGGTTGGGCTATCCCATCCGGGAGCTGCTGGCACGGGCGGGTCCGACAAGTGGGGCGGACATGGTGCTCTCGGGTTCCGACGACGGCTTCACCGCCTCGACCCCGCTCGAGGTCCTCACCGATGACCGCGCCGCCCTCCTCGCGGTCGGGATGAATGGGAAGCCGCTGCCGAGGGATCACGGGTTCCCCGCCCGTCTCGTCGTGCCCGGGCTCTACGGATTCGTCTCGGCGACGAAATGGGTGACGAGCCTCGAGGTCACCCGGTTCGCGGACAAGCAGGCGTACTGGACGACGCGGGGGTGGTCGACGCACGGACCGGTGCTCGTCGCCTCCCGAGTCGATGTGCCGCGCTCCGGTGTGCGGGTGCGCGCCGACGGCGGGAGAGTCGTCGCCGCGGGCATGGCGTGGGCCCAGCACACGGGGATCGGGCAGGTGCAGGTGCGCCTCGACGAAGGCGACTGGCAGACGGCGCAGCTGAGCGAAGAGCTCAACGTCGACACGTGGCGGCAGTGGCGCATCGACCTCACTGGGGTGAGCTCAGGTTCGCACACGGTGACCGTGCGGGCGATCGACAAGGACGGCAACGTCCAGATCTCCGACCGCCGCCCCGCGATCCCCGGCAGCGCCACAGGCCTCCACGCGCGCGACTTAACCGTCGAATGAGCCAGCACCAGCACGGTGAACCGACACAAGCACGGTCCACGTACCGTGCTGGTGTCGGTTCACCGTGCCGGTGGCCCGCGAGTGGGCGCTCAGCGCGCCTGCTGCTCCTGAGCGAACGCATGGGCGTAGTCGACGAACCAGTCGACGATGGCAGGGTCGGTCGCCGTGGTCCGGTTGACCGCTGCCGGGTCACCGCCCTGGAAGACCCGTTTGATCGGGACCTCCATGATCTTGCCGGTGCGGGTGCGGGGAATCCCGGGAGCCTGGGTGATCGCGTCGGGAACGTAGCGCGGGGACACCCGGGTGCGGATCGCCTCGGTGATGGCCGTTCTCAGCGCCTCGTCGACCTCCTGACCACGGGAGGGCACGAAGAACAGCGGCATGTGGTACCCGCCGCCGTCGAGTTCGGCGCCGATGACCATCGACTCGGCGACTCCGGGAACGGCGTCGACGACCTCGGTGATGTCGGCCGATCCCATGCGAATCCCGCTGCGGTTGATCGTCGCATCCGAGCGTCCGTGGATGACGTACCCGCCGCCGGGAATCGTCGTCGCCCAGTCTCCCTGTCGCCATAGACCGTCGAAGTCGTCGAAGTACGCGGCCCGGTACTTCGCGCCGTCGGGGTCGTTCCAGAACATCACCGGCATCGACGGCATGGGGGCGGCGATGACGAGCTCTCCGACCTCCCCGATCACGGTCTTCCCGCGCTCGTCGACGGTGCGGGCATCGACGCCGAGGTAGGGCGCCTGAAGCTCGCCGAGCCACACCGCGTCGAACGGGTTCGACCCGAGGATCCCCGAGGCAACGTCGGTGCCCCCGGAGTCCGAGCCGACGAGCATGTCGGACTTGATGGACTCGTACGCCCACCTCCAGGTCTCCGACGGCAGGGGAGAACCGGTGGAGAGAATCGTGCGCAGCGGCGTGAAGTCGAGATCGTCCTTCGGGACCGTGCCGGCTCGGGCGCCGATGGAGAGGATGGCTGCACCCGCACAGAACAGGGTGGCTCGCTCCTCACTGCAGATCGCGAGGTGCCGGTCCGGGCGCTGCCAGGTCGGAGCACCGTCGTAGGTGATGATCGTCGCCCCGCGCATCATCGCATCGACCATGAGGTTCCACACCATCCACGTCGTCGACACCGCGAAGTGCACTCGGTCGCCGGGGCGGACGTCGTAGTGGAGGGCATTGGCTTTGAGCGATTCGAGGACGACGCCGCCGTGGGAGTGGACGATGCCCTTCGGTTTGCCGGTCGTGCCGGAGGAGTAGAGCACCCACAGCGGGTGGGAGAAGTCGACGGGCTCGAAGATCGGTTCGGCAGGTGTCGCGACGATCTCGCTGTAGACCGAGCTTGGGACGCGAAGGTCATCGTGTTCGCTGGTGTCGGGGGAGCCTCCGGCGGAGTCGATGAGGATGTGGCGGCGCACCGACGGCAGGGCATCGAGGATGGCAGGCAGCTGCGGCAGCTGGTCGCGGTGCTCACCGTTGAACTCGTGGGCATCGACGGTGAACAGGACGCTCGGTTCGATCTGCGCGAAGCGGTCGGCGATGCCGTCGACCCCGAAGTCGGTGTTGACGACCGACCAGATCGCGCCGAGGCTGGCGGTCGCGAGCATGGCCACCGGCGTCTGGATGAGGCTCGGCAGGACGGCGGCGACCGTGTCACCGGGTCGGACACCGATCTCACGCAGATGTCGGCTGAGCGAGGCGACCTGGGCGCGCAGTTCGGACCAGGTCAGGATCTCTCGTTCGCCGGTCTCATGGAGTCCGACGACCGCCTCGGCTTCGGGAGTCGAATCGGCATGGCGCAGAAGGTTCTCCGCATAGTTGAGTCGTGCGCCCGGGAACCAGCGGGTGTTCGAGATCGACGTGCCCTCGCGCACCGGGCCGTCGCCGCGGTCGCCGATGACAGCGAAGTAGGCCCAGATCGAGTCCCAGAAGTCGTCGATGTTCTCCACACTCCATCGGTGGAGTTCGTCGAAGCTGTCGGTTACGACGCCGTGGGCGTCCCCGAGCCAGGACATATACGCCCGGATCTGCGATCCGTTGATCCGATCGGCGCTGGGCTCCCAGAGCTTGATCCGGTCCATGCATCGCTCCCGTCTGTCGGTGTCGGAGATGCTCGGCCGAGGCGCTTCGTCCATGGGGTGATCGGTGCGCAGCGTCGAGCTGGTCCCATCTTGTCACGGCTGGTCGCGTTCACAGTTCAATGCGCAACCTGCACTCGATCCGGTGTGTCCGACTGTATCCTCGGTGGTGAAAGCCCCTTTCGGGCTCTTCGGACCGGGCCATACGTGACATCAGGTCCGGCGCACTCAGTCACAGTGAGGTGATCATCATGTTCGGTCTGCCGACCGCCACAGTCGTCGTCATCTTCGGCATCCCCACGATCTGGGTGATCTACACTTTCGTCTTCGTCTTCCTCTCGCGACACTGGTCGGCGGAGGACATCGACGACGCGGGAACCACCTCGGCGAGCAAACGCGGATTCGGCGACGCCGGGAATGAGGGAGACTTCGGAGCCGAGGCCGGGGAGCGGGCATGAATATCGAAACCTGGTTCCTCATTATCTACTTCGTCGCTATGGCCGGCATCGGCGTGTGGACGATGAAGATCGGCTCGCAAGGCTCGGAAGGCTACCTGCTTGGGGGCCGCAGCCTTGGCCCCGCGGTGACCGCTCTGCGACTTCAGTCTTCGTCGATGTCCGGGTACATGTTCTTAGGCGCCGGCTCACTCGGCTACACGCAGGGGTACTTCTCGCTGTGGTACGCGATGGGCGACATCGGTGGGGGAGTCCTCAATCTTTCCATCCTCGGACGCCGGATGCGCAAGCTCTCGCAGATCCTCGGTTCGCTGACGTCGATCGGGTATCTCGAGCAGCGCTATCCGTCGAAGTGGATCCGGGCAATCGCCGCACCGATCGCACTCTTCTGCATCTTCTTCTACGTCATGAGTCAATTCATTGCCGGAGGCCGCGGTCTGGAGATGGTCACCGGCGTCCCCTATGCGTGGGCACTGCTCGTGGCGGTCGGGGTCATCGTCTTCTACACCTTCCTCGGCGGTTATCTCGCAGTGGCCTACACCGACTTCGTCCAAGCGATCATCATGTGCATCGGCATGGTGTGGATCCTCATCGGCACACTTCAGGCTGTCGGCGGCTTCACCGCCGGCAACCAAGCAGTCGGAGCGGTCAACCCGAATCTTCTGACCATGTGGGGTCCGGGAGGGTTCGCCGACGTCCAATGGGGCATCATCATCGGCGCTGTCCTCGTCTTCTCCATCGGTTACATGGGATGGCCGCACGTCAACGTCAGCCACATGGCGATGCGGAAGCCCTCGGTGGCACGGACGGCGAGTCTCTACGCCACCGGATTCAACCTGCTCTTCATCCCTGCGCCGTACATTGTCGGCATCATGGCAATCATCCTGCTGCCCAACCTCGACAATCCGGAACTCGCCGTGTTCCAAGTCGCCGACACTGTCCTGCCGAACTTCGCTGTCGGCATCGTCATGGCCGGCATCATGGCGGCAATCATGTCGACTGCAGACGCTTTGCTTCTGCAGTCCGGGACGATCGCCAGCCAGGATCTGTTCCAGCGATTCCTCAAGCCGAACATGTCCGACCGGCAGTCCGTCTGGGTCTCCCGGTTCACCGTCCTCATCCTCGCGATCATCGGCTATGTCGTTGCAGTCAACGATCCACCCGCCGTCGCCGAGGTGGTCATCTTCTCCACCACTGTCCTCGGCGCAGCGTTCGTGCCCGTCTATGTCGCCGCCGCATGGTGGAAGAAGGCGAACGTGCCGGGCGCGATCGCGTCGATGGTCCTCGGTACGGTGTCCTCGGTCGGCTGGCAGCTCTCCGGACTCGTCGACGTCACAGCCGTGGACCCGATGGGTGTCGGCATTGTCGCCTCCACACTGGGGATCATCATCGTCTCCCTGGCGACACAGCGGTCCCACCCGGTTCCCGCCCACATCGTCGACGCACTCGAGGAGACAGCGAAGATCGGTCCGATCCCAGCGCGCATGCTCACCGGGCAGAACGACGCACTCGCTTCCCAAGTCCCGAAGGATGCGTGAGCGCGTGTCTCCTGCTGGAGATGAGGCCCGTGAGCCGAGTGGGGAACGTCATCCTGTCGACACCGAGTTCCTCCGGCTGGCTTCGCACATCAGCGCCGCCGAGGCGACGGAAGTGTTCGAACGCAGGCTGCCCGGTGCGGTCGCTGAGGTTGAGAAGACCCATCATCCGTTCTGGTGGGTGGTGTTGAGAGTGGATGTTGCAGGGATCCTCGACGGAGTGCGGGCGACACGCAGGCCGTCGGCAGTCGTCAACGTATTCGTCGACGCCGTCTCCGGCAAGGCATCCATTGCGGACTTCGAACCCCGGGGGGCCGCCATCGACGTGGCTGAGTGGACCGGACCCACAACCTTGAGCGGTGACGTCGTGGGCGCGGCGCACGACCTTGTGCGGACGAAGGTGATGCGCACGGTGAAGTTGGGCATGCGAGTTCGGCTCGGCGAGGCCGAGTCAGCGCGAGGAATCCTCAAGCCCAACTGGTTGGTGAGAGGGGCGAACCACAGATATTCGGCAACGTTCCTCGTCGACGGACTCGACGCTTCGCACTACGTGGTTCGGGCGGCGAGGGTGTGAGCGGAGGATCGCGGGAGAAAATTCAGTCCCAACTCAGCTTCTGTGGATTCCACGTCCGCGATTTGCTGTCGTCAGCGAGCGCTTCGTCGATGAAGGACCGGACAAGACTCACCGCGTCGTCGACAGAAGGGTGCCTACGGCAATGGGGGATCCGGGCCGCGGCCGTGGCGTACTGCAGGGCCCATTGGTCTGCCGGGATTCGTTCCGCGAAGCCACGGTCGGAAAGACCGCGAAAGTTCGCTTCGGCGGTGATTGCACGGCGCAGAGTGCGTTGGTGGAACGACTGGGTCGAGGCGAATGTGACGATGTCGACGAGATCTTTCGAGCGAGTGGACGGTCTCTGGTCCACATGGAGTTCGACCATCGCGCAGGCTTTGTCGGCAACATGGTCGTCAAGCGGGTAGAGGCGATACAGGCTGTGGGGGAGCCTCGGCATATGTGGCGCTGATGGGGGCAGTCTGGTTTCGACGTCGCCGACCAATGGATTCTGAGACACCACGAGATCGACACTGATCCGATTGAGCTGCGTCGGTCCGCAGGTCACTTCGAACGAGAGGGCAGCCCCGTTGGGTGAGCTGCGTTCCTCTCCTCCGACGAGCGGACCTACGGTGCGAAGGGTGAAGCGGAAGTAGTCTCCCAGATCTCGTTCAGCGGCATCTCTGAGTTCTTCGACGGCCGATTCGAGTGAGCCTCCCTCATGCAGCAGATCGATGTCCTTGGTCGTGCGAGCGTCCGGAAGCCTGATGAGTGTACTTGTCCCGCCTTTGAGAACCCATGGCGCCTCCTCGTGTGAGAAGATCCGGGCAAGAAGTCTGTTTCGGTACTCCAGTTGGATGATCGCATTCGCGTTGACTCCGTCAGATCTGGCTCTCCGCCTGGCGATATCCGAGATGGCTTTCAGGACCGCTTTCGGACTCGGGTAGTCATCCATCGGAAGCCGCTTTTCGGGGTCCGGAAGCACCGTCAGTGAGCGTTGCCTGGTCGTGCACGGCGCGTCGAAGCGCCTCTTCTACTGCAGACGGCTCTCCCATGGCGAAGTCCACCAGGCCGGGCCGCATCGCATCCATCAGTGAGCTGAGCCGCCCTGCCAGGAGGGAAGCGACGAGGCTGCGTTCGAGCCTGCTTGATCCCGCAATGAGAGCTTGGAGAAGCTCGGTTCCGCTGCGATGGCCGCTCCTGCGGGCCAGAGGGTCGAGCAGTGTGCGCAGTCGACCGATGTCGATCGCGTCGAGTTCCGCATCTCCGAGTGCATCCGAGACCGTCGAGAGATCCTCGTTGGTTCCGATGAGATCGGCAATGGTCCGCTCGATCGTTGTGCACGGCAGCCCGGCGACCAGAGTGATGTCTGCGGCAGTGAGGGACCGTCGCCGGAGGCGGACGTCTTCGCGTCGGGTTCGTTTTCTCGACGTAGAGACGAATTCGAGTTTGTCAGGGATGAGCTGGCCGATGCCCCAGAGCTCGGCGGCGGAACGATGCGTGACGGTGAAATCGGTCGGATCGGCGTCGAGCCGTTCGAAGGCGAAGCGGTGCGGATCGAGCGACAGCCATGCGGACCGGATATCAGCGTGAGGCCCGACTGCTCCTTCGGCTGTCGCATACACGCCGTGCGACAGGCGTTCGATGACGTGTTGATTCGCAAGACGGCTGAGCGTCAGGCGGGTGATGCCGCGGCGCTGCGCCTGCTGGGTCGTCAGCAGGCCTTCCTGTTCGGATGCAAGCTCCAGAACCTCAACCAGACTCTTGGACATGCCCCAATTGTATCTTCTGAAGATACTTTTGCGGCAGGGAATTCGTCAGTTTCAGAGATACGGCAAATACGGAAGGTACGGTAATATACGGATCGAGCAGTGAAGCTCGACGACGTACGCTTCAATCTGTCCGACATCTGCCCGACAGGTGAGGAGAACGCATGACGATCACGATCCCGCCCGCCTCGGCGAGCAATCGCGAATCACCGTATCGGCCCGGGTTCGGCACCACCCCACCCGTGGCAGTCGGCCGTCAGGCCGAGGTCAACGCGTTCGCCCGGGCCCTCGACCAACGAGGCGGCACCGGCCGCACCGTGTTCGTCACCGGACAGCGCGGTGTGGGGAAGACCGTCCTGCTCAACATCTTCGACGACGTCGCCGAATCCCGCCAGTGGATCACCGTGCGCGAGCAGGCCTCCCCGGGATTCGTCGAACGCCTCACCGGCGCACGGCTGCCCGAAGCACTCGAAACCCACGATGCCCACGAGACGATCCGGTCGAAGCTCGTCGGCCTGACCCTGCCCGCCGGACTGGGCGGACTGACCACGCGCACCGAGACGACGAGCGCCCTGCAGCCGGACTTCCGGCACCATCTCATGGCGGTGCTCGAACTCCTCGACGTCCATGACACCGGGCTCGTCATCGCTCTCGACGAAGTCCACCGCTCGAACCTCGACGAGTTCCGCACCGTCACCGACGCCGTCGCGTATGCGATGTCCCAGGAGGCACCCTTGGCGTTCGTCGCAGCGGGACTGCCCGCGAGCATCGACACCATCGTCAACGACGAGGTCTCGACGTTCCTGCGCCGGGCGAACCGGATCAACCTCGGCAGCTTCACCCCCGAGGAGACGGCGCTCGCCCTCAGACTCCCGGCCGAAGAAGCAGGCAAAGGATTCGACGATGCGGCGCTCGACCTCGGCGCGAAGGTCTCACTCGGCTACCCGTACATGGTGCAGATCATCGGGGACCTCGCCTGGCGAGAGGCCGCCGATGCCGCGACCATCACGGTCGACCATGTCGCGGCGGTCGTCGACGAAGCCAAGCAGATCCTCATCCAGCAGATCTACGGACCCACCCTGGCGGCACTGACCCCCGGCGCCCGGCGCTACCTCACCGCCATGGCCGCGGACCCCGAGGTCTCGCACACCGGTGAGATCGCGGAGCGGCTCGGTGCGAAGAAGCAGACGGCCAACGACTACCGGCGCATGCTGCTCGCCCACGGCGTCATCGAAGCGCCCGCGCACGGTCTCGTGCGGATCGTCATCCCGCACCTGCGCGACTACCTGCTCACGGAGTCGAACGAGGCCTGATCGGCCGCAGGCCGCGCCCTTCCCGGCGGCTCAGCCCCAGTTCTTCGCATCAGTGATGCAGAACGGGTGGCCAGCGGGGTCGATGAGGACCGTCCACGTCTCGCCCGGCTGCGGTTCGGCCCGGGTCGCACCGAGTTCGACGCACCTCTCGACTGCCTGCTCGATGTCCTCAGCGGCGAGATCGAGATGGAACTGCTTGTGGCCGTCATCGGGCCATTCCGGGCGCTTGTAGTCGGGAATCGTGCCGATGCCCAACGCGTGGCTGGGTCCTTTGAGCATCGCGTAGTTCTCATCCGAATACACGATCGGCCAGCCGAGGACGGCGGACCAGAACTCACCGAGGGGACCGGCATCCGGGGCATCGAGAGTGACCATCGCGAGGCTGGCGACGGGGGTCGACGAGGAAACAGTGGATTCGGAGTCTGTCTGCGTGTCAGTCATGTCTGCCATTCTTGTCCTATGGGCGAGGCCGTCACTAGGAAAAAACCGCCACGAGCGGCACCGGGACCGTCGCGTGCCGATCGTGGGGTCGCGCCGCCTCCGGACCACATGATCGGCAGGGTGCTGCGTCCCGGTGACCTGCTCGACCATGCGCAGTATGCGATGGCCGCCCCCGCCGAGGCGCTGCGACCCTGGATCGAACGCTACTGGTCCGTGACCTGGGACCTCGGCCCCGACGAACGGTATCTCGCGACGACCGTGTCCGAACCGGCGGTCAACCTCACCTCGGAGTGGGGCGATCTCGATCGTGCGGGGACCACCGGGCCCGGACTGTGGGTGACCGGGCCGGTCACCCGCACGCGGTTCGACGTCGGGCTCGTCGGCACCGGCGGTGTCGTGGGGGTGAAGTTCCGCCTCGGCGGGACCTGCGCCTTCTCCTCAGGACGGCCGGCGGGCGTGCGGGATACGACGGTGCCGGCCTCGCGGTGGTTCCCCGGCATCGACGGGGAGCTCAAGGTGCCTGCGGATCTGACATCGGCCGCCGAGGTGGTCGACCGGTGGCTGCTGGCGCTGGCTCCCGAACTCACCGAGGGCTATGAGCGGGTGCGACGCGCCCTGAGCATCATGGCCGATTCCTCGACGACGAGTCTGCGCGAGCTGGCCGGGAGGATGGCGCTGAGCGAACGCAGTCTGCAACGGCTCTTCCTCGACCACTGCGGGGTCGGCGTCAAGCGGATCCTCGTGCGCGCACGCGTCAGCGATGCCGTGGCCGCGCTCGACCGCGGCTGGGAGGGCTCACTCGGTGAGCTGGCGACCGAACTGGGGTGGTTCGACCAGTCGCACTTCACCGCCGACTTCCTCCGGGTGACTGGCTGCCGCCCGACCGAATACATCGCCGATGCGGACCGACGGCGAGGCGATGCGGCCCGACGGCGCGCAGACCCGGACCCGGGAGGAGAAAGGGCGATCCGCGGGGCGGTCTCACCTGATCTCGGCTGACGATCCCAACCCCAGCGCCCGGTCGGTGCGGCCCTGACTGGCGGCCACCGCCTCGGCGTCCCAGGACCGGCGCTCGAGATCGGGAACCGCGCGCATCACCCGCTCCTTCCACCCGCGATGCCAGGCTGCAGGGAATGCGCGGGTCAGCAGATCGATCATGATCGGCACCGCCGTCGACGCACCGGGGGAGGCGCCGAGGAGACCTGCGATCGAACCGTCAGCGGAGACGACGAGCTCGGTGCCCTGCTGGAGCACGCCGACCCGTCTCGGATCGGGTGTGACGAGCTGGGCCCGCTGACCTGCGGGAACGAGCTCCCACTCGTTGCGCCGCGCTGCGGGAAGGTAGCGGCGCAGCTGCTCGAACTTCGTCGTCGGACTCGCCGCGAGCTGCCCGATGAGATACCGGACGAGGCTGAGATTCTGCAGACCCGCGGCGGCGATGACAGCGAGATTGCCTGGTCGCAGCGTGCGGAAGAAGTCGGTGAGCCGACCGCGCTTGAGCAGCTTCGTGCTGAACGTCGCGAACGGCCCGAAGAGCAGATGCTCCTCACCGTCGACGACGCGCTTGTCGAGATGCGGCACCGACATCGGGGGAGCGCCGACCTCGGCCTGACCGTAGACCTTCGCGTCATGACGTCGGACCACCGACGGGACCGAACACCGATAGAACGCGGCACCGACGGGCAGGACCGCATAGCCTCTGACCTCGGGGATCCGGGCCTTCTGGAGCAGGTGGAGGGCGAATCCGCCGGCACCGACGAACACCGTCGACGCCCGGATCGCGAACCGCTCACCGGCAGCCTTGCCGGACACCACCCAGTCGTCACCGCGGCGCTCGAGACCGGTGACGTCGTGCCCGGTGAGCACCTCACTGCCGGTCTCGGCGCCATTCGCCGTGACGACGGAGAGGAGAGCGCGGGTGAGCGCTCCGAAGTCGATGTCCGTGCCGCGCTCCACCCGGGTCGCGGCGATCGGGCCGACGGTCCCTCTGCCCTCCATCGTCAGCGGCGCCCACTGCGCGATCCGCTCCGGATCCTCGGTGAGCTCCATGTCGGCGAAGAGCGGATCGGCCCGCAGCGTGCCCACCCGCCGACGCAGATAGTCGACATCGTTCTCACCGAAGACGAGATTCATGTGCGCCGTGCGATGGATGAATGTCGAGGGATCGATGAGTCCCTCCTCGGCGAGATGCGACCACCACTGCCGGCTGAGCTGGAACTGCCGGGCGATCGCGGCGGGCTTCGACCCGTCTGCCGGATCGGGCATGTAGTTGAGTTCGCAGAACCCGGAATGGCCGGTGCCGGCGTTGTTCCACGGGTCGCTGCTCTCGGAGGCGAGCTCACCGGACTTCTCGAGCACGACGATGCGCCACGAGGGTTCGAGGACGGCGAGCATCGACCCCAGGGTCGCCGACATGATGCCGGCGCCGATGAGCACGATATCGGCCTCGGCGTTGGGGGCGGAGTGCGGTGAGCGGGGCATGACGGTCTTCCCTTCGGATGCGGCGGGCACTGAGCGGGGCGCTGTGCCCGTACCTCCACGATGCGCCTCACGGATTCATCCGTCCAATGAGTGAAATGATGAGTATGATCCGAATATGGATGACATGCTCGATGCCCTCGCCCCGCAGCTGCGGGCACTCGTCGAACTTGTCGACCAGGACGGGCATATGACCGATGCCGCCTCCGTCCTCGGCATCCCTCAGTCGACGATGAGCCGACGCATCCACGGACTCGAGGACCGCCTCGGCGTGCCGATGATCGTCCCTCACGGCCGCGCGATCGGCCTGACCCGGCAGGCGCGCGACCTCGTCGCCCAGGTCCGCGCACCGCTGCGGGAGATCGGCGGGGCGGTGACGGACCTCGCCGAGGCGGCCGACCCCGACCGCGGCACGATCCGCTTCGGCTTTCCGCTCACCATGGGCGCCGGTGTCATCCCCGACCTGCTCGCGGCCTTCAGCGACGCCCATCCCGGCATCCGCCTCGACCTCAAGCAGGCCCACGGCGCCGTCCTCAGCGATGATCTCCGGCAGGGGATCCTCGACGCAGCGATCATCATCCCGCCGCCGGTCGACATCGCGCACGAGGTGCTTGCGCAGCAGCGGATCGTCCTTGCCGTCTCCTCCGGCCACCGGCTCGCTGGGCACCGGTCGGTCGCACTGTCGACGCTGGCGGGGGAGCGGTTCATCGCCAACCCCGAGACCTACAACCTCCGTGAGCTCACCGATGAGTGGTGCCGGGACGCTGGCTTCGTCCCCGAGGTGAAGACCGAGGTCACGGAGTTCTCGACGATCCGCGAATTCGTCAGCCGCGGCATGGGTGTGGCCCTGCTGCCCCGCAGCGTCCGTCCCGTCGATGGCCTCGCCGAGGTGGAGCTGCGCGGCGGGTCGTACACCCGGGCCGTCGCCCTCGTCACCGGCGCTCGGAGACCCAGCCGCGTCGTCGAGCGCCTGCGCGACTTCATCCGCGAGCGTGCACGCGACTGGGCGACCGCCCGGACCGGCGTCTAACGGCTCCACTCCTTCGACCCGCTCACCGTGCGGAACGAGCGGACGAGGGCGAGCGTCGCCGGCGACTGAACGCGTTCGGCGAGTTTCGCGAGCAGGATCCGCCGCGGAGCGGGGTTGCCGCGGATCGCGACGACCTTGACCTCGGGCCCGTGCGAACGCACCGCAAGGCGCGGGGCGATCGCGACGCCGAGGCCGGCGGAGACCATGCCGAGCAGCTCCTGATAGTCGTTGGCCTCGAAGACGACATGCGGGTCGAAGCCTGCCTCCCGGCAGATCCGCTCGAGCACCGAGGCCACCGGGTGCGATGACCGGGTGATCCACCGGTCGCCGGCGACCTCCTCGAGATCGACGATGCGTCGCCGGGCGAGCGGGTGGCCGGCCGGCAGGAGGAGCATCGTCGGCTCCTTGAGCAGCGTCGTCTGGACGGGGATCTCCGCGCCGATCGGCGCCCACGGATAGTCCCACAGGGTCGCGTGGTCGCCCCCCCGCCGTTCGAGCGCCTCCTCGATGCGATCGAGCCGGTAGCTGCGGACCGTGACCTCGACCTCGGGATGGAGGTCGTGGAAGTGGAGGAGGACCTTCGGCATCACCGAGGCGGCGAACGTCGGGAACGTCGCAATCCGCACCTCACCGCGCTCGAGCGTGGCGAACGCCGCCATGTCGTTGCGGGCGGCCGCGAGCGCATTGTCGATCCGCAGCGCATACGCCGAGAGCCTCACCCCGGCATCGGTCAGGCGCATCCCCTTCGGGTGGCGGACGACGAGCGGGAGGCCGACTTCGCGTTCGAGCTTGCTCATCTGCTGGGAGACCGCGGAGGTCGAGAGCGCGAGTTCGTCGGCGGCCGCGGAGAGGCTGCCTGTCCGACTGACGAGAAGGAGCAGGAGGAGCCGGTCGACGTTGTACGGCGCTGAACTCATGGTTTAAGCATAGCTTAGAGAGGAGTAATCAAGTGTTGATTGAACTTAAGTGAAACCGGTGTCACCGTGAATCGAGACGTCGCACCACGGCGACGACGGGATCGAGGAGACACAGGTGAACGGTCAGCTCCACGGACAGTGGTACCGAGGCGGCACATCGAAGTGCTGGCTCTTCATGGGAGACGAGATGCCGACGGATCGGGCGCAGATCGCCCATGCGCTCACTGCGGCATTCGGATCCGGCGACGACCGGCAGCTCAACGGGGTCGGCGGAGCATCGTCGACGACGTCGAAGGCGGCGATCATCTCACCCTCGGCGATCCCCGGCATCGACATCAGCTACCTCTTCGCGCAGGTGGGGATCGGACGCTCCGCGGTCGAGTTCACCTCGAACTGCGGCAACTGCGCCTCAGCGGTCGCGCTGTTCGCGATCCAGAACGGCCTCGTCCGTCCGACCGGCGACCTCACGACGGTGAGGATGATCAACGAGAACACCCGCTCCGTCCTCGCCGCCGAGGTGGCGACCCCCGGCCGGACGGTTCCGACCGATGGCAGCGAGACGATCCCCGGCAGCACGATGCCGGGCATCCCGGTCGACGTCTGCTTCGAAGGCGTCGACGGCACCTCGACAGGGGAGCTGCTGCCGACCGGGAAGCCGGTGGAGACGCTCGCCGTCGGCTCCCGCACGGTCAGGGTCACCGGCATCGACGCCGGCGCCCCCGCATGCTTCGTCGCGGCCGCCGACCTCGGGATGACCGCAACCGAGACGCAGGCCGAGATGCGGCTGCGCCTGCCCGAGCTCATCGGCATCCGCGAGCTCGCCTCCGCTGCGATGGGCCTGACCCTGCCCGGCGAGGAGGTCAGTCCCGCAGTGCCCAAGGTCGGCATCCTCGGTCGGCCCTGCGATTACACGACGACGACCGGTGAACGGATCGACGCCTCCGACTACGACATCGCCGTGCGCATGGTCTCGATGTTCGACCCCCACCCGGCCATCGGGATCACCTCGGCGATCGCCGCAGCACGGGCCGCCTTCGTCGAGGGCAGCCTCGTGCGGGATCTCATCGACCCGGACAGACTCGACCCGGTCGACGGGCACGCGCTGATCCGCCTCGGCACCCCGGTCGGCGTCGTCGCCTGCCGGGTGCAGGTCGACTCCGCAGGCGACGTCACCCGACTCGGCATCAGGCGTGTGGCCCGGCGGATCGCGAACGCCGCGATCGACCTGCCCGAGATCGACCTCGCCGCAACCCACCCGGAATCGACCCTGCCGCTCGTCGGCTGAACTGCCCGGTCAACGGACCGACCGGCGCAGACCACCGCACCACCGCAAGAATCACACTGACAATGAAGTTGGAGGAACTCCCATGACCCTCGTACAGATACTCATCCTGGTCGTTCTGGTGGTGATGTTCGTCATCGCCACGAAATGGCCGATCAACATCGGGATCATGGGGTTCGTCGGAGCGTTCCTCTTCGGCACCTTCGCCTTCGGCATGAGCGACAAGGAGATCCTCGCGGAGTTCCCGGCGAGCATCGTGCTCACGATCATCGGCGTGACGTTCTTCTTCAGCATGGCCCAGCGCAACGGCACCATCAAGATGCTCGTCGATCTCGCGATCCGGGCCGTGCGCGGTCGCCTGGGCATCGTCCCCTGGATCTTCTTCGTCATCGCCTCGATCCTCACCGCATTGGGCACGTTCTCTCCGGCGGCGGTCGCCCTGCTCGCCCCCGCCGCGATGGGATTCGCCGCGGCCTCGGGCTACAGCGGGGTCGTCATGGGAGCGATGATCATCAACGGCGCCCACGCCGGCGCGTTCTCCCCGATCTCGGTCTCGGGCATCATCGTGCGCGACATCGCCAAGGAGAACGGCTTCGACATCGACAAAGGCGCGCTCTTCGCCGCCTCCTACGTCATCAACGTCCTCGTCACGGTCCTCACCGTCATCATCATGCGCCTCATCGGCCGCCTGCGCACCACCCCCGAACCCGAGGCCGTCGACGGCGGCGCAACGGGGACGGCGGCGGCCGGGGGAGGCGGCGATCGCCTCGGCGGGAGCACCACCACCCCTGCCGGTGCCGCGTGGGGCAAAGGCGGAACCCAGCTGACCGCGCCCGCTCCCGCTCCGGCTCCGGTGCGTACGAACACACTGAGCCCGCAGGTGTGGCTGACCCTGTCCCTCATCGCGGTCATGGTCATCGGTGCCTTCGGCTTCGAACTGCCCATCGGGTTCCTCGGCCTCGCCTGCGGACTCGTCCTCGCCTTCACCTCGATGAAGCACTCCGAGACCTTCGTCTCCGGGATCTCCTGGTCGACCGTGCTCCTCGTGTCCGGCATGATCGTCTACATCAGCCTGCTGTCGAAGGCCGGGGTCATCGATTCGCTCTCGACCATGGCGGTCGCGATCGGCGTTCCGCTCCTCGTCGCGGTCGTCCTCTGCTACGTCATCGGCATCAGCTCGGCCTTCGCCTCGTCGACGGCGCTGCTCACGGCGTTCATCCCACTCTCCATCCCGCTGCTCGAGCAGAGCGACCTCAGCCCGACCGCGGTCATGGCGGCACTCGCGATCTCCGCGACGATCGTCGACGTCTCCCCGTTCTCGACCAACGGCGCCCTCGTCATCGCCAATGCGAAGGGCACGGCGGCGAAGACGATCTGGCGCGACCTCATCATCTACGGGGCCATCGTCATCGCCGTCGCCCCGCTGCTCACCTGGCTCCTCCTCGTCGTCTCCGGCGTCATGTGAGACGCAGGTGCTCATGTGAGACCGGCACAGGGCTCGTCCATGCGGGCGGGCCCTGTGCCGTGTCCCACAGTCCGTGTCCGTGCCGAACCGTAGCCTGGGGTGCGTACATAGGATTGAGGCAGACGTGAGGAGGGCACCGATGAGATTCATCGCCACCGGAGACTGGCAGCTGGGCATGACCGCGCATTTCCTCAGCGCCGAGGCGCGCCCCCGTTACCAGCGTGCCCGGCTCGATGCGATCCGCCGGATCGGGGAGCTTGCCGCGGAGAGGGAGGCCGCGTTCGTCCTCGTCTGCGGCGACGTGTTCGAGTCGAACCAGCTCGACCGGGCGATCGTCGCCCGCACCTTCGACGTCCTCAATGATTTCACCGTCCCCGTCGTCCTCCTGCCCGGCAACCACGATCCGCTCGATGCGTCCTCGATCTACGACTCGCAGGCCTTCGTCGCCCGGCAGCCCGCCGAGGTGACGGTGCTCCGCGACTCGACGCCGTTCGAGGTGGTGCCCGGAGTCGAGATCGTCGGTGCCCCGTGGTTCTCGAAGCGGCCCCTGTCCGATCTCGTCGCCTCTGCCACCGCTGACCTCGCCGAGGTGGCACCCGGGTCGGTGCGCATCATCGCCGGTCACGGGGCCGTGAGCTCGCTCGACCCGGACAGGGAGTCGCTCGCGACGATCGACGAGGCGAATCTGCGGCACATCCTCGACTCCGGTCGCGCCCAGTTCATCGCGCTCGGCGACCGGCACGCGACGTACTCCGTGACCGATCGGATCTGGTACCCCGGGTCTCCCGAGGTCACCTCCCGCCGGGAGGACGATCCGGGCAATGTCCTCCTCGTCGACATCGAGTCCGAGTCCCATGTCGTGAGTGTGGAGAAGATCCCTGTCGGTCAGTGGACGTTCACGGTCATCGAGGCCGGCGTCGACTCCGACGACGATGTCAGTGCCCTCGAGGCGCGTCTGGCGGCGATCCCGGACAAGGACCGCACTGCCGTGTGGCTCGTCCTCACCGGCACCCTGTCGACGGCGGCCAAGGCGAGACTCGACGAGGTGCTCGACCATGCCGGGGATCTCTTCGCCCTCGTCTCCCTGTGGGAGCGGCATTCGGACATCGCCGTCGTCGCCGCCGACGAGGACTTCGCGGGACTCGGCTTGAGCGGGTACCTGCAGGAGTCCCTCGACGAACTCGCCGACCGCGCCGCCGGGGACGACGCCTCCGCGTCCACCGCTCAGGATGCCTTGGGCCTTCTCTACCGATTCGCGAGGAGCGGAGCATGAGGCTGCATTCGATCAGACTGCGGAACTACCGTGGCATCACCGACGCCACCGTCGACTTCTCCGACGGGGTGACGATCGTCGAAGGCCCCAACGAGGTGGGCAAGTCCTCGATCCATGAGGCGATCACGCACCTGCGGGAGGACAAGGCGAGTTCGAAGAAGGCGAGCATCAAGGATCTCCAGCCCATCGGCGTCGATGCCGGTCCCGAGGTCGAACTCCACCTGACCAGTGGCGACGTCGAGATGACGTACGCGAAGAGGTGGCTGCGCGGTCAGTCGACGACACTGTCGATCCTCCGCCCGAATCCGCAGCAGCTCTCCGGTGATGAGGCCCACGAGCGCTTCAGCGCGATCCTCGCCGAGACCGTCGACGTCGACCTGCTCGTCGCCCTCGATGTCGCCCAGGGGGAGAGCCTCGACCAGGCGCCGATGGCCCAGATCAACGCCCTGCAGTCGGCGCTGAGCGAATCCGGGACCGAGGTCGCCGACCATGATGCGTTCCTCGAGAAGGTCGAGGCCGAGTACGCGAAGTACTTCACGAAGTCGGGCAAGCGAACCGGAGAGTACAGGAGCATCGACGACGAGGTGGCCGCCGCCGAGGAGGCTCACCAAGAGCTGCTCGTGCGCAGTGAGGCGATGGACGACCTCGTCGACCGTCATGCCCGGGCCACCGCCCGACTCGAGAGCGTGCGCGAACAGCTGAGCGAAGCGGTCGAGAAACGCGATGCCGTCGAGGAGTCCGTCGCCGCGCTCGCAGCGCTGAGATCGGCGCTCACCACGGCTGAGGAGAGCGCCGAGGCGGTCGCCCGCGATCTCACTCTGGCGAACGAGGCACGGGAGCGACGCGTGACGCTCGTCGACGACGCGGCCGCCGCGACGGCAGCGGTGACCGAGGCGAGCGGCCGTGCGCGCGCACTCGAAGCGGAGCAGGTGGAGAAGGACGAGGCGTTCTCCCGCGAGCAGGCCGGGCTGGCCGAGGCGCAGGAACGACTCGGCGCTCTCCGGGATGCGGCCAAGCGGACGGCGCGCAGGCTGGCGCGGACACGGGCGCAGGGCGAATTCGCAGACCTCGGCCGGCGCCTCGGCGAGATCAGAATCGAGGACGAACGACGTTCCACAGCGCTGGCGACGATCGGATCGATCGACGTCACAGCCGCCGACGTCGAACGCCTGATCTCGCTCGAGACGGATGTGCGCATCGCGAAAAGCGCGAAGACGGCCGCGGCTGCGCAGATTCGGGCTCATCGCCTCGGTGAGACCCAGGTCCGCGTCGGCGAGGTCGCCCTCGGGGAAAACGGTGAAGAGGAATTCGCCGTGACCAGCGAGCTCCTGGTCGCGATCGACGGGATCGCGGAGATCACCGTGCGACCCGGAGCCTCTCCGGTCGAACTCGACCGAGCACTGGACGCGGCGACAACGGCGTTGGAGCGGGAACTCGAGCGCCTCGGGGAGGACTCGGTCGACGAGGCGAGGGAGCAGGCGCAGCGCCGATCCGATGCCGACGCCGAGGCGGCTGAGGCTGCCTCGACGCTCAAGGCCCTGCTCGGCCGGGATCGGCGGGAGGACCTCGAGACGAGGTTCGCGCGGGCCGAAGCTATGGTCGCGAGCGGAGACAAAGACGCAGGAACCGAGGAAGCAGAGAAGCCTGAAACGGGGGCCGGCGCGGACACGGAACGAGCGTCGATCGCCGAACTCGAGAGCGCCCTGTCTGATGCCGAGGCGGCTGTCGATGCTTCCCAGTCTGCGGTCGACGAGGCCGCAACGAGACTCGACACGGCGCGGACCGCCCGCGACGAGGTTCGGGTGGACGCGGTACGTGCGCAGACCAGCGTGCAGGAGACCACGGCGCAGGCGCAGAGACTGACGCAAACGTTGGCCGAAGCGCGGGAGGCGCACTCCGATGATGCGCTTGCGGCGGCGGTGGCGCAGGCGGGGGAGCGGGCACAGGAGGCCGCGACACGGGTGGTCGAGGCTCGCGCGGCCTATGAGGCGGCCGATCCGGAGACACTGGAGATGACGGTGAAGAACCTCCGTCAGCTCGTCGTGAGCAAGGAGGCGCAGCGGGAGTCCGACCGGCAGGAGGTCGACGGGTTGACCGCGGTCATCGATGATCGTGCCGGTGAGGGGATCTATGAGAAGCTCTCCGCTGCCGAAGAGGCGCTCGAATCCGCGCGGGCGCGGCAGGCGAGGCTCGAGCGCAGTGCTCGGGCGATCGAGATGCTGCGGTCGACGGTGCTGGCGCACAAGGAGGAGGCGCAGCGGAAGTACGTCGCTCCCTTCAAGGAGCAGATCGAACGGCTCGGCCGGCTGATCTTCGGGCCGGGACTCTCCGTCGAGGTCTCCGAGGATCTCGAGATCGCCTCACGGACGTTGGGCGGGACGACCGTTCCCTTCGCGTCGCTCTCGGGAGGCACCAAGGAACAGCTGTCGCTTATCGGCCGTCTGGCCGTCGCAGCCCTCGTCGACTCGAAGGCCGGAGCCCCGGTCATCCTCGACGACGCGTTCGGCTTCGCCGATCCCGAACGCCTCGCCGCGCTCAACGTCGTCCTCGGCAACGTCGGCGAGAGCGCGCAGGTCATCCTGCTCACCTGCCAGCCAGAGCGCTTCGCCTCCGTCGGCGGAGCAACGACGGTCAGTCTGGGGTAGAGCCGCAGTTCGCCCCTCTGTCAGTTGGCCGAGTCGGTCGCGCCGACATCGGCACGGGCAACTTCGTCTGGCCGCGCCTGAGCAGACTCAGCCGCCTCGGCGCGGATCGTGCGGCGCAGGATCTTGCCCGAACTCGTCTTCGGCAGTTCGTCGATGAACGTCACCTGGTGAGGTGCCTTGAACGAGGCAAGCCGCTCGCGGCAGAAGGCGATGATCTCCTCGGCACTCGCCTCGGCGCCCGGCTGCAGGGTGACGAACGCGGCGACATCCTCCCCGCGATACTCGTCGGGGACACCGACGACCGCCGCCTCCTGCACAGCCGGATGGGTGTAGAGGACGTCCTCGACCTCACGCGGCCACACCTTGTAACCCGAGGCGTTGATCATGTCCTTCTTCCGGTCGACGATGAACAGCCACCCGTCCTCGCGCATGTAGCCGACGTCCCCGGTCCGCAGCTCACCGCCGGGCAGCGACTCAGCTGTCGCCGTGGGATTGTTGATGTACTCCGAGGCGACCTCGGGGCCCGAGATCGCAACCTCACCGATCTCCCCGGGTCCCACCGGCTCACCGAAGTCGTCGAGGATGCGGATCATCGTATCCGGCTGCGGCAGCCCACAGGAGAGATTACCGCTGTCAGGGTCGACGGGAGCCTCGAGCCCAGCAGGTACAGCAGCGGCCTGACCGACCGTCTCCGTGAGACCGTACCCCTGCCCGATCGGCACCCCGAACCTCTCCTCGAACTTCGTCACCAACCCCTCAGGCAGCGGAGCGCCACCGGACATCAGCCGTTTGAACGACGAGAAATGATCGGGGGTGACGGCCGGATGCGCGAGCATCGCGGTGAACGCGGTCGCCGGCCCTGCCATGTAGCTCGGCCGCTCGTTGACGAGCAGATCGAGGAACGAATGCGGATCGAACCTGTAGTTGGGGATGAGCCGCGCACCGCCGGAGACTCCAGCGATGAACAGGCAGATGAAT
Source organism: Brevibacterium ammoniilyticum (assembly GCF_038429965.1). Classification (NCBI taxonomy): domain Bacteria; kingdom Bacillati; phylum Actinomycetota; class Actinomycetes; order Micrococcales; family Brevibacteriaceae; genus Brevibacterium; species Brevibacterium ammoniilyticum. The sequence continues at coordinate 88,633 of NZ_BAABNP010000001.1, forward strand.
CCGGTGATGTGGAAGATCGGTGCCAAGGTGAGGTAGCCGTCCCCAGGTTCGAACAGCGGATTGCGGACGTTGTAACGGGAGTTGCTCGACACCGAGGCATGCGACCCGGATGCGCCCTTCGACCGTCCCGACGTGCCCGAGGTGTAGACGACGATCGCCTCGTCCTCGGGAGCGGGATCGAGGGGTGTGAAATCGGTGGCGAGGCGCTCGGTGACGATCGCCTCGAAGTCGGGACCGCCGAGGAAGTCCGGGGATCCCGGATCCGCGTTCACCCCGGGTGCACCGGGCAGGCCGTCGAACATCGAGAAGATCGAGGAGGGGCCGTTGACCTGGTAGCCGCGATCATCGGCGAGGACGATCGTGGGAATCGACTCCGCGTACGGTTTCACCCGATCGAGGTAGGCGGCCTTCGACACGACGAGGGCCGCGATCTCGGCGTCGGCGAAGACATGCTCGAGTTCTCCGCGATACATCGGGTTGAGGGGAACGACGACACCGCCCGCTTTCCAGATGCCGTAGACGGCGACCATGAACGCCGGCGTGTTCTGGTCATAGATGCCGACGCGGTCGCCCCGGCCGATGCCCTGCTCGGACAGATACGCGGCGAAGGCCGTCGACTGCCGGTCGAAGTCCGACCACGTCGGTTCGTATCCGTAGTAGCTCACGGCGACCTCGTCACCGCGCGCGGCCACCGTCGCGGCGAGATCCCGCAACGGGGTCGAAGTCTCCAGCAGGTGCGGTATCGGGGCGATGTCGCCCCACGCCTGCAGCCAGGGGCGGGTGTCGAACCATGAGCTCATCGCGTCACTTCCTCACGTGCCGTCGGCAGGAGCGCAGAGGATCTTCGACACCCCGCGCACCCATGCGCGGTGGTGGCGGATGACGTCAGCGCTGACCTCTCAAGTGAACATTCGTTCAGTGCTACTCACCCTATTCACTCGCGACGGGGGAGTCAACGGTTTCGGTGGCGCTGGGCGATGTCGCGGCCGATGAGCTCCTTCATCACCTCGTTGGCACCACCGAAGATCGCCTGGATCCGGTTGTCCTTGAACGCCCGGGCGATCGGGTATTCGAGCATGTAGCCGTAGCCGCCGAAGAGCTGCAGGCAGCGGTTGACGACCTCGATCTCGAGATCGGAGCCCAGATACTTCGCCTTCGCCGCATCGACGGCGGTGAGCTCCCCGGCGTTGAGGGCGAGTGCGCACCGATCGATGAAGGCCTCGAGCGCATCGACGCGGGTCTCGAGTTCGGCGAGTTCGAACCGCGTGTTCTGGAAGTCGCCGATCGTCTGGCCGAAGGCGGGACGGGAGAAGACGTACTCACTTGTCCATTCGAGGGCCGCGCGGGCGGAGGCGAGCGTCCCCGAACCGATGAGCAGGCGCTCGGTGGGGAGGTTGACCATGAGGTGGATGAATCCCTGGTCGAGTTCGCCGAGGAGGGCATCGGCGGGCACGCGGACGTCGGTGAAGGAGAGCTCCGCGGTGTCCTGAGCCTCCATGCCGAGCTTCTTGAGCAGGCGGCCGCGGGCGAAGCCGGGAGTGTCGGTGTCGACGATGAACAGCGACGTGCCGCGTGCGGCTTTGACCTCAGGGTTCGTGCGGGCGACGACGATGACGAAGTCGCTGTGATAGCCGTTGGTGATGAAGGTCTTCGCCCCGTTGATCACCCAGTCCTCGCCGTCGCGCACGGCCTTCGTCGTGATCCCCTGGAGGTCGGAGCCGGCCCCCGGCTCGGTCATCGCGATCGCACCGATCTTCGCGCCCGACGCCAGTCCCGTGAGGTACTTCTCCTTCTGCGCCTGGGTACCGAAGGCCTTGAGGTAGCCCGGGACGATCCCGTCGGACACGCCCCAGCCTGCGGTCACTCCGCCGACGCCTCTGCGGGCGATCTCCTCCGAGCGCACCATCTCGAAACGGTAGTCGTCGACGCCCGCGCCGCCGAACTCCTCGGGGATGGCCAGCCCGATGACACCGGCCTCAGCGGCCTTGACCCACATCCCACGATCGACGAGGTGGCTCTCCTCCCACTCCTCGACGTGCGGGACGACCTCCCGGTCGAGGAACGCGGCGACTGTGCCGCGGAAGGCTTCGTGATCGTCGTCGTACAGGTCCCTCTTCATGGCCGCCCTTCATCGGTGCCGGAAAGCGTCCGCCTCCGGCTCCGATGCCGCGACGGACGACGATCACTGATCGTTCGTTCAGTCTGGCACCGGGGCCGGAGGCGGTCAAGCAGGGCCGCGCTGCGAGCTCAGCCGACGAACTCCTGGCGGATCGTGCCGATGCCCTCGATCGTCGAGACGAGCACCTGGCCCGGCTGGATGAGCTTCGGGGGTTCGCGGGTGAAGCCGACGCCAGAGGGCGTGCCCGAGTAGATGACGTCACCGGGGGAGAGGGTGAGGATCTCCGAGAGCTTCTCGACGAGCGAGGGCACGTCGAAGAGCATCTGGCTCGTCCGCCCGGACTGGACGACCTCGTCATCGAGCGTGCACGTGATCTCGAGATCGTCGCGGTTCGGCAGCTCATCGGGGGTGACGAGCCACGGACCCTGCGGGGAGTACCCGGGATAGGACTTTCCGAGGCCGAACTGGGGGGCCGGACCCTCGAGCTGGATCTTCCGCTCCGAGATGTCCTGCCCCACGGTGACACCTGCGACATAGTCCCAGCCGGTGCCCGCGGCGATGTTGTGGGCGGTGCGCCCGATGACGATGACGAGCTCGGCCTCCCAGTCGTTGTCACCGCCGGGGACGAGGGTGACCGTCGTGTACGGACCCGAGAGCGAGGACTGGAACTTCGGGAACACCGGAGGCAGCTTGTCGGGGGTGTCGAAGCCGCTCTCGGTGACGTGCTCGGCGTAGTTGAGTCCCACGCCCATCGACTGCAGGGGGCGGGGCGAGACTGCGCCGAGCTGCGCGGGGTCGATTGCCACGGTGTCCCCGGAGGCGTTCGGCGCCCAGGTCAGGAAGTCATCCCACTGGTCGTAGACGTCCTGGATCTCCGGGCCGAAACGGCCCTCACTCGCGGTGGCGACGTCGATGCCCTCGGTCTCCGAGGTGAGGATGACGGCGCGGGAGTTGTGGTTGGCAAGCTTCATGGTGTCCCTTTCGGTGGGTGAGGAATGTCAGCAGTGCGGGTGCGTCAGCGGGGCGCGTTGGCGACGCCGTGGTCGAGGATGCCGGGAGGAACCTGGCCGTCCCACTGGTTGATCCAGTAGAGGTCGTCGGGATCCCAGTGCCTGGCCGGACGCTCCTTGTCGCGGATCGTCTCCATGTCGCAGTAGTACTCGATGACCGTCCCGTTGGGTTCGACGTAGTAGACCGCGACATTGTCCCCGGCCCCGTGGCGCACCGGTCCCCACGCCAGGCGCGCACCGCGACGGGCCAGACGATCGCCGAGGCGGACGAGGTCGAAGACGTTCCCGGCCTGCCAGGCATGGTGGTGGATTCCGGTCTTGTTCGACCGGAAGATCGCGATCCCGTGATGGTCGTTGTTGCAGCGCATGAAGAAGTTGTCGTTGCCGATCTGATCGGAGACGGCGAACCCGAAGACATCGCGGAGGAACGCGCTCTGGGCGATCGGGTCGGCGACCTGGATGTTCGTGTGCCCGAGCCGGTCCGGTGCGGCCGAACCGCGCTTGAGCATGCTGTAGTCGAGCTTCTCGGTGTAGATCTGCCACGTGAAGCCCTCGGGGCCGACGAACGCGAACCCCTTCTCGATGTGGTCCTCGATCGGATTCTCCGAGATCACCTGATAGCCGCCGCGATCGACCTTCGCGCGGATCGCCGCCAGCTCCTCGTCATTCTCCACGACGAGCCCCGTGTGATCGAGGGCGTCCTTGTCCGACTGCGTGTAGACGATCTCATGGTGCTTGTTCTGCGCCGTGAGGAACGCCTTCTTCCCGCTCGACTCGGACTCGACGAGTCCGAAGACGTCGATGGCATTCGTCATCGAAGCCCCGAGGTCGCGCGTGAGCAGCGAGACGTATCCGATCTCCGAGACAGATCCTTGTGCGGTCATGGTCCACTCCTCTTCGAGCTAATCAATCATAATGATTATGCTCAATACGATAGCAGTGAATCCCCGACAATCAAGAGGCCCGGCCGAACTTCCTCCGACGCCCTCGACACCGGGCCCGAGGATCACGGTTCCTGACGCGCCCGCATCTGCCTGCGGTGCTTGAGCGGGGTGATCCCGAACCGGGCGGCATAGCTGCGGGAGAGCTTCGCCTGGGAACGGAACCCGCTCTCGACGGCCACCTCGGCGATCGAAGCACCGGCGCGGTCGGGATCAGCGAGGATCGACCGGGCCGTCTCCAGCCTCGCGGCAGCCACGGCCTGCGGCAGACTGTGCCCCGCCTCGGCGAGGATCCGGGAGAGATGACGTTCGGACACTCCCGTGAGCCGGGCGATCCGGCCGGCGCTGAGATCGGGTTCGCGATGGTGGTCGGCGATCGCTGCGAGGACGTCGTCGACGATGTCGACGGACCCGCTGAGCCCGGAGAGCATCGTCCCGAGCAGGTCGAGGAGGCGATCGTGAAGACCGGACCCGGCACGCAGGCCGCGCCCGATGAGCCCGTCAGCCACCTCGGCGAAGTCATGCCCCGAGGCCCGGGCCGCCGGACTGCGGTCGAGGTCGAGCACCGTCGGACGCGTCCACGTCGGCGCACCGGTGAGCTCCTCGACGGTGGTGCGCGGCAGGCGCACGACGATCTCGTCGACTCCGCCGATGAGATCGCGGGCGAAGGCCGTGTCCCCGCTGCACACGACACCGCGACCGGGGCCGAGATCGAACCCCCCGCTGCGATGGACGAAGGTGCTCATCCCGGCCAAAGGCACGTAGACGAGCGCCCCCGACACCGGGTGGGCGGCGATGTCGGAGGCCCCCCGCCGCACCGAATGCTCGCTGCCCGTCACTCGAGCGATGCGCATGTCGGCGAGGTCGAGCGTCGAGGTCTCGGCCCGGAACCGGGCCCCACCCGCATGCGCGGTGCGCAGACCCACGAGCGTCGACGCATGGTAGTCCTCCCACCCGGAGACGCGACGATGCGAGGGCACGGAGCCCGTGGCGAACCGCGCGAGCGCACGAGGCTCGCCGGCCGCAGTCGCTGTGTCACCGGGGACGGACATGCCCCCATGCTAGACGCGATGATGTGACCCGGCTCTCAAGTTTTTGTCGATTTCGGCCACGATCGCCTCGGCGGGGTGACTCCGCACCCTCCGGCTGCCACGCTCGAGCTCAATCGTCATGGTCCACCGCAGCATCACGACAAGGAGAGCCACCATGGTCACCTTCGACGACGGCGTCGCAGAGACGACGACCCCGGACGGGGACACCGTCGACACCGACGTCCTCATCGTCGGCTCGGGCCCGGCGGGCGCCTCGGCGGCGCTCTTCCTCTCCACCCTGGGCGTGCCCAACATCATGATCACGAAGTACCGGTGGACGGCGAACACCCCGCGCGCCCACATCACCAACCAGCGGACGATGGAGATCTTCCGCGACGTCGGCATCGAGGACCAGGTCCTCGCCGAGGCGACCCCGCACGAGATGATCGGCGACACCGTCTTCTGCACCTCGATCGCCGGGGAGGAGATCGGACGGATCCTCACGTGGGGCAACCATCCGGCCAGGCACGCCGACTACGAGCTCGCCTCGCCTTCGCTCAACTGCGATATCCCGCAGACCTACCTCGAACCGATCCTCGTGAAGAACGCGACGATGCGCGGAACCCAGACCCGCTTCTCCACCGAATACCTCTCCCACGTCCAGCACCCCGACCACGTCGATGTCACCGTCCTCGACAGGCTCACCGGTCGCACCCAGGTCATCCGCGCGAAGTACCTCATCGGCGCCGACGGCGCACGGTCGAAGGTCGCCGCCGACATCGACCTGTCGATGGTGGGGCAGATGGACATCGCCGGGTCGATGAACATCACGTTCACAGCCGACCTCGAGAAGCTCGTCGGACACCGGCCCTCGGTCCTCTACTGGGTCATCCAGCCGGGGTCGAACATCGGCGGGATCGGCGCGGGCCTCGTGCGCATGGTCAGGCCGTGGAACGAATGGCTCATCGTCTGGGGCTTCGACATCGACCAGGGCGTGCCCGAGGTCACCGAGGCCGACGCGCTGCAGATCGTACGCAACCTCATCGGCGACCCCGGCCTCGAGGCGGAGATCACCGGGATCTCCCTGTGGGGCAACAACGAACAGTACGCCACCCGCCTGCAGTCGGGGCGGGTCTTCTGCGCCGGAGACGCCGTGCACAAGCACCCGCCGTCGAACGGTCTGGGCTCGAACACTTCGATCCAGGACTCCTACAACCTCGCGTGGAAGCTCGCCGCCGTCCTGAACGGCACCGCGGGGGAGGAACTGCTCGAGACCTACACCGCCGAACGCGCGCCCGTCGCCCGGCAGATCGTCACCCGCGCCAACCAGTCCGGCCGCGAGTTCGGTGAACTCTTCTCAGCCCTCGGCCTCGAACCAGGACAGACCGAGGAGGAGATGACCGCAGCGATCGCCGCCCGCAAGGATGCGACCCCCGCCGGAGCTGAACGCCGCCGACAGGTCAAGGCGGCAATGGAGCTGAAGAACTACGAGTTCAACGCCCACGGCGTCGAACTCGGTCAGCGCTACACCTCCTCAGCGGTGGTCGACGACGGTCGGGAGCCGACGCCCAACCCCCGCGACCCCGAGCTCTACTACGAACCGTGCACCGATCCCGGGGTGCGCCTGCCGCACGCCTGGGTGGGCAACTGTATCGAGAAGTCCTCGACTCACGACCTCGCACCGTATTCGCGTTTCACCCTCATCACCGGCACCACCGGGGCGGCGTGGGAGGACGCCGCGCGGACGGTGAGCGACCGCCTCGGCGTCGACGTCACCACCGTCGTCATCGGCCCCGACCGCGACATCACCGACCTCTACTTCGACTGGGACCGGGTGCGCGGCATCGCCGAGGACGGGGCGATCCTCGTCCGCCCCGACACACACATCGCGTGGCGGGTGGAGACCCTGCCGAGCGATCCCGCAGGCGACCTCGAGACTGCCCTGACCGCGGTGCTCTCCCGTGAGAGGCTCACCCGTGGAGCCGGGGGACGTGCCGGGGTTGCCGCTGATGCAGAGCCCGGTGATGCTGCCGGTACCCGGGCCGCTGAGGCGACACAGCCGACGACCGACCCCATCATCGAGAAGCAGGAGGCACCCGCATGACCCTCGACTTCACCCATCAGACGCTTCGCCAGCGCGTCGTCTTCGCCCCCGGCCAAGCGGCCGCCCGCGTCGGCGACGAAGTCGACCGACTCGGCGCCGAGCGCGTCATGGTCATCGTCTCCGGATCCGCCGCCGAGAAGGTCACCGACTTCACCGAGCACTTCCCGGTGGCGCTGTGGCATCGGGAGGTCGTCATGCACGTCCCCGCCGAGGTGGCCGACCGTGCCGTGGCCGCCGCGGAGGTCGGCGACATCGACCTCATCGTCAGCGTCGGCGGCGGATCGGCCACGGGACTTGCGAAGGCCGTGGCGCTCGAGACCCGGATCCCCATCATCGCCGTGCCCACCACCTTCGCCGGATCCGAGGCAACCAATGTGTGGGGCCGGACCGAGAACGCCCGCAAACGCACAGGCACCGATGACGCGGTGCTGCCGACGACCGTCGTCTACGATGCGCAGCTGCTCACCGACCTGCCCCACGACCTCGCCGTGTCCTCCGGGCTCAACGCCCTCGCCCACTGCATCGACTCGATGTGGGCGCTGCGCGCCGACCCGATCAACGCAGCGCTCGCCCTCGAGGGCATCCGGGCGCTCAACCGCGGCCTGCCGCAGCTGGGACCAGGCGACGACGGACTCAGCGGCCTCGAGGACACGCTCTACGGCGCGTACCTCGCGGCGGTGGCGTTCGCCTCGGCGGGGTCCGGGATGCACCACAAGATCGCCCACGTTCTCGGAGGCACCTTCGGCCTGCCGCATGCCCAGACCCATGCGATCCTGCTGCCCCACATCCTCGCCTTCAACGCCCCCGGAGTGCCGGATGCGGAAGCGCGCATGGCCGAGGCCTTCGACGCCGAGACGGCCGTCGAGGGCCTGCGCCGCCTGCGGGAGGCCGTCGGTGCGCCGAGCGCGCTCTCCGAGATCGGCTTCTCACCCGGCGACATCCCCGAAGCCGTCGACCTGTCCCTGTCCGCGATCCCCGAATCCAACCCGCAACCGGTGACGAGGGAGAACCTCACCGCCCTGCTCACCGCCGCCACGAATGGAGTGCAGCCATGACGAACACCACCGACACCACCGCCTCGGCGACCGCAGGCAAGGCGACCGGCCTCACCCCCGACGAGGTCGAATCGCAACTCATCGACACGGTCATCGCATCCTTTGCCGGCACCTCCGATGCGCGGCTCAAGGAGCTCCTGACCTCACTCGTCACCCACCTCCACGGCTTCATCAGGGACGTGCGCCTGACCGAGGAGGAATGGAACCAGGCGATCAACTTCCTCACCGCGGTCGGACACATCACCGACGACCGCAGGCAGGAGTTCATCCTCCTCTCCGACGTCCTCGGCGCCTCGATGCAGACGATCAATGTGAGCAACACGCCGTACAAGGACGCCACGGAGGCGACGGTCTTCGGACCCTTCTTCGTCGACGATGCACCGCAGATCGACAACGGCGGCGACATCGCCGGCGGGGGAGTGGGACAGCCCGCCTGGGTCGAAGGAGTCGTCCGCGACACCGACGGCAACCCGGTCCCCGGGGCCCGCATCGAGGTGTGGGAGGCCGACGAAGAGGGACTCTACGACGTCCAGCATGACGACGACCGCGTCTACGGCCGCGCCTTCCTCTTCTCCGAGGACGACGGCTCGTTCCGGTTCTGGGGACTCACCCCTACCCCGTACCCGATCCCCGACGACGGCCCGGTCGGTGCCCTGCTCAAGGCCACCAGCCGCTCGCCGATGCGCGCGAGCCACCTCCACTTCATGGTCACCGCACCCGGGTTGCGCACCCTCGTCACCCACATCTTCGTCACCGGTGATGAGCTGCTGGCCACCGACTCCGTGTTCGGGGTCAAGGAATCCCTGGTCAAGGACTTCGAACAGCAGCCGGCCGGCACCCCGACCCCCGACGGCCGCGACCTCGGCGATGCGACGTGGTCCCGGGCCCGGTTCGACATCGTCCTCGCCCCCGAAGGGGTGTGACGCGCAGGACTCACAGGGCGCCCCTCGCGGGCCGCGCCTCGCGGCCCGGTCGGCGCTGGGAGGCTCAGTCGCCGCCCGTGCCCTCGCCGGACTCGTCGATCCAGATCCACCCGGCGGGCAGCGGCGCCCAGGCGGCGACCTCGCGGCGATCCTTCGAGGAGTCGGCGAGGACGACGACGCGGCGCGCGCGTTCGGCGATGAGCTCCTTCGTCCGCGCCTCCTCGAGCGTGGGTTCGCCGAGCCCGATGTCCGGGTCGACGGCATCGGCGCCGAGGAACGCAACGTCGACGTGGATGCGGGACAGGGCGTGATCGCTCAGCGCACCGGTCGTCCCGTGCGACATCGTCGAGACCTCCCCGCCGACCATGACCACGCGCGGGCCGTGAGGGTGGGCGAGGGTGAGGGCGATCTCGAGTCCGCGGGTGATGACCGTGAGATCGCTGCGGTCGCGGATGCGCTCGGCCAGACGCACCGTCGTCGACCCGGCGTCGAGGAAGATCGTGCGCACACTCGGATCGATGAGGTGGGCCGCGGCTGCGGCGATCGTGTCCTTGGCCTCCGCGTTGAGCTCCATGCGCTGCCCCAACGGGGGTTCGACGTAGCCGGCGGCGGTCGCCCCGCCGATCGTGCGGATGACCTCACCCGCCTCGGCCATCTCGCGCAGGTCCCGGCGGATCGTCGACTCCGAGGTGCCGAGTTCGGCGGCCAGCCGCGGGATCGTCCACGACCCTGACTTGAGCAGGGACCCGATCGACTCGCGTCTCCTCTGCGTACCGGTGCGGATCGCCATCGGCTGCCCTCCTCAGTTCCTCGTGCTCCTACCTCGGCAGATACTCCGCCCGGATTCCGTCGACGAAAGGAGCGTAGCCGATGGCCGCGGTGTAGGCCGAGCGCATCGTGCCCGCATCGGCGAGTCCCTTCCCTGCGATGTCGAAGGCCGTGCCGTGATCGACCGAGGTGCGCAGGATCGGCAGACCCACGGTCACGGAGATCGTTCCGTCGAAGTCGAAGGTCTTCGAGGCGATGTGGCCCTGATCGTGGTACTGCGAGAGGATGCCGTCGAAGCGGCCGGTCAGGCCCTGGTGGAACACGGAGTCCGCGGGGATGGGTCCGGCGACATCGAAACCGCTGCCGGCGTTGACGGCCTCGACAGCGGGGCGGAGGATCTCGATCTCCTCATCCCCGAACGCTCCGTTCTCCCCGCCGTGCGGGTTCAGCGCGGCCACGGCGAGTCTGGGCTCGGCCACCCCGTAGAGCTGGAGGGCACGGTGGGCGCGTTCGATCGAATCGACCTGGGTCTCGACCGTGAGCGCGTCGATCGCCTTCCTCAGCGACATGTGCCGGGTGGCGAAGAAGATCTGGAGCTTGTGTCCGGGCGCCTTCGTGTTCTCGACGACGAACATCGTGTCCTGCTTCGTCACCCCCGTGAGCTCCCCGAGCATCTCGGTGTGCCCGAGATGGACCGAGCCGGACTCCCAGACGGCTTCCTTGTTGATCGGTCCGGTGACGATGCCCGCGATCCGCTGGTCCATCGCCGCCGTGGTCGCGACTTCGATCGCCGTCACCGCGGCCTTCCCCGCTCGGGCGTCGACGGTGCCCCACTCGGGCAGGTTCTCGCCGAGGACGCCGATGTCGAAGACGTCGATGACACTTTCCCCCGCCGAGGCGGTCGACCAGTCGGTCACCGACCGCAGCTCGACGTCGAGGCCGAGGACCTCGACGGCGCGCCTCATCACGGCGAGGTCGGCGACGGCGATGCCGTGTTGGTCGTCGCGACCGGCGAACTCGGCGAGCACCTGTGCGGTGATCTCGGGGCCGATGCCGACGGGGTCTCCGACGGTGACGGCGAGGACGGGTGCGCTCATGAGCTTCTCCTTCGTTGCTGGGCTGGGCCGGATCCGGTCAGTCTGGCGGGTGGCAGGTCGAGTGGACGGGGGTGGTCGGCGATCGGGCTCATCCCTGGCCGACCCGGGAGACGGCTCGGAGGTAGTCGAGGCACTGCGTCGCGGTGTCGGAATCGCCGATGAGCCCGCCCTTCGTCACGATCGGCAGACCGTCGCAGCGTCCCCCGACGAGGCGGCCGCCGACGGCGAGCGGGATGATCTCCTTGGCGATCTCCATACCCACCGCCCCGACGCTGCGCATCACGGCGGCGGTGACGTCGCCGCCGGTCGTGTAGAGGCCGGTGACCGCGGGGGAGGAGAGCAGGATGCCGGCGATCGCGGCCAGCCGCCGCGTCGTCTCCTCCGACTGCGCATCGGTGAGCTCGCGCACGTCCGAGCCCTCGACGACGGTGGCGATGATGATCGCCTTCGCCGAGGTGACCCCGTCGACCCGGGCGAGCGTGGCCTCGACGTCGGGCAGGCCGTCCTCGTCGACGGCGGTGCCGATGAGTGCGACGAGAGGATCCTCGGCCAGCGTCGCCAGCTGCGCTCGGGTGACCTCGGTGGCCGAACCGGAGATCCCGAGGATGACGCCGTTGGGTCGCGTCGGCAGCAGCGGCAGAGCCAAGGCGAGGCTGCCGGGACCCGGATCGATCGTCACCTAGTCGATGAGCTCACCCCGGCGCAGATTCGCGTGCAGCCGGACGTGCTCTCCGGGCGTGTCCGGGGCGGTGGCCGCGATCTCGCGGGTCACCGAGGCGACGACGGAGCCGACGAGGTCGATGTGCTCGGTGGTCAGGGCGTCGACGATGATGACGTCGGCACCCGAGGCGATGCCGGTGACCACCTCGGCGCGGATGGCGAGTCGTCCCGCGAGGACATGGGAGAGGTCGATGCGGTGGGTCTCGAGGTCGGTGCCGTCCTCAAGGATCTTCGCCACCTGGGAGGTGCGCATAGGCGAGCGGACGTCCCGGGCGAGCTCCGTGTGCTCGAGGAGCCTGCCGTCGAGGAGTTGGAGGCCCTGGACTGTGGTGCGCCCGGCCTGGGGGAAGGCGGGAACGCAGAGTCCGATGACCCGCTTGGGCGCTCCGCCGGACTCGGCGGCGATGCGGCGTCGGGCGCTCAGGGCCGCCTCGGCGGTGACACCGACGTTGCCGCGCAGGGTCGTATCGATGCGGCACGCGAGGAGGTCGACGTCCCCGGCGCTGCCGATGAGGGCGGCGGTGAGTTCGGCGGCCTTGACCGGGGGCAGATGTCGGGAATCGGCGTTGAGGACCACGGCGTCGTAGTCGTCGAGGAGGACGTCGAGGTCGACCGTGTCCTGTGCTCTCGTGCCGGTGACGGTGATGGTGCGCAGGCCCGCCTCGGCGAAGAGGGCCCCGCACGCGTTGCCTCCGGTGAGGTCGTCGGCGACGATGAGGATCCGTGAGTGCTCCGGCTCGGGGGAGACGGTCGGCTCGGTGCTCATACGACCAAGTCGAGCACGAAGAGGAGCGGAATGGAACCGAGCCACACGGCCGTGGTGATGCCCGACCAGCCCTTGATCGCCTGGATGCCGTCGAGGCCGGCGAAGCGGGTGACGACCCAGAAGTACGAGTCGTTGAAGTAGGAGAAGACCATCGATCCGGCCGTGCACGCCATGACTGCGACGAGCGGGCTGAGCCCCAGCGGGGCGATGAGCGGGGCGGTGACGGAGGCGGCGGTGATCATCGCAACCGTACCTGAGCCTTGGGCCAGGCGGACGAGGGAGGCGATGATGAACGGCACGAGCAGGGCGGGCAGGCTGATCGAGGCGATCGCCTCGGCGAGTGCGTCGCCGACACCGGATTCGCGCAGCACCATTCCGAAGCTGCCGCCGGCACCGGTGATGAGGAGGATGAGGCCGGCCGAGGCGGCGGCGTCGGCGAGCCAGCTCTGGACCTGCGTGCGCGGGGTGAGCCGCGGCAGGAGGGTGTAGACGGCGAGGACGAGGCCGATGATGAGGGCGACGACGGGGTTGCCGATAAACGCGAGCGGGGCGACCCAGCTCGAGGGCTCGTAGTCATCGCCGGAGAGGACGCCCTGGGCGTTGCGGTCGATGGCCGTGGATACGGTGTTCGCGACGATGAGGAGGAGGGGGATGATGAGCGGGAGGAAGCCGAGGAACGCTCCCGGCTGCTTCGTGCCGGCATCCCTCACCGAGGTCGTCGCCTCCACCGTCACGGTCTCCGTGGTGCCGTCGGGTTCGGTGATCGTCTCGACCGCGCTCGTTGAGGAGGTCGGGGCACCGGCGGCGACGGTCGAGTAGACGTCGTGCCTGACCTTGGCATTGAGGAAGGGTTCGAGCTTCGGGCCGATCCAGCGGGCGTAGATGACGACGACGGGCAGGAGGAGGACCGTGAAGACGAGACCGGTGAGGATGACGGAGCCGATGTCGGCGCCGAGGATGCCGGTCGCAGCGAGCGGGCCGGGCGTGGGCGGAACCATGTGGTGGGTCAGCGTCATCCCCGCGCCGAGCGCCAGCGCCAGGGTGATGTAGCCGCCGCGCTTGACGCGGGCGATCGACCGGGCGAGCGGGTTCATGATCACGTACCCGGAGTCGCAGAAGACCGGAATCGACACGAGCGATCCGACCGAACCCATCGCCCACGGTTCCCGGCCCTTGCCGAAGGCGCGGAGGAAGGCCCGGGCCAGGGAGTCGGCGGCGCCGGAGACCTCGAGGATCTTGCCGATCCCGACGCCAAGGCCGATGACGATGCCGATGCTCGCCAGCGTGTTCCCGAAGCCGGTGGTCACGGCGTCGATGAGGGAGAGCAGGTCCTGCCCGGCGACGACGCCGGTGACGATCGCGGCGATGAGCAGGGCGATGAAGGCGTCGAGGCGGGTGAAGAGAACGATGACGACGATCGTCGCGATCCCGGCGACAAGAGCCAGGATGAGCTGCAGGTCCATGGTGTCCTCCACGATGAGGCTGACCGGTCGGTCCGGTCAGAGTCGTGCTGTCTTCCGGGACGGCGTCGATGCCGGCCAGAAAGTTGCTCAGTATGAGCAAGTATGTTCCATAACTGCTCAGCAACGCAAAGAAAATTCTCAGAGATCTCACCGACTGGGCCTTGATTGATACCCCTAGGGGGTATAGATTGGCGACATGGACACGGAACGCAGCGACAGGACGACCACGGGCGTCGATGCAGGCGACGGCTCGCACGGCGACCATTCGGAGCATATGAACCACTCCATGCACGGGGATCACTCGATGCATGGCGATCACTCGAGCCATGGGGGCCAGGGGAGCGGCCACTCTGGTCATGATGGCCATTCCGGTCACGGCGGCCATGCCGCGATCTTCGGCCGCCTCTTCTTCATCAACCTCCTCATCGCGATCCCCGTCGTCGCCTTCAGCCCGATGTTCGGCCACCTCGTCGGCTATATGGTTCCCGACTCGGGACCGTGGGGGTGGCTGCGGTGGATTGCCCCGATCCTCGGCACGGTCATGTACGTCTGGGGCGGCAAGCCGTTCCTCACGGGAGGGCTGAGCGAGATCAGGGCACGCAAGCCCGGGATGATGCTGCTCATCGCACTCGCGATCACCGTCGCCTTCCTCGCCTCATGGGGATCGTCGCTGGGTCTCCTCGACCCGGAACTCGACTTCTGGTGGGAGCTCGCCCTCCTCATCGTCATCATGCTCGCCGGGCACTGGCTCGAGATGCGTTCGCTCGCGCAGACCACCTCGGCGCTCGACAGCCTCGCAGCGCTCCTGCCCGACGAAGCGGTCAAAGTCGTCGACGGGCAGACGGTCACCGTCTCACCCGCAGATCTCGTCGTCGGCGACATCGTCGTCGTCCGTCCCGGCTCCGCCGTCCCCGCCGACGGACGGATCATCGACGGCACCGCGGAGATGGATGAGTCGATGATCACCGGCGAATCGCGACCAGTTCGCCGCGGGGTCGGCGACACCGTCGTGGCCGGCACCGTCGCCACGGACTCCGGACTGCGCATCGAGATCACCGCGACCGGCGACGACACTGCACTCGCCGGCATCCGCAAGCTCGTCGCCGAGGCCCAGAACTCCTCGTCCCGCGCCCAGCGGCTGGCTGATCGGGCGGCCGCGTGGCTATTCTGGTTCGCCCTCGGCTCCGCCGTCATCACCGCGATCGTCTGGACGCTCGTCGGCATGCCCGACGACGCCGTGGTGCGCACGATCACCGTCCTCGTCATCGCCTGCCCCCATGCGCTGGGCCTCGCGATCCCGCTCGTCGTCTCGATCGCGACCGAACGCGCCGCCCGGGCCGGGGTCCTCATCAAGGACAGGCTCGCGCTCGAGACGATGCGCACCGTCGACGCCGTCCTCTTCGACAAGACCGGCACCCTGACGAAGGGCGAGCCGACCGTCACCGCCGTCGAGACCACCGGCGACCGTGACGAGGACGAGGTGCTCGCGCTGGCAGCGGCGGCCGAGACCGACAGCGAGCACCCCCTCGCCCGCGCCATCGTCCGGGCCGCGACCGACCGCGGACTCCACGTGCCGAACGCCCAGGACTTCTCCTCGTCACCGGCCGTGGGCGTGCGTGCCGAGGTCGACGGGTCCATCGTCGAGGTCGGCGGACCGCATCTGCTCACCGAACGCGGAGCTGCCGAAGCTGCTGTCGCCGAGACCTGGCGGGCCGAGGGAGCGATCATCCTCCACGTCCTCGTCGACGGGTCGGTCGTCGGTGCCCTCCGCCTGGCCGACGAGATCCGGTCGGAGTCGAAGCAGGCGGTCGAAGCCCTCCACGCGCAGGGCATCGAGGTCGTTATGATCACCGGGGACGCCGAGGCGGTCGCCCGGTCCGTGGCCGAACAGCTCGGCATCGACCGGGTCTTCGCCGGCGTGCGTCCCGCGGACAAGGCCGCAAAGGTCTCCGAGCTTCAGGCCGAGGGCAAGAAGGTCGCGATGGTCGGCGACGGCGTCAACGACGCCCCGGCGCTCGCTCAGGCCGATGTCGGCATCGCGATCGGCGCCGGCACCGATGTGGCGATCGGCTCGGCAGGAGTCATCCTCGCCTCAGACGATCCGCGGTCGGTGCTCTCCGTCCTTGAGCTCTCCCGTGCCAGCTACCGGAAGATGAAGCAGAACCTGTGGTGGGCGGCCGGCTACAACCTCATCGCTGTGCCCTTGGCCGCGGGCATCCTCGCTCCCATCGGCTTTGTCCTGCCGATGAGCGTCGGCGCGATCCTCATGTCGGCGTCGACGGTGGTCGTTGCCCTCAATGCGCAGCTGCTGCGCCGTCTCGACCTGCGGCCCGAGGCGGTCGTCGCCGCCGCCGAACGCTGAGCGCTGGACGCTGAGGCGGGAAGGACCAGAGCGCGGCTCAGCGTTCGAGGGTCTCCTCGATCGAGCTGGCCCCGACGGCGACGGTGACCTGTGTGCCCCATGGATCGTTGAGGCGCACGGTGCGGCCGTCGTCGGCGAAGGTCAGCGACCGGGAGGTCAGGCGGGCGATGAGCGCATCGAGGTCCTCGCGCCCGGGCACGGTGATCGCGAGGTCACCGAGCCCGAGGCTCGCCGCCCGTGGTCCCGCGCCGAGGCTGTTCCACGTATTCATCGCCACGTGGTGGTGGTAGCCGCCGGCGGAGGCGAAGATCGCCCCGCGCATCGCGGTGTGCGTCGTCTCGAAGCCGATGGCCCCGACGTAGAAATGCCGAGCCCGCTCGAGGTCGCCGACCTGAAGGTGGACATGGCCGACGACGCCCGGCAGCTGCGCAGTGTGATCGAGGGCCCCTGACTCGAGATGCCGGGAGAGGAAGGCGTCGGGGTCGAAGGCGATCGAATCCATTGCGATCTCGCCGTCCGGGGTGCGGCCCCACTGCGAACGGGCACGGTCGACGTAGAGTTCGATGCCGTTGCCCTCGGGGTCGGAGAAGTAGAAGGCCTGACTGACGAGGTGGTCCTGGGAGGCGAGGAATCGGCTTTTCGTGTTCGCCGCGGCATGGGCGACCGTCGCGGCCAGGGACTCCTCGGTCTCGAAGAGGAACGCGGTGTGGAAGAGACCGGCCTGCCGGCGAGAACCTGCGGGCAGGCCGGGGGTGGAGACGAACTTGACCATCGGCGTGCCGGCGCGGCCGAGCACGCGGTGGACCTCGCGTCCGCGGGCAGCCTCCTCGAGCGGTTCGAGGGCGAGAGCATCGGCGTAGTAGCCGGTCATGAGTTCGAGGTCGCCGACGCGCAGCGTCACGGCATCCATGCCGGCCTGCGGACTGATCGCGGTTTCGGAGACAGGGGTGGTCATCGGCGTCCTCGTGTGAATGGGTGCGGCCGCAAAGGCGCAACACCGCCAGTGGTTGAAGAATCAATTATACGCGTCGTTGCGGCGCCCGCTCAGGGGAGCCTGCGCATGCTTGCCCCCGGTCGCCTGCGGGGACATGATGTGGTCATGACAGCACAGCAGTCACATCCCCATGAACCCCATGATCGCGGCACCGGTCAGAAGCTCAACTGGCTGCGAGCCGGTGTGCTCGGCGCCAACGACGGCATCGTCTCGACCGCCGGCGTCGTCATCGGCGTGGCCGCGGCGACCCCGAACAATATCGCCGCCATCGCCACGGCCGGCATCGCGGCCCTCGTCGCCGGTGCCTTCTCGATGGCCGGCGGCGAGTACGTGTCGGTGAGCACGCAGCGCGACACGGAGAGGGCCCTCATCGCCAAGGAGAAGTGGGAGCTCGATGAGATGCCCGACGCCGAGCTCGCGGAGCTCGCCGGCTTCTACCGTGACAAGGGACTGTCTGCCGAGCTCGCAGAGCAGGTCGCGAAGGAGCTGACGAAGCGCGATGCGCTCGGCGCCCACGCCGAGGTCGAACTCGGCATCGACCCCAGGGAGTTCACGAGCCCGTGGGCGGCGGCCCTCTCATCGTTCGTCTCCTTCACCGCCGGCGCCCTCATCCCGCTCGCCCTCATCCTCCTGCCCGTCGGCCCGCACCGGGTGTGGGTGGCGGCCGCGGCCGTCGTCGTCGGTCTCTTCCTCACCGGGTGGATCAGTGCCACCCTCGGCAAGTCGCCGAGGCGGCCCGCGATCATCCGCAACGTCGTCATGGGCACCCTGACGATGATCGCGACCTATCTCATCGGTCTGATGTTCGGTGTCGCGACGGGGTAGCGGCATTCCGGCAAGTCATCCAATGTATTGAGTGAAATCTCCGCGTCATAGCGGAAAAACTCCGGATCAGTGCTTGTCATTGACGCCCGAGGCATCTAGTCTGAAGAACAGACATAGGATGTCTTAGGTTTTCAATGAGGAGTAACCGTCAGATGTCAACGCCGCTGCTCGACATCCGGGGCGCCGGGAAGTCGTTTCCCGGAGTGCGCGCCCTCTCCGACGTCGACCTCGACTTGTATCCCGGCGAGGTCCTCGGTCTCGTCGGGGAGAACGGGGCGGGGAAGTCGACGCTGATGAAGCTGCTCTCGGGTGTCTACACGCCCGACACCGGTGAGTTCCGCATCGACGGCAGACCGGTGCGCATCGGGTCGACAACGGAGGCCGAACGCCTCGGCATCGCGATCATCCACCAGGAGTTCAACCTCGTCGACGACCTCACCGTCGCCCAGAACATCTACCTCGGCCGGGAACCGCGGGTGGGTCCGTTCATCAACGAACGTCGCCTCAACGCCGATGCCGCCGCCCTCCTCGACCGCCTCGGACTCGCGCTCGATCCCAAGGCTGTCGTCGGGCGCCTCACGGTCGCCGCCCAGCAGATGGTCGAGATCGCGAAAGCGCTCAACCAGGACGCCCGCATCCTCATCATGGACGAACCGACGGCGGCGCTCAACGACGAGGAGGTCGAGATCCTCCACGGCCTCATCCGCCGTTTCGTCACTCCCGCCACCGGCGTCATCTACATCTCCCATCGCATGCCCGAACTCAAGGCGATCACCCAGCGCATCACCGTCATCCGCGACGGCGAGAAGATCGGCACCGTGCCGACCGCGACGACTGAGATGCCCGAGGTCATCCGGATGATGGTCGGACGCGAGCTCGACGCCGTCAGCGAGGCCCCGGCGTACCAGGGCTCGGGCGAGGTGGTCCTCGAAGTCCGGAACCTTACGACGAAGTCGACGCTCAAAGGCATCGGCTTCGGCCTGCGCCGCGGGGAGATCCTCGGCCTCGCCGGTCTCATGGGCGCGGGACGCACCGAGACGGCGCGGGCGATCATCGGCGCCGACCCGCTCACCTCGGGCGAGATCCTCCTCGGGGGACGGAGGGTGAGGATCCCCAACCCTGCGGCCGCGGCCAAGCTGGGAATCTGCTACCTCTCCGAAGACCGCAAGCAGCTCGGTGTCCTCACCGGTCAGTCCGTGCGCGACAACATCGCCCTGCCGAGCCTGCGCAGGCTCAGCCGCTTCGGGTTCACCGACGAGGGCCGCATCGACGCCGCCGCTCGGGAGTCCGTGTCGACCCTGAGGATCAGGACGCCGTCGATCACCCAGATCCTCGAGAAGCTCTCCGGAGGCAACCAGCAGAAGGTCGCGATCGCCAAGTGGCTCGTCAAGGACTGCGACATCTTCATCTTCGACGAACCCACCCGCGGCATCGACGTCGGGGCGAAGGCGGAGATCTACGCGCTGCTCCGGCAGCTGAGCTGCGAGGGCAAGTCGATCATCGTCATCTCCTCCGAACTGCCCGAAGTCCTCCTGCTCTCGCACCGCATCGCAGTCCTCTCCGAAGGCCGGCTCACCGGCATCCTCGACGCCGCCGAGGCAACACAGGACTCGATCATGGAGCTCGCCACCCGATACACCGAATCGATGGGAATCGTCGCCTGAATGAATGCCGAACTCGCCTCCGCCGCCCCGCCGCAGTCGACCGGACCGATGACGACTCAGCGTCCTGCGGGCACGCGCAGCCGCTGGCGCAATTCTCTCCAGCAGCTGCTCGCCGTCGCCAGCCTCGTCATCATCGTCATCGTCTTCGCGATCATCAACCCCGACTCGTTCCTCACCCTGACCAACCTCTCGACGATCCTCACCACGGTGACGACGGTGGGTCTGCTCGCCCTCGGCGTCACCTTCATCATCATCACCGGCGGCATCGACCTCTCCGTGGGCACGGGCATGATCCTCTGCGGTGTCATGGCCGGGGTGTTCATCACGAACATGGGCCTGCCGCTGCCTCTCGGCATCGCCCTGACGATCGGGTTCGGGGGTCTCATCGGGCTGATCAACGGGTTCAACGTCGCCGTCCTCGGGCTGCCGTCGTTCATCGCCACCCTGGGCATGATGATGGTCACCCAGGGACTCTCCCTCGTCATCAGCGGCACCAAGCCGATCTACTTCACCGACACCCCGGACTTCGGGGCGATCATGAATGCCTCGCTTCTGCCGGGGATGCGCCTGCCGCTGGGCACGGTGCTCTTCCTCGTCCTCATCGTCGTCTCCGTCGTCATCCTCCAGCGCACGCTCATCGGCCGGACCGCGTTCGCGATCGGCTCGAACGAGAAGGCGACGCGCCTGTCAGGGGTCAACGTCCGGGCATGGCTGATTTCCGTCTACGTCCTCTGCGGACTCTTCGTCGGCCTCGCCGGGGTGCTCGCGGCCTCACGGCTGAGCTCGGCCCAGCCCACCGGTGGTGCCGGCATCGAACTCCAGGCGATCGCCGCGGTCATCATCGGCGGCACGTCCCTGGCCGGGGGCCGCGGCTCCATGATCGGCACCGTCATCGGCGCCCTCATCATGGCCGTGCTCGACAACGGCCTGCGCATGGCCGGCGTCGCCCAGGAATGGCAGCAGGTCGCCATCGGCGTCGTCGTCCTCCTCGCCGTCTACCTCGACATCGTGCGGAAGAAGAACTCGTCGACCGGCGCCACGGGATAGACCAGCACCCTCGATTCCACCTGCCTCAACGACCACTGCCTCAACCGATTCGAAGGAGAACACCATGAGGTCCACCAAGCTGCTCACCACGCTCGCGGCGGTCTCCGCCGCCGCCCTCATCGCCACAGGCTGCGGCTCCGGCGGCTCCGGAGGGGGCGGAGACGATCAGAAGACGATCGCCATCATCTCCAAGGGCTACCAGCACCAGTTCTGGCAGACCGTGAAGAAGGGCGCCGAGGCGAAGGCGAAGGAACTCGGAGTCACCGTCACCTTCGAAGGCCCCGACAGCGAGACCGACGTCGAACAACAGGTCACCCAGCTGCAGGGGGCCTTGGACAAGCAGCCCGATGCCGTCGCCATCGCAGCCTTGGACAGCAAGGCCGTCATCCCGCTGCTCCAGCAGGCGCAGTCGAGTGACATCCCCGTCATCGCCTTCGACTCCGGTGTCGACAGCGACATCCCGCTGACCACGGTGGCCACCGACAACAAGGCGGCAGCGGCCGAGGATGCCAAGAAGCTCGCCGAGGCGCTCGGCGGCAAGGGCAAAGTCGGCATCGTCACGCATTCGGAGACCGCGCAGACCGGTGTCGACCGTCGCGACGGTTTCGTCGACTACCTCAAGGCCAACGAGCCCGGCATCGAGATCGTCGCCGAGCAGAACGCCGACGGGGACCAGGCGAAGTCCGCGGACGCGACGAAGGCGATGCTCCAGGCGAACAAGGACCTCGCCGGTCTCTACGGCACGAACGAAGGCGCGGCGATCGGCGTCGTCCAGGGTGTCAAGGAACTGGGGAACACCGACGTCACCGTCGTCGGCTTCGACTCCGGCAAGGCTCAGACCGATGCGATCAGGGATGGTTCGATGCTCGGCGCGGTCACTCAGAGCCCGCTCGACATCGGCGGGAAGACCGTTCAGGCCGCGGTCGACGCGATCGACGGCAAGCAGCTGGAGAAGCAGATCCCGACGAGCTTCTACTGGTACGACAAGTCCAACATCGACGACCCGAAGATCGCCGAGCTCCTCTACGAGTGAGGCGCGGGGCCGGACAGCACCGGTTGTGTATTAGGTTGGGGCCATGGCACTGACGGACGACGCGCTCGACAAGATCAAGGACCTCATCGTCTCCGGCGAACTCAAGCCCGGAGACCGGCTTCCGCCGGAGGGTGAACTCGCCGAGCGTCTCGGCCTCTCGCGCAACTCCCTGCGCGAGGCCGTCAAGGCCCTCGACTTCATCAACGTCCTCGACGTCCGGCGCGGCTCGGGCACGTATGTCACCTCGCTGTCGGCAGTCGACCTCACCGAGGCGGTGTCCTTCCTCGTCGACGTCCACGCCTCCGGGTCGCTGCGTGAGATCCTCGAGGTGCGGCGGATCTTCGAAGCCGAGACCGCCTACCGGGCGGCCGAACGCATCGACGAGGACGGGCTCGCGCAGTTGCGGCAGACGATCAGCGACACCGACCCGGAGTCGGTCGAATCACTCGTCGCCCACGACTTCGAGTTCCATTCGACGATCGCCGGCTACGCCGGCAACGACTACCTCGCCGCGATGCTCGAGGCGGTGTCGGTGAAGACGACGCGGGCACGGACGTGGCGCGGGATGACCGAAGTGGGTGCCGTCGAGCGCACCCTCGACGAGCATCGGCGCATCATCGATGCCCTCGCCGCCGGGGACGCGCGTCTCGCGCAGTCGATCATGGTCCTCCACGTCTCCGGCGTCCAACGCTGGGTCGACCACGTCGACGTCGCCACCGACGACGACCTCGGCGGGAGCGACCCAACCGACGACCTCCGTGGGGGCAACCCAACCCGCGACCCCGCCGAGGCAGGCGACGAGGTCTAGCGCCCCCACCTCGGCGAGCGGCTCACTGGGGGCGCAGCCGCAGACCCTGCATCCCGCCGTCGACTGCCAGGGCCGTGCCCGTCGTCGAACCCTGCAGCGGACTGGCGAGGAAGACGATCGTGCGCGCCACCTCGGCGGGTTCGACGAGCCGACCATGCGGCTGCCGCGCATTGAGCTGGCGCAGCTCCTCCGCGGGATCCTCCGCCTTGGCCATGAGCCCCTTCATCACCCACGGGGTGTTCGCGGTGCCCGGGCACACGGCGTTGACGCGGATGCCCTCCCGGACGTGGTCGGCGGCCATGGCCAGGGTCATCGAGTAGATCGCGCCCTTCGTCGCCGAGTAGAGGACCCGGTCGGGCAGTCCTGCGGTCGCCGCCACCGAGGAGGTGTTGACGACGGCGGCATGGTCGGACCTGCGCAGGTGAGGCAGGGCGGCCGCGGTGACCCGGGCGACGGAGACGACGTTGACGCTGAGCACGCGGTCCCATTCGTCGTCGTCGTTGGCATCGACCTGGCCCTGGGCGCCGATGCCGGCGTTGTTGATGACGATGTCGATGCCGCCGTATTCCTGCGCGGCCGCCTCGACGGCGGCATCGACGGAGGCCCGATCGGAGACGTCGCAGCGCAGACCGAGCGCCTGCTCGGGTGCGTCGGTCGGGTTGAGGTCGAGGACGGCGACGTTCGCGCCTCCTTCGAGGAGGAGCTCGGCGACGGCGCGGCCGATGCCCGAGGCTCCTCCCGTGACGATGGCGGTGAGGCCGGAGAACTCTGCATTCATGATGTCGGCTTTCGTGTCGGAGGGATGGGTGGATCGGGCCTGGTCAGCTCGGCTCAGCTGAGCAGGAGGTCGGCGCCGGTGCCGGCCGGGGCGTCGACGCGGAAGTAGGCCTGGCGCTGCCGCCCGAGGCCGGTGATCTCGACCTCGGAGACGTCACCGGGCTGCAGGTAGGGGAACCGCCCGGAGAGGGCCACACCCTGCGGGGTGCCGGTGGAGATGACGTCCCCGGGTTCGAGCTGCATGTACTGGCTCAGCCGCCAGACGAGGTCGTCGACGGGGAAGATCATGTCCGCCGTCGTCGAATCCTGCCGGGGGTCGCCGTTGACCCAGCTGCGCAGTCGCAGATCGCGGGTGTCGATGGCATCGGCCGTGACGAGATAGGGCCCCAGCGGCATCGAGTCCTTGACGACCTTGCCCTTCGACCACTGTCCGCCCGAATGCGTCGTCTGGTAGTCGCGTTCGGAGAGGTCGTTGGCGACGAGATAGCCGCCGATGACCGCACGGGCGGCCTCGGGACTCTCCAGGTAGGCCGCCTGAGCGCCGATGACGACGCCGAGTTCGACCTCCCAGTCGAAGGTTGCCGCACGCGGCGGGATGCCGATGTCGTCGAAGGGGCCGGTGATCGTGTTCGGCGTCTTGAGGAAGATGATCGGCTGGGTCGGGGCGGGGGAACCGGATTCCGCGGCGTGGGCGGCGTAGTTCTGTCCGATGCAGATCACCGAGGCGGGTCGGGTGATGGGTGCCCCGATCCGCTGTCCTGCGATGTCGATCTCCGGCAGGGTGCCGGCCTCGTGTGCCGCGGTGATCCGGGCGGGACCGTCGGCCCAGAATCCCGGGTCGATGTCGTCGACGACGGCTGAGAGGTCGAAGTGCGTGTCTCCGACCTCGAGCACGGGGGTCTCGGCATCGCGGGCACCGATTCGCATGAGTCTCAAGGGCATCTCCTCGTCAGTATCGGGGTTGTCGGGTGCTGGTGGTTGTCGGGTTCCGGCAGTCGTCCGGCGTCGGCAGTCGTCGGGCTGGTCAGGCGCTCAGGGTCTGTGGGTCGACGGCGATGAGTCCCTGCCCCACGGCCGCGGTCCAGAAGGACTCCGGCACGGGCTGCCTGAGGAGTTCGACGTCGCGCCTGACCTGGTCGGCGGTGCGCATCCCCAAGGTGACGTTCGTGATCGCCGGGTCGCGGAGACTGAACTGGAGGGCGGCCGCCGGCAGGGTCGTTCCGTTCGCGTCGGCCAGTGCGGCGAGTCTCTCGGCCTTCTCGAGGACGGCGGGCGGGGCGTCGTCGTAGTTGTACTTCGCCTGCGACCTGGGGTCGGGATTGGCCAGGATCCCGGAGTTGAACACTCCGACGTTGACGACGCCGACACCGCGGGCGGCGCATTCGGGGATGAGTTCCTCGCGTCCGCCCTGTTCGAGCAGCGTGTAGCGGCCGGCCTGCATGACGACGTCGATGTCGGTCTCCCGCACGAAGCGGGTGAGCATCTCCGCCTGGTTCATGCCCGCACCCCACGCGCCGATCACCCCTTCGTCGCGGAGCCGGTTGAGTTCGGGCACGGCCCCCTCGAGGGCCTCCGTCCAGTGGTCGTCGGGGTCGTGGATGTAGACGATGTCGAGCCGGTCCACGCCGAGGCGCTCGAGAGATTCCTCGATCGACCGTCGCACCCCGGCGGGGGAGTAGTCGCGCACGCGCATACGGTCCCCGGGCACGGCGAAGCCCTCGTCGTCCCATTCCTGCGGATCCTCGGCCGGTCGGATGAGCCTGCCGACCTTCGTCGAGAGGAGGAACTCGTCGCGGGGCTTGTCCCGGAGCACCCCGCCGAGGCGGCGCTCACTGAGACCGAGACCGTAGTGGGGTGCGGTGTCGAAGTACCGGATTCCCAGCGTCCACGCCTCCTCGACGGCCGCGTGCGCGGTGTCGTCGTCGATCTGCCGGTAGAGGTTGCCGATCGGGGCGCCTCCGAATCCGAGAGTGCGCATGTCGTGCAGGCGCTTTACGACGGGGTTCTTCAGGGGCATCCGTTCCTCCTCGTGGGATAGAAGTTCGCAGCGGTTCCGCCCATGACGGCCGCGGTGTCGGAGTCGTCGAGGACGGTCCGCACGGCGGTGTCGACCGCGTCGGCCCACGCCTTCGCGGTGAGTCCGTGCCCGGTGGTCGAGACGGGGTGGTCGGAGCCGTACATCGTGCGTCCGGGACCGAACGCGGAGACGACGTCGCCGATGTAGTCGGCGGCGAGCTCATAGGCACGGTGAGCGCTGACCGGGCCGGGGATCTGGCCGGGGAGGCCGGAGAACTTCACGTGCAGGCCGGGGTGTGCGGCGAGCGCGGTCATCGCCTCCACCCAGTCCGAGCGGGAGAAGCTCGGATCGTCGGGCAGGGGTTTGCCGAGGTGGTCGAGGACGAGACCGTCGGCGGTGCCGCGAACGTCGACGAGGGCGCTGACGAACCCGTCGAGTACGTCAAGCTGTGCGGCCCGCACGCAGAGATCGACGGTCAGACCTGCGTCCAGTGCGGCGAGAGCGCCGGCGAGCAGCGCGTCGGCCGTGGACGAGGAACCGACGGCGAGGTCGCCCGCCTCCCGGCCTTCGAAGTTGTCCCGCACCCCGACGACGAGGGGGCGGGCGCGGAGACGGTCGAGCGCCTCGGCGAGGTGGGGGTCGGTGAAGTCAACAGCGGCGACGATGCCGCGGATGAGCGGGGACGCCTCCGCGAGACCGCTCAGCCATTCCACCTCGGCGAGGGCCTGATCCGGGACGGTCCCGGCCTCGATGACGATCGCGCCGGTGGCGGTCGTCGCTTGCTGCTCCGGCAGGCTGACAGACGGCAGGG
This sequence comes from Brevibacterium ammoniilyticum, assembly GCF_038429965.1. NCBI lineage: Bacteria > Bacillati > Actinomycetota > Actinomycetes > Micrococcales > Brevibacteriaceae > Brevibacterium > Brevibacterium ammoniilyticum. The sequence continues at coordinate 114,968 of NZ_BAABNP010000001.1, forward strand.
ACGGCAGACGCTGCATCCACGGGTAGTCGAAGCGGTCGCGGTCCCACAGGTGCAGGTGGGAGTCGATGATCTCCGTCATGGCACGACGACCCCGACGGTGATGAGGAGGTTCGCGTACTGGCGTTGGTCTCCGGTGGCGATGATGAGGCCGACATCGCGGGTGCGGGCGATGTCGTAGAACGCGAAGCGCTCGTGCCCGGTGAAGGGGACGTCGGGCAGCGCCTCGGCGTAGCCGGTCACGGCGGGGGCGGTGCCGGCCTCGGCGGTGAGCATGAACTCGCAGGACTCGATCGGGACGGTCTCGGCCAGCGGCGTGAGGATCTGATTGACGGTGAGGAGGCCGGGGGTGACGTTGAGGGCGATGCGGGTGGTGCCGGCGGGCACCCCGGTGAGGTGGGGGTAGTTGCCGTCGGCGAGGAGGATCTTCGTTCCGTGACCGCACCGGGCCAGGGCCGCGAGGAGTTCGGGATGGGTGATCGGGGTGGTGAGCATGGGCTCTCCTCTGTCCGGGGGCGGGGTCAGTTCTTCTCGGTCGCCGAGGCGGGCGCCGGTGACCGTGATCCCGTCGTCCTCCAGTATGCTTCGATCTCCTCCAAGGACCGTCCGGACGTCTCCGGTATGCGGGTGAGGACGAACCACAGGGCTGCCGCGGAGAGCAGGGCGAAGAGGAGGAAGACGAGGGGGCCGATGGCGTCGAGGGCGACGGGGAAGGCCCACGCGAATGTGGCGTTGAAGAGGTACTGGACGAAGGTGACGACGCCGGTGCCGATCGCGCGTACGGACAGGGGCAGGACTTCGGGGACGAGGAGCCAGAAGACCGGTCCCATGCCGATGCCGAAGGCGAAGGTGTAGGCGAAGACGGCGGCGATGCTGATCCATCCGGCGTCGGGCAGCAGCCAGAGGACGAGCATCGTCACGGTCTGGCCGGCCATCGAGAGCGCGAGCAGGCGGACTCGGCCGAGGCGGTCGATGATGGGCAGGGCGATGGCCGTGGAGATGACGAGCGCGAGGCCCACCCCGTAGTTCGCGTAGCTGCCGGCGCGATCGCCCATGCCCGACTGGGCGAAGATGATCGGCGCGTAGTAGACGACGGCGTTGATGCCGGTGAAGACCTGGAAGAACGTGAGGATGAGGAGGACGATCATCGGGCGGCGGGCCGAGGTCGTCAGTCCGCGCAGACCGTGGTCCTGCTGGGCGAGGCTCGACTTGATGTCGTCGAATTCGAGGCGGGCGATCTCCGTGGTTCCGCGCAGGGAGTCAAGCACTCTCAGGGCGTCGTCGTCGCGGCCGCGGGTGATCAGCCAGCGCGGGCTGGCGGGGGAGAGGAGCATGCCGACGAAGAACACGGCGGCTGGGATCGCGCCGATGCCGAGGATCCACTGCCACAGGCCCGAGGCCTGGAAGGCGTCGCCGACGATGTAGGCGGCGAGGATGCCGAAGTTGACGGCGAGCTGGTAGAGGCCGGTGAGCAGACCGCGGATGCGGGTGGGGGAGAGCTCCGAGAGGTAGATGAGGCCGAACATGTTCGCGATTCCGACGCCGAGGCCGAGGAAGAAGCGGGCGATGCCGAGGACCTCGGGAGTGGGGGCGAAGGCGCACGCGAGCGAGCCGATGAAGAAGATGACGGCGGCGACGATGAGGAGGTGGCGGCGGTCGAATCGGCGGGCGGCGAGTGTGGCCCCGATGATCGAGGGCAGTGCGCCCCACAGGAGGAGGGAGGTGATGAGCCCCTGCTGGGAGGCGTTGAGGCCCATCTGCTCGGTGAGCAGCGGGAGGGCACCGGAGATCGCGCCGGAGTCGTAGCCGTAGAGGAGGCCGGAGAATCCGGCGAGGACGGCGATGAGGATGATCTTGCGCGGGATGGGTTCGGTGTCGTGGTTGCGGCCCTGTGGGGTGTCGGTGGCGGTTCGGTTGGTCACGTCGTCGATCCTGATTCTGACGAGGGTGGTTGGAATGATCATGACTCTTGTGTGGACGCTTCGCAGAAGCGTCCGGCGCACCGGTGCCGGCGCCGCTGGTCGGCGGCACCGGTAGGGGGTGTGGTCAGGCGGTGGCGGCGACGGTCTCCCGCGCTCGCCATTCGGGTCCGTCGGGGAACGCGAAGTCGGTGAGCGTCCCACGGTGGATCTCGGCACCGGCGCCGGGTGCCGTGGGCGGCCAGTAACGGCCGTCGTGGACGTCGACAGGGGTGACGAAGTGCTCGTGGAGGTGGTCGACGAACTCGATGCAGCGTTCGTCCATCGTCGCCGAGACCGCGACGAAGTCGAACATCGACAGGTGCTGGACGAGTTCGCACAATCCCACTCCGCCGGCGTGCGGGCACACGGGCACGCCGGCATGGGCGGCGAGGAGGAGGTTGGCGATGTTCTCGTTGACTCCGGCCACACGCGTGGCGTCGATCTGCATGACGCGTAGGGCGTCGGCTTGGAGCATCTGCTTGAAGACGATGCGGTTCTGGCAGTGTTCGCCGGTGGCGACGGGGATCGGGTCGATACCCCGCTGGATGGCCGCGTGGGCGAGGATGTCGTCGGGTGAGGTGGGTTCCTCGACCCAGCGGAGGTCGAACCGGGCGAGGTCGCCGATCCAGTCGATCGCCTCGGCGGAGTCCCAGTGCTGGTTGGCGTCGATGGCGATGGGGAAGCCGGGTCCGCAGATCTCGCGGGCGATGCTAAGGCGGCGGATGTCGTCGTCGCGGTCGGCTCCGACCTTGAGCTTGATCTGGTCGAAGCCCTCGTCGATGGCCTCTCGGCACAGGCGGGCGAGCTTCTCGTCGGAGTAGCCGAGCCAGCCGGGTGTGGTCGTATACGCCATGTAGCCGGACTCGCGCAGCTGTGCGATGCGTTCGGCCCTGCCCGGTGCGGCGCGTTCGAGGATCGCCAGGGCGTCCTCGCGGGTCATGAAGTCGCTGAGGTAGCGGAAGTCGATGAGGTCGAGGATCTCGGCGCGGCTGAGGGCGGAGAGCAGCTCCCACAGGGGCAGCCCGGCGCGTTTGGCTTTGAGGTCCCACATCGCGTTGACGATCGCGCCGATCGCCATGTGGCTCACTCCCTTCTCGGGGCCGAGCCAGCGCAGCTGTGAGTCGTGGACGAGTTCGCGCCAGAAGCCGCCCATGTCGTCGAGGATCGCTTCGACGTTTCGGCCGATGAGGGTCGTGGCGATGACGCGCACGGCTTCGGTCTCGATGTCGTTGCCGCGGCCGATCGTGAAGACGAACCCGTGGCCTTCGAGGTCGTCGTCGGCGTCGGTGCCGATGATGAGGTAGGCCGCGGAGTAGTCCGGGTCGGGGTTCATCGCGTCGGAGCCGTCGAGGCTCGCCGAGGTGGGGAATCGCAGGTCGACGACGTCGATCTCGGAAATCTCAGACATTGCGCCCTTTCACACAACTGCAGTGTTGTGATCGGATGTCTGAACGGTTCATCCGCGGACAGATCGTCCAGAAACTCGGTCACGTTCGTTGACTCGAGTCTAAACATAGGATGTTTCAGGGGTCAAGGGGTCATTCCGGTGGGGGACCCCTTAAGAAGATGGAGGAGCGGGTGTCGACCTGGCGCCGTCCGTTGGGCCTTATTGTTCGACGACGACTCCGTCGGCGTCGGCGAAGACCATCGCACCGGGTCGGATCGTCGCGCCGCCGAACTCGACGACGACGTCGCGTTCACCCTCGCCGGTCTTGCCGCTCTTGCGCGGGTTGCTCGCCAGTGCCTTGACTCCGAGGTCGAGGGTCGCAAGCACCTCCCGGTCGCGGACGGCGCCGTTGATGACCACGCCGACCCAGCCGTTGCCCAGGGCGAGTTCGGCGATCATGTCGCCCATGAGCGCCGTGGCGATCGAACCGCCGCCGTCGATGACGAGGACGCAGCCGTCGCCCGGTTCCGAGAGCACGGACCTGACCAAGGCGTTGTCCTCGAAGCAGCGAACCGTTCGGGCCGGACCCGAGAACGCGACCTTGTCGCCGAAATCGGTGAAGTTCAGGGCGATCGAGTAGAGCTCGGGGCCGCGTTCGTCCCAGAGGTCGGCGGTCGAGACGGTCATGGCTTCTCCCGGAGTCGGTCGGCAGCAGGGGCGGCAGGCAACGCCGCTGATCTGCACGCTAGCACGAGCGCGAAACTCTCATCAGGCCTCGTCGACGACCTCGGGGAATTGGCTCTGACCAGGTGAGCTTCGATAGAATTGGCGGGTGCCTTCTTCAGTCTCGACGCTCCGGCAGTCCGTGCGCGACGCCGTGTTCCCGAAGTCGAAGCTGGTGACCACTCTGTCGAACGGCACGAACGGGTGGATGAGTTCCTGGGGAACGAACGCCCATGGTGAGATCGCCGGCTGCCCGCCGCCACGCAGCTGACCGCGCAGATCCACGCTTGCGTGGATCGACGCCTCAGCGTCCTCATCTCACCTCTGCGAAAGCGACTTCACCGATGTCTTCGGCCACCCCTGACACTCCTGTCTCTCCTCGTCCCCTCCGCGATCGGATCGCCGCCGTGCTCAAGCACGATGCCGTCGGCGGAATCCTCCTGCTGGCAGCGACCGCCGCTGCTCTCATCCTCGCGAACTCTCCGTGGGCCGACTGGTATGAGAGCCTCCGCTCGTTCCGGTTCGGCCCCGAGGAGCTCAAACTCAACCTGTCCGTGAACAGCTGGGCCTCGGACGGCCTGCTCGCGATCTTCTTCTTCGTCGTCGGACTCGAACTCAAAGAGGAGTTCGTCGCCGGCAAGCTGCGCGACCCGAAGACGGCGGCCGTTCCGGTGGCCGCGGCGATCGGCGGAGTCGCCGTGCCCTCGCTGCTCTACGTGCTGGTCAACCTCGATTCGGGCGGCGGGGCGCTGAACGGCTGGGCGATTCCGGCCGCCACCGACATCGCCTTCGCCGTGGCGATCATCGCCATGGTCGGGAAGTTCCTGCCGGCCTCCCTGCGCACCTTCCTCCTCACCCTCGCCGTCGTCGATGACCTGCTCGCGATCGCGATCATCGCGATCTTCTACACCGACGATCTCGCGTGGCTGCCGCTGGCGCTCGCGCTTCTGCCGCTGCTGGCCTTCGCATTCGCGGTCCAGCGCGGCATCCATACGTGGTGGATCCTCCTGCCCTTGGCGTTCGCGACGTGGACGCTCGTCCACGCCTCCGGCATCCATGCGACGATCGCCGGCGTCCTCCTCGGCTTCACCGTGCCGGTTGCGGCCAAGCACCTCGGTGGAACGAAGACAGCTGACGATCAGCGCGGTTTCCATGGTCACGACGGCATCCACGGCACCGAAGGGCACGGTCCTGCCGCCCAGTTCGCCGACCGTTGGAGCATCCCGTCTGCGGTGATCGCGGTGCCGATCTTCGCGTTCTTCGCCGCCGGAGTCGACGTCGGGGGACTGTCCGGGCTCGCGGAGTCGCTGAGCAGCCCGATCGCGATCGGGATCATGCTCGGCCTCGTAATCGGCAAGCCGCTCGGCATCACGCTGCTGACCTTCCTCATCACCCGGGTCCGGGGCTTCTCCCTCGATCGGACGATGCAGTGGGTCGATCTCATCGGCGTCGCATGTCTGGCCGGAGTAGGCTTCACCGTCTCCCTGCTCATCGGCGAACTCAGCTTCGGTGAGGGCGATGACCGGTCGCAGGTCGTCAAGGTGGGCGTGCTCTGCGGTTCGCTGCTCGCCGCCCTCATCGGCGCCGTATGGCTGGCCGTGCGCAACCGCCACTACCGCGGTCTCGCTCAGCGGCGGGAACGCGGTGATCACCACGGCTGAGGTGCCCGCGTGCCGGTGATTTCCGATCATCCCCCGGACAGCCGGTATCCAGATCCGGTCTGACCGGGCAAAATGGAGTCACCACACTCATCCGTCACCGATGGAGGCAGCAGACATGTCCGAGACGACCCAACCCGCAGACGAACCCACCGAGACCACCGGCCCCTCGGCCGAAGAGCTCGACGCTCAGGCCGCGGAACGCGAGCACCAGGATGAGCTCGTCGAGGAGTGGGGCGACGAATCGTTCCCCGCAAGCGATCCTCCTGAGAACTACTGATCGAACCCTGAGTCGCCGAGGCGGTCGTCGGTCCACCCGTTCCAGCGGGTCGGGTCGGTCGCCTCGGCGGCATCTCTGAGCGCGGTGAGCGCCGCAGCCAGAGTGTTCGACATCCGTGCCTCTTCCGCAGTGACGGCAATCACTGTGCTCGTGAATTCGAGGCCGGTCAGGGGTCGGTAGCGCACGGGCAGTCCGTGGAACGACCTGGTCTGCGGGTGCGGGACGGCGTTGACGAGTGAGACACCGAGCCCGAGAGCGACCATCGAGCGGATCGTTTCGGCATCGGAAATGAGCCAACGGACTTCCGGGTCATGACCGAGGTGCCTCATCTGACCGACGAGGAGTTCTGCAGTGGGCGGCGAATCAGGCAGGATGAACGGGTCGTCCATCAGGTCCCTGAGGTCGATCTCCGGTCGGTCTGCAAGTCGATGGTCGGCGGAGACGAGGGCATGAGGGCGTGCCTCGGCGAGATCATGACGGTGGAGCCCCGCGAACTGCAGCTGCCTGTAGTACAGCACCGCGATGTCGAGCTCTCCATCGAGGACCATGCGCTGACAGCGCACCGGCGGCGCTTCGACGAAGGTGAGCTCGAGAGCAGGGAACCGTCGGTCGATCATGACGGCGAAGCCGGGCAGGATTCGCGGCGCGGCGGTGGGAATGAAGCCGATGCGCAACGGACCTTTGACTGCAGTCGGCGAGGCGATCGATTCGACGGCGACAGTCACTGAGGCGACGATATCGCGAGCGCGGATGCCGAAGTCCCGACCAGCGGCAGTCGGACGCGCACGTCGTGCGGGACCACGCGTGAGCAGCGTGACGTCGAGTTGTTTCTCCAGCTGGCTCAACGAGGCTGAGATCGTCGCTTGGGACACATTGCACGCTTCGGCTGCGGCGCTGACCGAGCCGCGGTCGAGGATGGCGAGGAAGTACTCGATCTGACGCAGGGTGAGATCCTTCATTGATTCTGCCTATGTCTGGTACGAGAATGTTTTGATTTTCTTGTTGATAGTGCGCGGGAATACTGGTCGAGTCAACCCCGAGAACGCAATGAAGCAAGAAGGGTGCACCAGAATATGGGCGATTCAACGATGAAGGCCATCACTTTGGGAACTGCCGGGGGACCGCGGTGGATGAAGGACAATCCGCGGGACCGAACGGGGATCTCCACGGCGATCGTCGTCGGCGATCGGTTCTACCTCGTCGACGCAGGCCACGGTGTCGGCCGCCGGATTCGGCAGGCAGAACTCGAACTCGCCGACCTCGGTGGGGTGTTCATCACCCACCTTCACTCCGATCACACAGTCGATCTTCCGTCGCTTGTGGTGTTCGGCATGCACGAGCTGCGCTATCGCGCTGACAACCCCGTGCCGATCCTCGGACCGGGCCCGCGCGGTGCGCTGCCTCCCGTGTCTCCGCGCGCCACGGTGGCCCCGCGACCGGTGGCCCCAGCAAATCCGACTCCGGGAATCACCGAGATGTTCGACTCGATCGTCGCGACGTTCGCCACTGACATCAACGACCGAGTGCTCGATTCCCTGCGACCGTCTCCGAATGTGCTTTTCGCACCGCGCGACATCGTGATTCCTGATTCGGTCGGCTACCACCCGACCACGGACCCATTCCCGGACATGGAACCATTCGTCGTCTTCGAAGACGATCGTGTGTCTGTCACTGCTGTGCTCGTCGAGCACCCGCCGATCGCCCCGGCCTTCGCATTCCGCTTCGACAGCGAATCGGGTTCGGTGACGGTATCTGGAGACACACGCGAATCCGCCAACCTCGTCCGTCTGGCCACCGGCACGGATGTCCTCCTCCACGAGGCGATCGACTTCACTTGGGTTGACGAGATGTACGAACATCGCTCCGACGAAGAGTCCAGAGCCTCTCGCGATCACCACTACCGGTCGCACACGACATTCGACGGTGCCATCAGGGTCGGCAACCTCGCCAGAGCGAAGACTCTGGTGCTCCATCACGTGATTCCGGGCGCGGCCGACTCGGGAGGCTGGTCTCATGGCCGCGGCCTCTTCGACGGTGAGTTCATCGTCGCCGATGATCTCGACGTGATCTCCTGTGACACCCTCGCCGACTCGACCGGCAGGAGCTGATCATGGCTGTCAGGAACGACCACGATGTCGATGCCGAGGGTCTGCAGACGTCGCTGCGTACCCCGCAGATGAAACGCGTACTGGCGTCGAGCTTCGTCGGCTCGGCAATCGAGTTCTACGACTTCGTGCTCTATGCGACATCGTCGTCGATCGTCTTCGCCCAGCTGTACTTCGCCGATCTGGGTCCCGGACTCTCGCTGCTGGCTTCGTTCAGCACCTTGGCCGCCGGATATCTCGCGAGACCCCTGGGTGGAATCATCTTCGGCCATTTCGGCGATCGGTTCGGACGGAAGAAGGCGCTCATCGTCGCCATGGTCATGATGGGCGGGGTCACTGTGCTCATCGGGGCCATGCCGCCCACCGCGATGATCGGGGCATTCGCGCCGGCCAGTCTCTTCATCCTGCGCATCGTCCAGGGAGTGTCCGTCGGCGGTGAATGGGGCGGCGCGGCGCTGATGGCCCTCGAACATGCTCCGCGGAACCGTCGCAGCTTCGCCGCCACCTTCGCCAATGCCGGCGGGCCCGTTGGCGCGACACTGGCAACCGTCATCCTCTCCCTCACAGCGGCGCTGACCGGTGACGGATTCCTCACCTGGGGTTGGCGTCTTCCCTTCCTGTTCTCCGCGGTCCTCATCGTCGTCGGTCTGTTCATCCGCCTCAGGGTCAGTGAGACACCCGCGTTCCAGCAGCTCGAAGCCGAGAGCGAGCGGCGGAAGGTCCCTCTGGTCACTGTCCTCACCCGGTACAAGAAGCAGGTGGCGGTCGGCCTGTTCGCCACCCTGACGATCTACGTCACCCAGGGCCTGACATCGGTCTGGGGAGTGTCACTCGCTGTCGCCGGAGCGTCCGACAGCTCGGAGGTTCTCAACTGGAAGGCGCTGGGCCCGCTTACGGCATTCGTCGTCACCCTCGTTGTCGCCAGACTCAGCGACAGGATCGGGCGGAGGCGAACGCTCATCGGGGCCCACATCATCGCAGCGGTATTGGCGCTGCCGCTGACACTCCTGCTCGTCACCGCGGAGATCGGTCCGTTCGCGGTAGCGATCATCGTCGGCAACGGGGTGGTTCAGGGAATGCTCTTCGGCCCGATCGCCGCATTCGTCTCCGAGCTCTTCCCACCCGAAGTCAGGTACTCAGGGGCATCGGTGGCCTATCAGCTCGCTGCGGCGCTCGGCGCTGGACTGTCGCCGGTGATGGCATCCGCACTGATGCTCTCCTCCGGGTCCGGGCAGTACCTCATCGCCGCGGTCTGGACCCTGATCGCGGTCGGGGGCATCATCGCGGTGGCTGTGGGCCATCCTGCTGCTGAAGCGGAACCGCGCAGTCGGAGGGTGCATTCGGAGAACGCAGAATCACGGCAGATCAGCGACCGTGCGACGAACTGAGCGATGTCGTGACCGTGTGGCCTCCGAATCGGGAGTCGCCGAGAACGCCCGAGTAACGGCGCTGTTACTCGGCGGCCCGCATGCCGTCCGTCTGCGAGATCCGGGCGCGTTCGACGAGGACGGCGATGTGCACGCGGTTGTTCGTGTCGAGCTTGACGTTGATGCGGTTGAGGTGGGTCTTCACGGTCGCCTGACTCATGAACATCGCATCGGCGATCTCCTGGTTCGACAGACCCTGCGCGACGCGGATCGCGATCTGCAGCTCACGTTCGGTGAGCTCGGCGAGGAGTTCCTCGGCTTCGCGCTGCTGACGCTGATCCTGACTCGACGTGGTCTTGCTGATCAGACGCTTGAGCGAACGAGGGGAGAGGATCGGCTCGCCGGAGTGGACTCTGCCGATCGCCTCGGCGAGGTCGACCGGACCGATGTCTTTGAGGAGGAATCCAGCGGCTCCTGCCTGCAGTGCACGCAACAGGTAGTCATCGGTGTCGAAGCTGGTGAGGGCGACGACCTTCGGCGGCCGCACACTGTTGACGAGGCGTGCGATCGCTTCGATCCCGCCGATTCCCGGCATCCGGATGTCCATGAGCACGAGGTCGGGGAAGTGCAGGGCCACCTGGTCGAGGGCCTCCTCGCCGCTCGATGCCGAAGCCACCGTCTCGATGTTCGGGTGCGGAGCAAGGATTCCCTTGATGCCGGTGACGACCATCGGATCGTCGTCGACGACGATGACACGGATGGGAGCGGCGGTCTCGGTCATGGTCGATACCCTACCGGAGGGCACAGACTCGACCGGCTCCGACTCCGCGAGGGCGGAGACTGAACCCACGTCCTGCTCGGGGTCAGCCCTTGCGCGTGAACGGGGGCAGCGTCACCTCGACGACGAAGTCCCCGTCGCGCACCCCGATGGTCGCCTCGCCCTCGAGCATGGCAGCGCGTTCGCGGATGCCTTCGAGGCCGGAGCCTGACCCCGTGGCGGCGAGGTTCGCCGAGTCGAGCCTGCCGCGCACGGACGGCCTGTGCTGGGGGCGCGGCGGCAGGCCGTCGCCGGCGACCACCTCGGCGCCCGAACGGCCAGACGGTGCGGGATTGGCGACGATGATGTGGGCACCGCGGTCGGCGGCGACGGTGACACTGAGCGTGACCGGGGCTCCGGGGGCGTGCTTGATGACGTTGGTCAGGGACTCCTGGACGATGCGGTACACCGCGCGGTCGAAGCTCGTCGACGCGCTGTCGACGTCCTGGATGATGATCGACGGGCGCACGATGGTGCCGGTCGCCTGCACCGAGGCGATGAGCTGGGGGATCGAGGCCATCGAAGCAAGGCTTGGGGGAGTGGACTGCTCCTTCTGCGGTCCGCCCGCCAAGGTTCCCTCCCGGACTCCGCCGACGAGTTGGCGCAGATCCTCGAGCGAGGCGTGCGCTTCGTGTCGCAGCGCCGAGGCGGCGGAAGCGACCTCGGCATCGCCCTTGCTGCCGACCTCGAGCGCCCCGCTGTGCAGGGAGATCACCGAGAGCCGATGGGAGAGCGTGTCGTGGAGCTCGCGGGCGAGGAGTTCGCGCTCGGACTGGCGGGCGAGTTCGGCAGCGAGCGACTCACTGCGCTGTGCTTCGAGATCAGCGCGGGCTTCGACGGTCTTCATCCGCCGGGTGCGGCGCAGCAGGGCCCCGAAGCCGAGGCTGATGCCGAGAGAGAGGACTCCGACGATGATCGTGATGACGTTGACGGCAAGTGCCGTGTCCTCCGGGGGAGCCGGCAGCGTGCCGTTGCCGGGCTGCACGCCCGGGGAGATAAAGAACATGCTGAACGGGTTGAGTGCCGTCGGCGCCAGGCACAGACGCACGATCGACCCGAGGGTGACCACCGAACCGGCGACCGCGGCGATGATCGCGTGGCGGCGGGATCCGCGGATGATGAGGTGGAACATGCCGATGAGCGTGAGCAGGCAGTCGCCCCATCCGAGGGCGAGGACGGCGCCGGCGAGGAAGGGGACCCACGGCCAGCGCTGACGGACGAAGACAGTGGCCCAGATCGGCACGAGCAGGAAGATCATGAGCACGCCGAGGACGCTGACCACGCCGTCGGTGAACGCCCACCGATTGGAGACGAGACCCATGATCGAGGTGAGGAATCCGATGACCAGGAGCACGATGCCGACGAGGATGCTCGCCGTCACCGTCAGCCACCGGGGAGCCGAACGCCGCGGAGTGCGCGCGGGAGTCGCCGAGGCAGAGGTCGCCTCGGCAGGATGGGTCGACCGCTGCGGAAGGGGACCGGTCACGGCCGGAGGCACCTGTCCGCGATTCTGCGGGACGGCGCCGTTCTGGGGTCGGGGGCCGTGAGAGGGTGCGGCTGCCCAGTTGACCGGCACAGCGGTGGTGCGCGGCGGCTGCGCACTGGGCCCAGTGGGCTGCGGACCGCGCGGTTGCGGGTTCGGCCCGGGCGGCGGAAAAGGGTGACCTGACACAGATGAATCGTAACCAGCGGCACAGACACGCGTAGTCCACCCATCGGGTGGATCGAGTTCAACCGATCGGCTCGGGCATTCGATCCGATGGGCGGACGCGCAATCCTGAGAATTCGCCGAGGCTGAGGGAGTCAGAAAATCCTCGCCCCGCCGATCAAGGAGCACCATGTCGAATCCGCAGAACCCTCAGCAGCCCGGACATCCCCAGAATCAGCCCGGACATCCCCAGAATCCCGGGCCCCAGCAGGCCCCAGGGCAGCCTCCCAGCCAGGAAGGTCAGCCGTTCCAGCCGCAGTACGCCTCCCCGTATTCGAACGCGCAGGCCGGCTCTGCACCGGGACCGACCGGTTCGGGTGCCCCGCAGTTCCAGCCGGCCGGCTACCAGGCTGCCGGATCGGCTCCCGGCTATCCGGGTGGAGGGCAGATGCCGCCCGGCGGCCAGGGCATGCCGTACGGACAGAAGCCGCCGAAGCAGAAGAAGCCGCTCTACAAGCGCTGGTGGTTCTGGCTCATCATCGTCATCGTCGTCATCGGGCTGATCAACGCCATCGGCGGCGGTGGCAACGACACCGAGGACACCGGGGCGACGAACTCCCAGGGCGGCGAAGCGGGAACCGCCGAGGAGAAGAAGCCCGAGGACAAGGCCGCGGAAGACAAGGACTCCGCGCAGAAGCCCGCGGAGGAGAAGAAGGAGGCTCCCGCCGAGTACGGCATGGGCGATGCCGTCAACGCCGACGGGTGGGAGATCACCGTGAACAAAGTCGAGGACGGAGTCTCGACGGTGGGCAACGAGTACCTCAACACGAAGGCCCAAGGCCAGTTCGTCAAGGTCTCGCTGTCGGTGAAGAACACGAAGAACTCGCCGGAGCTCTTCTTCGAGGACAACATCAAGCTCGGCGACGACAAGGGCAACACCTACTCCTCGGATTCGGAAGCGGGTCTCTACGCCGATGAGGACTCGATCCTCTTCCTCGAGGAGATCAACCCCGGCAACACCGCTGAAGGCGTGCTCGTCTTCGACGTCCCGAAGGACGTCAGCCCCGACCGGCTCACCTTCGAAGGCGGAATCTTCTCCGATCCCGTGGAGATCTCGCTGAAGTAAGGAGGACCTCGCCGAGGCGGTCCAGGCCCGGTCCGATCATCGGACCGGGCCGTCGTCTCGACTATCGTTGGCCTCAGAGAGGGCGACGCAGCCCGACCAGCCCGAGCAGGAAGGACTGCTGAACGGCGATGACGACGATGATCGGCGGTGCCACGGTCTACGGTTCACCGCACGGTACGGGGCCACCGGTTGGCTTCCTCATGCTCGAAACGCAATTCCCGCGCCTGCGCGGCGATGTCGGCAATCACGCGACCTGGGACTTTCCGGCGCTCTACTCTGTGGTCGCCGGTGCTGGGCCGAAGGACGTCATCGGTGTCGAGCCCGAGACTGAGCTCGTCGAAGCATTTCTGGCATCCGGACGCGCCCTCGTCGACGAAGGCGCAGTGCTCGTCGGGACCCGTTGCGGCTACCTTTCAGCAATCCAATCACTGCTCGCGCATGAGCTCGCTGTCCCCGTCGTCTCATCGGCGCTCATCCAAGTTCCGCTCGTTGCAAGCATGGTCGGACGCCGGTCGGCAATCGGGATCCTCACACAGCGCCCGCACCTCAATGCCGCTCATTTCACGGCTGCTGGGTGGGATCCGAACGACTTCGACGTGCGCATCGGCGGCTTCCGTGAGAACTCCGACTTCCCGAAGGTCTTCATCGACGGTGACTCGCATGCCGACCCCGACCGACTCGAGGAAGAGATCTGCTTAGCGGTCGACGACCTCATCACAGATCATCCGGACATTCGCGCCTTCGTCTTCGAATGCACGAACTTCGCGCCGTTCAGCGCCGCAGTTCGACAGCACTGCGGGCTGCCCGTCTTCGACTACGTCACTGCAGTGACGGCCGCGTACAACGCCATTGTCGGCCCGACCTTTCCTCGCAGACTGTGAAGGACTCTGGCCGATGACCGGACGACCGTCAGACCTCAACCTCCTCCATGTCCGTGTACTGCGCGCAGTCGTCGACCACGGTTCCCTCAGCGGTGCGGCGAAGGAGCTCGGGTACACCACCTCGGCGATCTCGCAGCAGATCTCCGCCCTCGAGAAGGCTCTGGGCGTCTCCCTCTTCGAACGCGGCCCCCGCAGCGTCACCGTCACCGCAGCAGGGACGAGGATGTGCGAACTCGGCGCCGACCTGCTCGGTGACCTCGCGTCCATCGCCGACACGATGAGGGCGTTCTCCGTCGCCGATCTCGGAGCACTTCGCTGCACAGCCGTCGGCAGTGCCGCCGCCCAACTTCTCCCGCGTGCAGTCGCGAATATGGTCGCCTCCCATCCCGATGCCGCGGTCTCACTCGTCGTACCCGGGATCGACGACGACATCGCGCAGTCGGTGCGAACCGGCGAAGCTGATCTCGGCGTCGTCTACGACTACACCGGACTGTCGCAGCAGCCGCTCGACGGACTCGTGGTGACGCCGCTTCTCTCGGAGGAGATGGTCGTCCTCGGCCAGGCTCAGGGAGCCTCGGGCATGAGAGAGTCGATCCGAGAATTCGCTGACGAGTCATGGGTGTGCGGCAGCCAGGGAAGCGTGCAGGACGAACTGCTCACCCGCCTCGGCGAGCACGCAGGATTTGTCCCGCGCATCGTCCACCGCAGCGACGATCTCGATGTCATCCGCGGATTCGTCGGCCAGGGCCTGGGAATCGCGCTCGTTCCGATCCTCGCACTCGGCATCGATCGCACGATTCGCCTCTATCGTCTCCACGACGTCCCTGCACTTCGTCGGGTCCACCTCATTCACCGAGTCACAGACGACAACCCGCTCCTCGCCGCGGCTCTCGCTGCCTTCCACCGTGCTGCGCACGACTTCCTCACGTGGACGCTCACCGCCTTCGAAGTCACCTTCGACGATCCCATGCTCACCGTCGTCGAGATTGAGCACAGCTGAAGCTGGACTCGAGGAACTCTCTCACTGTGCACACTCCCGAGACGGTCGCTCGTGCGTTTGAATGGCAAGTGCAGGCGCGACACCGTCGTCGTGGCCTGTCGGGGAGGACCGAGCATGACCGCCGAATTCATCGTCTGCCGCTGTGAGGACGTCACGCTCGAAGCGGTGGAGGATTGCGTCGACGAGACGGGAACCCTCGACCTCGCGGAGGCGAAACGGCGTCTGCGCATCGGCATGGGCGTATGTCAGGGGCGCATCTGCGGACCGCTGCTCGATCGCTGCTTCGAATCGCACGCTTACGGATACCTGGACCGCAGCCCGGTGCTGCGTCCGGTGAGCTTGAGCGACATAGCTGCGCACGCCTCTGATGGTGCGTCGCGGGTCGCAGGCGAACGCAACGGAGACGCCCAATGACCCGCTTCGACCAGCACCCCGCGCTCGGGCCCGAGACTGCCGGAAGGGTGGAATTCGTCGTCGACGGCCACACGATCACTGCCCGCGAGGGAGACACCGTGGCCGTCGCCCTGTGGGATGCCGGGCAGAAGGTGCTGCGCCGCAGTCGGACGGGTTCGCCGCGCGGCATGTACTGCGGGATCGGCCACTGCTTCGAATGCCGCATGGCAGTCGTGGAACCGAACGGTGCCGTCACCGATGTGCGGTCGTGCCTTACCCCTGTGATCCCAGGAATGACGGTGGAGACGCTTGCCGACCCGCACAGGCGCTCGCTGAGCGACTCCTCCGACCAGCGTCCAGGTGAGGACGAGCGATGAGCCACGTCGATGTCGCCGTGGTCGGGGCAGGCCCCGCCGGTCTTGCCGCTGCCGCCCGCATTGCCGAAACCGTACGGGCCAGTGTCACCGTCCTCGACGAGGGACCGGTGGCCGGAGGCCGACTTCGCGCACAGCTCTATCGCCGTGGCAGTTCCTGGTTCGTCGGCGCCGAGCACGCCCGTGCGTTGTCGGAACGGGCCGATCGTCTCGGAGTGAACCTGAGGATGGGCACACAGGTATGGTCGATCGAATCGCTTGAGAACCCGGAAGGGACTCCCCGCTTCTCGCTCGCACTGACTGGCGGTGACACACTCACCGCCGATCACCTCGTCATCGCCACGGGCGCAGCCGAGCGCACCCTCGGTCTGCCGGGCTGGACTCTGCCGGGAGTGCTCGCCGTCGGGGCCGTGCAGAGCATGCTCAACATCCACCGAGTGGTGCCCGGCGATCGCATCGCGGTCATCGGAGTCGATCCTCTGTCGCTGTCGATCGTCGACGAACTCGCCGCCGCCGGCCACGGCGTGACTGGCATCTACCTGCCTCCTCCACCACCAGACACTGCCGAGCGCGGCAGTTCCGCGAGTGGCGAGATATCTGGGAACGCCCCTTCGGCGGTCCTGCGTCGGCTCTCTCACCTGCGCGGGCTGGCTCCGTCGGGCCTCCTCGGAGCAGCGATGGGCGCGTTGGCGATTCCAGGAGTGTCCGCGCTTGTGGCTCGACTCTGGCCTCGTCGTGGAATGACGGTATCCGGCATGCCGCTGCACCTGCGCGAATGCGTCACCGGCATCGACGGCGAGTCCGAGGTGACGGGAATCCGAGTCGCACAGGTCGACGCAGATGGTCGACCGGTCGGTCGTGAACGCGCCGTCGCCGTTGACACTGTCTGCCTCAGCGGCGGACTCTATCCTCTGCAGGACCTCACATCCGGATGCGCCCTCGTCGACGTTGCAGAGCTCGGCGGACGGGTGCCCTTGCACGGACCGAATATGCAGACGAGCGTCGACGGCCTCTACGTTGCAGGCAACGTCACCGGAGTCGAATCCGCCGAGGTGGCTCGCGCGCAGGGTGCCCTTGCCGGAGCGGCGATTTCCGCAGCGATCGATGGGCGCGACGACTCCGCAGCGCTGTCCTCCGCTCGAGCCGAGGTCGAGACGGCACGCGCAGCTGCACCTCTGACCTTCAAACCGACGATCGCCCGGGGACGGCGCCGCATGGCGGAGCTCTGGCGAGACTCTCGACATTTCGGGGTGCGGTCGTGAACGCGACCACCTCAGAAGCTGTCGTCGTCGGCGGGGGAGTGATCGGGGCCTCGATCGCCTGGCGGCTCGCGCAGGCTGGATCGGCTGTGACTGTGCTCGACTCTGCGGCTCCCGGTGCAGGGGCCTCAGGATCATGTGACAAGGCGATCTTCCTCCAGTCGAAGCGGCCGGGACTGCCGATGCGCATGGCGAAGGAGTCTCGAAGTCTGTACTCAACCCTGAGCGAAGAACTCGATGCCGACATCGAGTTCAGCCCGGGCGGAGGCATGGTCGCAATCGAATCCGACGCCCACATGGACTTCATGCAGGGCTTCATCGCTGAACAGCGCAGAGCCGGGATAGCCGTCGACCTCCTCGACGGCGACGAAGCGCGTTCCCTCCAGCCCGCGCTCGCCGACCACGTGCTCGGAGCCAGCTACAGTCCTGAGGACGCAGAGGTCAATCCACTGGCACTCAACGCTGCCCTCATCGACGCGGCGGTGCGGTGCGGGGCGCGTGTCCGACGGCACTGCGAGTTCCGCACGGTCATCCGCCGAGGTGATCGTGTCGTCGGCGTTGAGACGTCGCTCGGTCGCATCGACACCGGACTCGTCATCAACGCGGCAGGACCGTACGCGGGAATCGTGGGTCACCGTGCCGGGGTGGCGACTCCTGTCCGACCGAGACGAGGAACCATTCTCATATCCGAGGCACAGCCGCCGATGGTCACCGGCAACCTGCTGTGTGCGCAGTATGTGGCCGCCAAACATCTTGCTTCGATGCCGGGGGCCGAACAACCGCCGTACGGAATCGGCCTGTCTTTGGGTCAGACCGCCTCGGGGACGCTGCTCATCGGCGGCAGTCGCGAATTCGCCGGTTTCGACAAGCATCCGCCTCGGGACGTGCTCGCCGGAATCGCCGCCCATGCGGCACGAGTCGTGCCGTCGCTGCGGAACGTGCGCATCATCCGGGCCATGACAGGGCTGCGGCCGTACACCGGAGACGGGCTGCCGATCATCGCACGAGACTCCCGCCTCGACGGGTGGATCACTGCGGCGGGTCACGAAGGTGATGGCATCGCTCTTGCCCCGATCACCGGGCTGATCGTCCGGGATCTCGTCACAGGCGAGCAGAGCACACAGGAGTATCTGCCGCACCTCCGATCCGACCGAAACACCTTGCTTGCGGCACCGGATCCGGATGAGCTCTCGCAAGCGCAAGCACCGACATCTCCACCCACGTCGAGGAAGCAGGCATCATGATCGTCGTCATCGGATCCCTGGCGGTGCTCTTCGCCATCGCCCTCATCAAGAAGATCCCCTACATCGGCGGGAACATCCCTGCAGCACTGCTCGGCGGTGGTCTGGCCGCGGCACTTCTGTCGGGCATGGCCCCATTGGAGTACCTCACCGCCACCGTCGAAGGCGTCGACAAGCTCGCATGGGTCATCGCACTGAGCGTCTTCGGCAGCATCTACGCCGAGACTCAGGTGCGCATCGGTGCGATGGACACGACGATGCGGTTCCTCCAGCTGGTCTTCGGCAAGTCCCCGAGGGGACTCATCGCGGCCACGTTCGTCACTCTCACGCTCGCCGGTTCCCTGCTCGGTGATGCGATCGCTGCGGCTACGGTCATCGGTTTCCTCGTCATCCACTCGTTGGCTCAGATGAAACTGTCTCCCGTCCAGATCGGCATGATCATCCTCCTCGGGGCGTCACTCGGTTCGCTCATGCCGCCGATCAGCCAAGCCGTCTATCTCTAGGCGTCGCTCGTCGACACCGACCCGGACCCGGTCACACTGATCTCATACATCACGGTGACGATCGGACTGGTCCTTGCGATCCTCGAGTCGTTTCGATTCGTGAGCAGGCGCAGACTGGAACGATTGGAGATGGAGTCGGCCGGCGATACAAACGATGGAGCGGCCGAATCCGGGACCGTGCTCACCGAGGCGGTGAACGGCACGCGACTGCAACAGCTCGGAACGCTCATCCGTGAGCGCTGGGCGAGCATGGTTCCCTTGGGAGTCCTCATCGTCATCGTGCTGCTGCGCACAGCGATCGGATTCGACATCTTCGCCGAGATCCCCGGTGTGCGCGAAGCGACCGCATGGATGGCCACCGTGCCGATCCTCAACGGGCTGGCCTTCCCTGTGGTCCTGGCGATCATCGTCGCCACAGTTGTCGCCTTCTTCTACCCCGAGGTTCGGCGTGCCCCTGCCAGGACGATCGGCACAGGACTGAAGAACGTCCGTCAGACGGTGATCATCCAGCTGTGCGCGGCGTTCCTCGTCGGCTGCTTCTACGCGAGCGGGGCCGTCGACACCGTCGCAGGTCTCGCTGAAAACGTTGCGAGTTCAGGCGTGGCCGTCATCAGCACGGTCGCATTGATGATACTCGGCATGCTCATCGGTTCACAGACTGCGGCACAGACCATCGTCGTCCCATTCGCATCGCCGATCCTGGAGAACGCAGGGATCGATCCGACGAACATCGCCGTGGGAATGAGTCACATCGCAGCTGCTTCGCAGAACCTTCCTCCGGTCGGCCTCACCGCTTTCGTCGTCTGCGGGCTTGTCGGAGCGACGCTCAAGACCAAAGTGGACCCGATCAAGGTCATGGTGCTCGCACTGCCGAACTCGCTCTACTTCATCATCCTCGGTCTGCTCTTCCTGCTCCTCGGATGACAAGCGTCACGCACCCAGTTCCGCAGTCCGGGCCGTGATCTCGCGAGCCGCCGCAACGGTCTGGCCGAGGAAGCCTCGTCCGAAGAGCTTCACGTGAGCGAGTAGGGCGAAGAAGCTGTGCGCGGGGAGGTCACGACGCCACCCCGAGGGCAGCGGATGCGCGGCCTCGTAACCGGCGCAGATGTCTGCGAGGAACGGGGTTCCGAACAGGGCGAGCAGAGCCAGATCCTCGAGCCGGTGACCACCGTGAGCCGCCGGGTCGATGAGCGTGCCGCCGTCCGGCGTCCACATGAGATTGCCCGACCACAGATCCCCATGGACCCGGGATGGGGGCTCGGGGTCGCCACCGGCGATTCCGTCGAAGACACCCGTCGACACCGCTGTGATCGCCGAGGCGATCGCGGCGTTCTCGTCGTCCGTGAGCTCGTCCGCGATGTCGGCTGCCACCGGCCGCAGGCGCTGATTCACCCAGAAATCGGAGAAGGAGGCCACCGGCTGCGCCGTTACCTCGAAAGGGGATTCGAGGGGGCCGAACCACGACTGTTCGGCCGGAGCCCAGCCGAACGCCGGGGCGCCGGCATCATGGAGGCGCGCGAGCCGACGACCGAAGACGAAGGCCGCCTGCGCATCCGGCGCAACCGATTCGAGCCGCTCGAGGAGAACGAAGTCCGCACCGCGGTCGAGCACCGCGACGACGGGCACTACGCCCGGTGCGGCGAGCCACTGAAGACCGGCCGCCTCGGCGGAGAAGAACCCTTCCGGAGCCGTCGAACGCTGCTTAAGGAACTCGCTCATCCCACCAGGCTAACGGCGAGTTCCGGGAAGCAGCATCGCTCCACGGTACGACCGGATTGCTAGTCTGATGCCATGGTCTTCGGCGGTATCGATCTGGCGGCGGATCCTCGCCGCACCGGAATTGCACAGATCAGCAACGGCACGCCGATCGTCGTCGAGATGCTCGTCGTCGGCGCCGAGGACGCCGACATCGCGGCGACGATCGCCTCCTCGAACAAGAGCGGAATCGACGTTCCGTTGGGGTGGCCTGACCCGTTCGTCGCACTGCTGGCTGATCACGCTGCGCACGCACTCGCACCTCCGCGCTCGACCGGCCCCGATTGGCGCCGGAGCATGGCGATGCGGACGACCGACGTCATGGTCCATCAGCGCACCGGACGTGTACCGCTGAGCGTGTCGACGGATCGGATCGCTTATCCGGCCCTCCGCTGGGCCGGTATCGAGGCACGCCTGCGTGCAGAGGGGATCGATGTCCCGCGAGACGGCTCGGGCAGGATCTGCGAAGTGTATCCGGCGGCGGCGCTGAGCTGTTGGGGGCTGCCGAGCCGCGGATACAAACGCAGAGAGCAGAGTGGCCAGCGCACTGAGATCATCGACCGGCTCTCATACCTGTTCCCGGATCTCGATTGGAACGGGCACCGGAACCTGTGCATCGACGACGACAATGCCCTCGACGCGGTAGTTTCGGCGCTCATGGCTCGACTGGTGGCAGACCGTCAGGCAGAACCACCCCCGGAGGCGATGCGCGACGTCGTCTCCCGTGAGGGGTGGATCTGGCTTCCGCAGCAGAACAACGGCTGCTCGGACGAGCGCTGAGCGCCCTCACCCCCTGTGCGGCTCGAGCTGCTCCTTCGCCGCGGCGACATGACCCTCATCGCCCGTCTCCAGGGCGTAGAGTCCCAGCTCGACTGCGGCCGTCGAGAACAGGTGGGCGCAGTGCTCGGCGAGCATCGACCAGACCCTCCCGCCGCGGTCGACGTATTGCCTCACGGTCGCGTCGAAGGTCTCCGGCGACACGCTGGCCTGGTGGAAGGCGAAGTCGCGGGCCGGATCACCCACCGAGGCGGTGGTCCAGTCGAGGAGTCCGAGGATCACCGGTCCGTCCATGAGCTGATGAGCCGGGTAGATCTCCCCATGGGTCACCGTCGTCCATGATGGCCAGTAACGGTCGTCGCCGAGCCACACGCTCCACCGGTCGAGCAGGTCGGGCGCCACGTCGAACTCTGCGGCGACGAGGTCGATCTCCTCCCGCTTGCGGGCCCTGACCTCGTCAGGAGACTCCATGGGGATGCCCGTATCGGCGACGATGGTCGGGTCGAGCCCATGGAGTTCGGCGAGCACATCGCCGAGCGACCGCGCATACACGGCTGACTCGACGTCGAAGTGCCACTCCGGCCGCCCGTCGTCATCGATCGTCAGACCAGGCGAACCCGGCAGGAGAGGATAGGCGACGAGCGCGTCGGTCTGGATCTGCCAGTCGGGCACGGAGACGCTGAGATGCGGGGCGATGCGCGAGAGCAGACGCCCTTCGACGACGGCGCGTTCGGTGACATCGGGGCGACGCGGAATGCGCATCACCCAGGACCGACCGTCTTCGGCGTCGGCGATCGCGACGCGGAAGTCGAGGCCGAGCTCGGTGACGACGATCGTCGTCGGATCGATATCGAGGCCGTGGGTGGCGGCCAGTTCGCTGATGGGGATGGTGTCGGTGGGGTGCATCCCACCACTGTCCCCGACCTGCACCGTGAAGTACAGCAGACAGGCGGGATGCCGCACCCCTGTGACGAACCTGTGACGAAATCGTGTCATCCGGCAAGATGCGTTCTCAAATGCCCTTGCCGGTATACGTCTGTCGTGCAACGATGAGACAACGCTGTTGAAGTGGTCGAATCGATCAAAGCGGATCGACCAGGCTGAAAGGAAGCGGACCCATGAATGGATCCACGATCCTCTGGATCGTCGTCGCAGTCGTCATTGTCGTCATCGCGATCATCGTCATCGCCGTCGTGGCCAAGAAGGCCGCCGCGAAGAAGCGCGAAGCCCAGCGGCAGCAGGCCGCCGAGATCCGCGAGGAGGTCGCCGCATCCGGGCCGCGGACCGAAGCCTACGAAGCTGAGGCCGGCACCGCCCGTTCGCGCGCCGACCAGGCCTATGCGGAGGCCGAGGCCAAGGCCGCCGAGGCGCGCCAGCGAGAGGCCGAAGCCCAGGAGGCCGCCGCGCGCGCTGAGCAGTTCGATGCCTCGGCCAGTCATCTCGAGCAGTCGGCGCAGAAAGCCCGCACGGAGCAGGAGAACAACCTCCGCCGAGCCGATGAACTCGATCCCGATGTCGATGAGAACGGGAACCGGCGCGAGAGAGGCGACGACAGTCGCGAGAACCGAGACGGCAGCTGGGATCGCGACAACCGAGGTGTCGGTGCCGGCGCTGCATCCGCTGTCGACCGCGACAGTGCCGACAGGTACGACCGCGACGACGCCAGTACGTACGACCGCACGGCAGACGGCGCCGGCACCGACGGTCGCGACCGGTTCGACCGTGACGCCGGTGGTGCGGCGCAGTACGACCGTGACGCAGATGTCCGTGACGACAGCCTCGGCGGGCGCAACCCCTACGACCCCACCGGGGACCGCTCCGATCGCTTCGTCAACGACGTCGACGGGCGTGACCCGCGGGTCCGCGAGAGCGACGACGGCTTCGTCAACGACGTCGACGGCTACGACCCCCGCGAGACACGCACCGACCCCAACCGTCTCGACCCGAACCAGCCCGACCCCGACGGACGTAACCCGAACGCGCCGCGCCACTAGACCCCTCGAACACATCAACGAAAGGACACCGTCATGCTCGCCACAATCCTTTGGATCATCGCCGCGATCCTCGTCATCTCAGGAATCTTCGCCCTCGTCCGCAAGCAGATCCTCTGGGGCGTCATCCTCATCGTCGTCGGCCTCCTCGTCGGCCCCGGCGGCGTGAGCATCTTCGCCTAGCCCGCCGGACCACCCCTCACGGCGCCCCGATGCCCCTCGGATCGGGGCGTCGTGCTGTCGGCGCCGAGCTCCTCGACCGCGACGCGCCCCTCAGGAGCGCGGTGCCCATGACGAGATCCCACGCGATGATCGCGTAGAAGCCGATTCGTTCCCAGATGCCGTCGGGCAGGATCGTCCCGGACACCGCGCGCACGTCGATCTCAAGCATGACGATGCCGAGGAACCCGATCACCCCGAGGAGGATGCTCACCACGCCGAGGCGGTTCGACCCCTGCCCGGGCAGCGGAGTGCCACCGCGTGCCGGGGTCCGCTCGTCCCCGCGCAGCAGGGCGATGCCGGCGACGACGGCTGCTCCCTGTCCGCCGAACAGCGCCAGTCCCGCGCCGAGGAGGTGGACCCACCCCAGTCCCGCCGCGATGCTCGCCTGCCCGCCGGGGACGACCGCGATGAGTCCCATCCCGCACGCATGGACGACGGCAAGGGCGACGAACGTCCGGCGCAGGGGCCATCGCGCACCGCGGCCGAGGATGATCGCCCCGAGTGCGAAGAGCGCACCGTGGGCGACGAACCCTGCCGTCATCACCCCGTGGAGCGGGGAGTCGATGGGTCGCCCGGCGAGGACCTCGACATCGGGAATCCCGAGGTCGCTGATGTAGTTGAGTGCGTACGAATACCCGGGGAACGCCGAGGCAGTCACCGCCTCGGCGAGGAGATACACCGCACCCGCGACAAGCCAGCACATCCCGGCCGTCACCGAGGCCCGCACCGAGGCCGCCGACGCTGCCCGCACCGAAGCTCGCGCCGATGGATCCGGCCCTACGGTCGGCACAAGGAACCTTCCCTCATGCCGACCATGGTAGTCCTCAGGCTTCGGCTGCTGCGACCGGTTCGCCGCGCATCGCTGACTCGCTGCCGCGCCCGGTCGCCGTCGCCACCGCATTCCGCAGGGCTGCGGTCGGGTCGGCGGGGCGCGCTGGGCAGTTCCACGCGATGATCCGGTCGGGCCGGACGAGGAGGGCACCGGAGCCCGTGACGTCGCTGATCTCCGCCCACCGGTGGAGGACGTCGTTGTAGTCCCCGCCCATGCTCACCTGCGCCGTGCGCACGGGCAGTCCCAGTTCGCCCGAGACCGCCTTGGCGGCTTCGACCCAACCGGCGTCGTCATGGCCGGTGATGAGCGTCCATCCGCCCGTGCCGACGAGGTCGAGCGTCGACAGGCGCCGCCGATCGTGATCGACCCATGCATGGGGGAGTGGGGCACCCGGCCGGGTCGAGGGCACGAAGTCGAGGTCGACGTCGATGGTCCCCGCCGAGGCGGCCGTCGGGTCTGCGTGCTCCGCGGAGTCTGCGTCGTCTGCCGCAGTGTCCGCCGACCCCGCGGCGTCGGCGGGCTCGCCGTCGGCGGGGACGATGCCGTCGGAGGCGTACTGCTGGCCGAGCTCCATGCCGTGGGCGTTGAACTGGTAGTTCTGCAGCTCGACCGCGGCGATGAGCTCACGGCGCCTGGCCGGATCGTCGAAGAGTCCGTTGAGGCTCGCCCACCCCTCCTCGGCGCTCTGCCCGGGAGCGAAACCGAGCGCCTGGGAGATCGGGCCCATGTCGACCACGCTCTTCATCGCCCGATCGACGACCCGCTTGCCGACGGGCTGACGCTCCTGACTGTAGGTCTCGAGGAGAGCCTCGTCCGCATCTCCCCGGAGTACCGCCGAGAGCTTCCACCCGAGGTTGTAGGCATCCTGGATCGAGGTGTTCGTCCCCAGCCCGTTGGCCGGCGGATGCCGGTGGGCGGCGTCGCCGGCGAGGAACGCCCGGCCCTTGCGGTATTCGTCGGCGATGACGTGGTTGATCTGCCACTTCGAGACCTGTTTGATGGTCACCTCGACCGAGGGATCGCCGATCGTCGACTGCGCGAGCGCGATGAGCGCCTCCTCGCTCGTGTCGGGCTCGCCGTCGGCCGGGTCGTACATGCACAGCAGCACCCAGTCCGTGAACGGCTTGACGCTGATCCACGTGCCCGAGCCCACCCAGTAGTCGTTGCCCGGCTGCGCCATCCAGTAGAGCGTGCCCGGCCGATAGTCGCAGTACTTCGTGAGATCGGCGTCGAGCCAGATGTTCAGCGCCGCCCCGAGTCCGGACTCCCCGGTGAAGGTGAAGCCGAACTCCTCGGCGACCGTCGACCTACCGCCGTCGGCGCCGACGATGTAGCGGGCGAGAATGATCGACTCCTCACCGGTCTCCCGGTTGCGGACGGTCGCCTCGACCCCGTCAGGGGTCTCGCGAGCGGAGACGAGCTCCGTCGAGAAGCGCAGGTCGGCACCGAAGCCGCGGGCCGCCTCGGCGATGACGGGTTCGAGGATGTGCTGCGAGATGTTGCACATCGCACTCGGGCTGGCGACCTCGTAGTCACCGGACCGGGCGGTGCCGGTGCCCCAGGTCTCGAGCCGAGCGATCTCCTGACCGGCGAAGCTCGTCGCCCACACGTTGTTGCGCATGTACTCGTTCGGTGTGGCCGCGGCGATGACAGCGTCCTCGCAGCCGAGGTCGCGGAAGACCTCCATCGTACGCTGATTGGTGATGTGGGCCCGCGGCGAATGCGCGGTCGTGGGGTAGCGGGTGATGGTGATCGCGTCGATGCCGTCGCGGGCGAGGATCGCTGAGAGCGTCAGCCCTGTCGGACCGGCACCGACGATGAGGACATCGGTGCGGATGGGGGCGGGAGTCATTGCTCGTTCTCCTTCGGACGAGAATGCGGATGAGGCGACCGCCTCGGCGGGGGAAGAGTCGTGATGCGGGACACCCGACCGCCGATTCGGTATGATTGATCATGTTCAATTATCGGCTTCAAGAGTGCATGGTGGACCGATGTGATGTCAAGCACGTCCGGTAGCCTCGTTGCAGGCGCCGAAGCAGGGAGGGAGCGAGGACATGACCAGTGACACCCGAATGCTGGCGATCTCACCGGTGGACAGGGCCGTCGCGCTGGTGTCCGAACGCGCGAGCAGTCTCGAACCGGGACAGCGGCTGGGTACGAAAGGGGCGCTGCAGGTCGAATGCGGCGTCTCGAAGGGCACCTTCAACGAGGCGCTCCGGCTGCTCCAGCACCGCGGGATCATCACGCTGCGACCGGGCCCAGGAGGGGGACTCTTCGCCGCCGAACCGACGCCCATGGCCAGGCTCGGCAACTCCCTGCTCGCCCTGGACGCGGACTCGACGACGGTCGAGGACGCGATGCGGGTGCGCGACTCGCTCGAACCGCTGCTCGCCTCCGACGCCGTCGACCACGGTTCGCTCAACGACGTCCGCGACATGTGGGCGTGCGTCGACGAGATGCGCACCGCCGTCGAGGTCGACGATGCCAAGCGGTTCCTCGAGGCGAACTGGGCGCTGCACCGCCGCATCGCCGAGATCACCCCGAACCAGCTGTTGCGCTCGATCTACCTCAATCTCATGGCGATCATCGACGACCACAC
Organism: Brevibacterium ammoniilyticum; assembly: GCF_038429965.1. Taxonomy (NCBI): domain Bacteria; kingdom Bacillati; phylum Actinomycetota; class Actinomycetes; order Micrococcales; family Brevibacteriaceae; genus Brevibacterium; species Brevibacterium ammoniilyticum. The sequence continues at coordinate 141,864 of NZ_BAABNP010000001.1, forward strand.
CCTCAACGTCCTGCCCGTCGAGGAGACGCCGCTCGACGAGTTCATCGCCGAACGCCTGCAGCTGCACGTCGACATCGTCGAGGCCATCGAATCCCACGACCACGAGCGCACCGACGCCCTCATGCGCGCACACGCCGGGAACTGAGACCACCGAGAATCGACCGCAGGGGACCGGCCGCGTACGTCCGGATCGGCACGGACACCTCGTGAAGTGGCCCTGAGCGGGAGCGGGGGCCTGTCCGGTCGATAGACTCGGGGCATGTCGAGGATCTCCTGCCCCACCCTCATCCCCAGGGTCACCACCGCCGCCGAGGCGGCCGCCCACATCTCCGCCGGCGACCGGGTCGCCATGAGCGGGTTCACCGGCTCCGGCTACCCCAAGGCCGTGCCCGGTGCGCTCGCCGCCCACGCCGAGGCCGAGCACGCGGCCGGACGCGACTTCGCGATCGAGCTGTGGACGGGGGCCTCGACGGCGCCCGAGCTCGACGGCATCCTCGCCGAGGCGGGAGCGGTGAGCAAGCGACTGCCGTTCCAGTCCGATCCGCGGATGCGCAGGTCGATCAACGACGGATCGACGGAGTACATCGACACCCACCTCAGCCATTCGGCCCAGCAGGCGTGGTTCGGCTTCTACGGTAGCCTCGACGTCGCCGTCGTCGAGGTCGCGGCGATCCTGCCCAACGGCCTCCTCGTACCCGGCAGCTCGGTCGGGAACTCGAAGACGTGGCTCGATCTCGCCGACAAGGTCATCCTCGAGGTCAACGCGTGGCATCCGCGTGCCTACGAAGGCTTCCACGACGTCTACTACGGCACCCGGCGCCCGCCCGAGCGGCTGCCGATCCAGCTGCTCGAGCCAATGCAACGCATCGGCGACCCGTACCTGCGCGTCGACCCGGAGAAGGTCGTCGCCGTCGTCGAGACCGATCAGCCCGATCGGAACCTGCCGTTCAAACCCGTCGATGAGGACTCGCAGGCGATCGCCGCGCACCTCGTCGACTTCCTCCGCCACGAGATCCGCGCCGACCGGCTGCCGGCGAACCTCCTGCCGCTGCAGTCGGGGGTCGGCAATGTCGCCAACGCCGTCATGGCCGACCTCGCGGGCAGTGAGTTCGAGGGCATGCGCGCCTACACCGAGGTGATCCAGGACGGCATGCTCGACCTCATCGACTCGGGCAAGCTCGCCTCCGTCTCGGCGACGGCGTTCTCGCTCTCGGCGGAGAGGGCAGCGGACTTCAACGCGAACATCGAGTCGTACAAGGGCCGGATCCTGCTGCGCACGCAGGAGATGTCGAACCATCCCGAGGCGGTGCGCCGCCTCGGCGTCGTCGCGATCAACGGGATGGTCGAGGCCGACATCTACGGCAACGTCAATTCCACCCATGTCATGGGGTCGTCGATCATCAACGGCATCGGCGGGTCGGGGGACTTCGCCCGCAACGCCTATCTCAACTTCTTCGTCTCGAACTCCCTGGCCAAGGGCGGGGCGATCTCCTCGATCGTGCCCTTCGCCAGCCACATCGACCACACCGAGCACGACACGCAGGTCATCGTCACCGAACAGGGTCTCGCGGATCTGCGCGGACTCTCCCCGGTCGCGAGGGCGCGGGCGATCATCGACAACTGCGCCCACCCCGACTACCGGGAGCGGCTGACCGACTACCTCGAGCGGGCGATCGCTGCGAACCCGCATGGACGGCACACTCCGCACCTGCTCAGCGAAGCGCTGTCGTGGCACGAGAGGTTCCAGGCGACCGGGCACATGTGAGGTCCGCTCGCGCGGTCTGTTCGCACGGATCCTGCCGTCGTCGGAGGCAGATCGTCCGCGCGAACGGCGGACCCGGCTGCGGGAATCCGCCGCATTCGGCGGTTCCGGGGGCCGCCTCGGCGAGGAGACGATGGAGACGTCACCACGAACTCCCCGAGGAGGAGATATGACTCTCACCCGACCACCCCATGATCCTGAGCTCGGCGCCGCACTCGACGTGCTGCTCGAAAGCCTGCCGCCCGGCGACATGACGATGGAGACCGTCATCGCGATGCGCGACGAATCCGGCAGTCCGCTGCCGGGGATCGAGCCCGAGATGCTCGAGTCGATGGGCATCGTCCGGACCGACATCGTCATCCCCGTCTCCGACGGTGCCGAGGCGAAGGCGACGATCTTCAAGCGCGCCGACCACACCGACACCGGCACCGGCATCTACTACGTCCACGGTGGTGGGATGGTATCGGGCCATCGTCTGCTCGGCGTCGACGTCTGCCTACCGTGGATCGTCGAGTACGATGCCGTCGTCCTCACCATCGACTACCGTCTCGCCCCCGAGTTCCCCGATCCCTATCCCGTCGAGGACTCCTATGCGGGGCTTGCGTGGATGGCCGAGCATGCCGAGGAGCTCGGCGTCGATCCCGAGTCGATCCTCATCGCCGGAGCGAGCGCAGGCGGCGGAGTCTCAGCCGGCACCGCGCTGCTGGCCCGGGACCGGAAGGGGCCGAACCTCATCGGTCAGCTCCTTGTGTGCCCGATGATCGACGACCGTGATTCGACGGTGTCCTCGACCCAGTTCACGGACAACACGACGTGGTCGCGGGACAGCAACCGCTTCGGCTGGTCGAGCCTGCTCGGTGATCGGGTGGGCACCGAGGACGTCTCGATCTATGCGGCGCCCGCCCGGGCCACGGAGCTGTCGGGACTGCCGCCGACCTACATCGACTGCGGCAACGCCGAGGTCTTCCGCGACGAGGACGTCGCGTATGCGACGAAGCTGTGGGAGGCCGGCGTCGACGCGGAGCTGCATGTGTGGGCGGGCGGCTTCCACGGCTTCGACATGATGGCCCCGCACGCCGCCGTGAGCCGAGCCTCGATCGCCGCCCGCAATTCGTGGGTCGCCAGGATCATCGGGGACCGCTGAGGTCGCTGGGCCGTTGAGTTCACCGCACCCGCGCCCTAACATGGGGTAACCGACAAGGGAAGCGACCATGCGAGATCTCCTCGGAAAGCTCACCGCCCTCGACCCGGAAGCGCGGGAATCGCTCAAGGTCGTCGGATACTTCGATGCCCTGACCGCCCGCGGCGTGGGGCTCGGCGGGTTGCTGCGGGCGGCGGCCGCCCTCTCCGGCACGGTGGCGGCGGCGACGATCCGGGGGACGACGACGGCCTACGATCCCGATGGTCGTCGTCTCGCCGAGGTGGACGATGCGTCCCGGGGATCCGTCGTCGAGTTCCGGCTCGGCGAGGTCTGGCTCGACCGTGCGGGTGCGCCGCATTCGAGCGACGCGATGATCACCGAGAGACTGGCGCTGGCCATCGAAGCGCTCGAATCCCGGCAGGGTTCGACCCGTGAGGTCGAGGTGATCGTCGACGCGCAGCGCACCGTTCCCGAACGGATGACTGCGCTCGTGCGCATCGGCATCGATCCCACCGACTCCGTCCGGGTCATCGTCAGCGACGACGACCTCGGACCCGGTTGGACGTGGACGGCGCCGACGCCGACACCGTCGGGGATCCTCCACACGAGCCTTGAGGTTCGGCGGAAGGGTGCCGGCGGCGGTGGTGCGGGCACCGGCGGTGCGCTCACCGGGGAGTTGTTGACCTCAGGAGAGCACTCGACTTCGGGCGCACGGACCGGGCTCGGCACGTGGGTGCGGGCGGACTGCGCCCCGGAATCGTGGGAGGCGGCACTCGTCGCCCACCGCCTCCTCGGCGACGGTCCCGAGACGATCCTCGATGCCACGGACCTCGGCGGGATGCTCATACTCGCCCGCGCCTATGACCCGGCGGTGCCCCATCCCGACGTCGTGGCGCTGAGCGACCTCGACGACCTGTCCGCGGAGATCCTGCGGACGCTCGTCGACTCGGAGAGCATCCGCTCGGCGGCCGCGAAGCTCGCGATGCACCATTCGACGCTGCAGTCACGGCACGAGACCCTGACGGCGCGGCTCGGCTACGATCCGCGCACGACGATCGGGCGGATGCGGTACACGGCCGCGGAGTTCCTCCGCCGCCTCGGCGACTGAGCGCCGGTCCACCACAGTACCACCGCCTCAAGAACCAACGCCTTAGGAACCACCGCCTCGGCGGCAATCGCCGCATGGGGGCACCACCGATGTAGAGAGAACGGAGTCAGTCATGCCCGAAATCCAAGCACAGTCCGAATCAGCTGCACACACCGGTCAGGGAGCGAATGCACCCGAATGGCCGCGCGGGGAGGTCGCCTTCGTCACGGGAGCCGCCTCGGGGATCGGCCTGGGGATCTCCCGAGCGCTGGTCAGGGCGGGTGCGCGCGTCGCCCTCGCCGATATCGATCAGTCGCGTTTGGACGCTGCCGCCGAAGCCCTGCGTGACGAGGGAGGGGTCGTCGCGACGGTCCGGTTGGACGTCAGCGACCCCGGGGCGTGGGAGGGGGCCGCTGATGCGGCCGAGGCCGAGCTCGGGCCGGTGACGATCCTGTGCAGCAACGCCGGGGTCAACGGCGGCAGCTCTGCGGAGAAGACGACATACGAAGTGTGGAAGTGGGTGCATGCCATCAACATCGATGCGCAGTTCCTCGGCGCCGCCACGTTCCTTCCCCGGTTTCGGGAGCACGGTGGACGAGCGCACATCCTCAATACTGCGTCGATGGCCGGCATCATTCCCATTCCCGACGTCGCCGCCTATGCTTCGTCCAAGTTCGCGAGCGTCGGATTCTCCCGTGCTCTGCGTGCTGATCTGGAGGGCAGTGCCATCGGTGTCTCGGTGCTGTGTCCGGGGACCGTGGCAACGCGGATCGTCGAGTCCGCTGCTGTGGTGCAGGAGGAGATGCTCGGCATCGAAGCCGACCGCGGCGCCGTCGAGGGAAACTTGCGGATGCTGTCCCAGGGAGCCGATCCGGACGCTGTGGGTCAGCAGGTCGTCGAGGCGATGGCCGCGGGTCAGTTCCTCATCGTCACGCACAAGGACTTTCTGCCGATCGTGCGCGCCGTGAACGAAGAGATGGAATCGGCATTCGTGGACTTCGACGGTCGTCACGGGTCCGATCCGGCCGCCGCGATGCTGGTCCAGGGACAGAAGCCGGTGTCGACCTGAAGGCGCAGGGCCGTGCGCGGCTCATCCGATGCTCATCCGCCCATCCAGGTGGGTACGGCGGCGATGAGCCACGCAAGTCCTGGGCCGATGAGGCACATGAGGCCCGCGTACGCGATCATCTGCCGGTAGTAGCCGTCGCGGATCGAAGGGTCGACGTTGGCGAGCAGCATCGCCCCGTTCGTTGAGAACGGGCTGATGTCGACGATCGTCGAGGCGATCGCCAAGGCTGCGACGAATCCGCCGACGGCGATGTCGCCGGATTCGAGCAGCGGCACCGCGAGCGCGATGACGACGCCGATGATCGCCAGCGAGGACGCGAGTGCGGAGACGAGCCCGGCGAGGTAGAAGAGCAGGAGGGCCGCCAGCAGAGGGATCCCGATCGCGGAGATGCCGGCTGAGACCCACTCGACCGTGCCCGCGGACTGGAGCACTCCGATGTAAGTGAGCACGCCGCAGATGAGGATGACGACCGGCCACGCCACCTTCGTCATCGCCGCCTTGCCGGCGGTGGGATTGATCGCGGTGAGCACGATGGAGATCGTGATCGTCACGAGCCCGACGTCCCACCCGAAGATGAGGACCGAGAGCGCCATCGCGATGAGTCCGAGGAGCGTGGGCACCTGACGTGGGGCAAGGCGCACGGGCGGATGCTTCGCCGTGTGCTCTGTGCTCGCCGAGGCGGTCGCCGGGCCGACGTGTACGGCTGCCTCGGGATCAGCTCCTGTCTCGCCCGACGCGAACCCCGACCCAGCCTCGGGGGAGGCATCCGGGGAATCCGGGCGAGGGGCGACGAGGTGGTCGTCCGCCTCGGCGCGCAGACCCGGTCGCTTGTGGAGGACGGCGTAGACGACGAGGGCGAAGACGAAGTTGAAGACGAAGGGGGCGACGAAGAGCGTGAGCGGGGCAGGAGTGAGACCGTTCTTCGTCAGGTAGTCGTTGATGAAGATGCCGTAGACACTGATCGGGGAGAACGCACCGGCGAGTGCGCCGTGGACGACGAGGAGGCCGACCATGAACTGGTTGATCCGCTCGCGCCGGGCGAAACTCAGCGCCAGGGGAGCGACGATCGCTACGGCGAAGAGCGCCCCGAGGGCGATGAGGATCGCGGTGAGGAGGAAGAAGATCCACGGCATGAGCGCCGTCCGGCCGCCCACGAGGCGCACGCACCAGTGGACGATGACTTCGATGACGCCGTTGTTCTGTGCGAAGCCGAACAGGTAGGTGAGGCCGACGAGAGTGAGGAAGAGGTCGACGGGGAAGCCGGCGAGGAACTCCTCGGGCGCCTGGCCGAGGACGAGCCCGCCGACGCCGGCTGCGGCGACGAAGCCGAGCAGGCCCATGTTGATGTCGCGCCACGTGCCGATGACGAACATCAGTCCGAGGACGATCACGCAGATGAGTTCGATACTCATTGTCACTCCTCCATCACTCCCAGTGCCGGGGTCGTTTCGTACGCCCGGGTCGCCCGGCGGGCCGGGGTCGCGCGGCATTCAGCATGCCGGGGCCGCGCTCAGTGGGCCAGGCTGCGTGCAGCGGGCCAGGCGGCGCTCAGCGGGCCGGGGCCGCGCGACATGCAGGGGCGCAGACGGTCCCGCCGATCTCGGTCGGCACTCTTCGCACGTTAGCCGACCATCTCACGCCTCGAAGTCGGAATCTTGCATTGTGGCCGGCCGGGAAGTTGTTGAGCACCCGCAAGCTGGTCTTGAGCCTTGTCCGGACCCCTGTGGAAGCTGACATCTGCGAGGCACGCAATGTGCGAGCACCGGAGTCTAAATGTGTTCGGGACAATCTCGTGTCAGTGCCGACTGCAACAATGGGAAGCACATAGCAGAAGAAGAGATCAGCGAAGTCGAAAATTTATAGAAGAATTTTTCAAATAGGTATTCACATATCAAGTTCGAATACATTACCATTGATGTACTAGGAAATCAGATTCTCTGATTCGCTTCCACGACACTGACGTCGAAGGCAGGTGAGGCACCGTGAAGGACGCACCGAACGTGAACGAGCAGCGCACCGCTCGTCCCGGTCCGGACGCTGCTCACCGGAGTGCCGTACCGACTGCTGTCGGCAGCTCTCGACACACTGTGCGCATCGGATCGAGCGTCGCCGGACTCTCCGAGATCGCCGCGGAATCCGACCAGGTGCAGCTCAGAGTCCTCGAAGCGACGGCCGGAATCGTCCTCGAACGGGCCGTTCGCTTCTTCGGTGCGCCGTTGCCTGCCGGGGACGCTCCTTATCGAGTGGAATCCATCTCCGCCGCCGTCAAGAGGTGCACTGCCGGTGACGAGGCCGATTCCTCCTCAACCGGCACCGAGGCCCCTCATGAGACCGGCGGCACTGAGACGGCTAAAGCGTCGAGCACGACCACGACCTGCCCTCATTCCTCTGCTGCACAGCTCGGACCACGCGCGGGAGCGTCGACGGATCTCGTCCACGTGCCGCGAACCTCGACCGTGCTCGCCGTCTACGACTCAGACTTCTCTGCGCGAGTGACACACTGTCTGTGTCCTTCGGTCGCCGCTGACGAAACGGTGCCGGACGCGGAGAAGCAACCGGACGAGACGCAGGAACCCCTGGTCGAATTTCCCGAGTTCCGGCTGGGCACCGACATGTCGGCCTGGATCAGCGACAACGTCCCCGCCGAGGACATTGCGGAGACGGCGACGATCCTCGGGATGTCGATCGCCAAGGCCTACCGCCACCTCGGCGTTGCCCTGACGATCATTCATGGGCTTCCTCGCTTTGCCGATCGGGTCCGAGCAGGCGATTTCACCATAGCCCACGTCACCGTCGTCGCCGATCTCTGCCGCTCGGTCGCCTTCCGATACCTCCCGGAGATCGACGAGCACCTCGCCGCACGACGTGCCGATGTCACCAGCGACAAGCTGCGCATCTCACTGCGGAAGCGCATCAACGTTCTCGAGCCGCCCGAGGACCGATCGAAGACTGCTGCCGAACGGCGCCGTGTCGATCTCCACACGTTCAAGAACGGCGGCGCGGTAATGACGCTGACCGGTCCAGCAGACGAACTCCATGCATGCTTCCGTCGCGTCGAGGCGATGGCTCGCGCTGTTCGATCGCGCCGCGGCGCCGGATTCGACCTGCCTCCCGGTGTCGAGATCGTCGACGATCGTGCGATGGACAACCTCATGTACGACATCATCACGCGGCCGCAGCCCAAACTGGCTCTCAAAGTCCGAACGATCAACCCGGTGACCGGTCTCCAGACTGTTCGCGAAGAACCGCTCCTCGACGCCGACGGCAATCTGCTCTTCGACATCGACGCCGAAGGCTCGATTGTGATGGACTCCGGTGAGGTCATCAAACCCACAGCAGGCGACGGCAGGGCCGGAGTCTCAGGTGCGGCCGCAGGTGCCGGCGTGAACGCGCAGCGTCCGCCGGCCTCGGGGAGTGCATTCTCCGCCTTCGGTCTCAACGAACCGGTGATCATCGACAGCATGGTCGTCATCGCGATGCCCGCCCACCAATGGTGGCTGGCGATGCAGGCAGGCGTCGTCGTCACCGTACCGTTCCTCTCGCTCTTCGGAGACTCGAAGCTTCCGGGAATCCTCCCCGACGGATCCCCGATTCCGGCAGAGACTGCCCGACGAATCGCCGGCCGATGCTCGACGGTGACGAGGATCCTCACCGAACCGGCCACCGGCACACCGATCGACGCCAAAGCGACCACCTATCGGATACCGAACAATGTGCGCAAGACCCTCATCGCACAATGGGCGATGTGCACGGTCCCTGGGTGTCCACGCAAGGCTGTGACCTCGGAGATCGATCACGTCGATCCGTTCTTCCACCTCAAACCGCTCGCAGGCGGACTCACCAGATTCGGCAACCTCCACCCGCTGTGCAAACGGCATCATGCGCTCAAAACCGCGGGGCGCCTCCGCGCTCGAATGCGCGAATCAGGCGTCGTCGAGTACGAGTTCAAACATGGGGTGACCACCAAGTCCCGTGCTCCCGATCAGCCGATCGATGTTGCCCACGCGTTCGAGTTCGCAGAACTGTGCGGTCTCAGTCCGGGCGAGGTGCCGATACCCGATCACCTCATCCCGCCACCGAAAGACGATGTCGAATTCCCTCCCGATGAAGAGGAGATCCGGCGTCGGGAGGAAGAGGAGACGCGCGCCGCCGCCGAGGCGGAACGCATCCGACGCATCGAGGTGAAATACCAGCGCAGTCAGGAAGCTCGACGCCGAAAGCGGCTTGCCGATCTTCTCGACTGGAAGAACGTCGCCCAGCAGCCATGCCTGCCCGTCGGCTCCGACCCTGTGACCATGAAACGGCTGATGCCGGCGAGGCAGGCGGATCCATGGGAGTCGGCGCGACGACGTGAGGAAGCCGGCGACACCTGGACCGAGCCGCTCGATGCCTTCTGGAGCAAACCGGTCCAGTGGTACCACGACTACACCGACGATCCTCCGCCGTTCTGAGCAGTAGGCATTCCCGATCGCTGTTCTCCGCCCGAAGTTGAGTTGGGCACGGACCGGGGTTCCCGCATTGACCACCGGTCCCAGTGCCGAGCGATGGTCAGGCACTCATTCCTCAGTCGATCAGGTGAGGTCGTCGAATTCTCCCGAGACCCAGCGGGCGTAACGGTCAGCAGAGCTCTGCACCGCCTCGGCGGCTCCCGAATCGATCATCCTCCCGAAGTTGCCGTACATCCGATCGAAGTCGAGGTCGGCCACCGAGGCGGCGATCCGCCTGACGACGGGACCGGACAACGGCAGATAGTTGGGGAAGCTGCGCATGAATGTCACCCATCCCGAACGTGCGACCGGACCGATCGAATCGCCGCTGAACATGACCCCGCGTTCGTCCCGGCCCGGCCACGTCGCGACCGCGCTGCCGCGGAAGTGACCGCCGACGCGGCGCAGGACGGTGCTCGGCAGAGGGGCGACCTCATCGTCGTAGAACTTGATGGCCGGTCCAGCTCTCTGCACCCAGTCGGCGTCTGCCGCGCAGACGAAGACCGGAGCATCGTCGAACGCAGCACTCCACTCCAATTGCATGCCGAACATGTGCGGATGGCTCGGAGCGATCGCGGCGATCCCGCCGAGAGCCCGAATCGCCGCAACGACTTCGGTATCGATGTACTGCGGAACGTCGAAGAGCAGATTGCCGACCTCCGTCTGCGCGAGATAACACGTCTGTCCGATGCCCACGTGCGGTTCGACGTGCAGACCGAAGAGACCCGGTTCGCGTTCGTCGACGACGATCCGATGACCTTCGTTCTCGAGCTCGGAGCGCCTCACCCATTCCTGCCCGGTCTTCGGCATCCACTGCCGCTCGTCCGCGCAGATCGGGCAGACCGGCGGGGGAGAATCGACCGTCTCCACACCGCAGTTGCGGCAGATCGTGACATCGCCGAGGCGGTCCGGGGTGTCGGTCGATACTCGTTCGTCGGGTGATTGCGTCATCGTTGAGCCTCCTCGTCCGAGCCTATGGCCTCTGCGTGCGATGACGATGTTTCCGAAGTGAGTTTCTCGAAGAGATTCGACCACCGTCGGCAAAGAGACTCGCCTCGTCAATCGCTGAGGGGTGGGCGCAGTCCGGTCCTGTCGGAGAGGTGACAGCCGTCCGGCTGCAACAGGCAGGCAACTGCAGCCCCGTCACGAGAGACGGGCGACCGCAGTCCGGCTGGATCAGGTCGGCGACCGCGCTCCGGTCACGAGAGACGGACGACCGCAGTCCAGCTGGATCAGGCCGGCGACCGCGCTCCGGTCACGAAAAGCGAGCGAACGCCGTCCGGTCACGAGAGACGGGCGACCGCAACCCTCATCCATTCCGGCAGAGCATCGAGGACAGCCACGTGACCCGAATCGATGAGGAGATGGGCATCGGCACCGGGAAGCAGCCGCTGCAATCGGGCGGCGTGGTGAGACGGGATGATGCGATCGTCCTCCGCCTGGAACAGGGAGACCCGGGCCGTGATCCGGTCGAGGTCGAATCCCCACGGTGCGACGAAGGCGAGGTCGTCGTCGATCTCTCCCATATCGCTTCCGAGCGCGAAAGCAGCTTGCGCGTCTTCGCCGATGCCTGCCCAACGACCGTCGAGAGCGGCCCGGTCGGCGGCAGTGAAGCTCTCCGGATCGAATTCCGCGCTCGATTGGTGCTCTTCACGGGCTTCCCGCCCTTCTGCAGCAGGGCGAAGCCCGCCGCCGTTGCCTGCCATGCCCGCAAACCACTCCACCGATCCGTCATACGGGGCTGGACAACCGAAGACCCCCACCTCGCGAACACGGTCGGGCAGCAGAGAAGCGAATGCCAGGGCATGCGGTCCGCCGCCCGAATATCCGACGGTGAGGATTTGGTGCGGCGTTGCTTCGTCGCGAAGATCCAATTCCTCGAGAACTTCGACAACCTCGGCCGCGGCATCGGCGACCGAACGGCCAAGGTGACGGTCGGTGCTTGCGAATCCGGGGCGAGTGACCGCGATGAGGCGGACTCCGAGCTCCTCGGCCAGTTGGGCGATCACCGCCGGGTGTCTGCCCGTGTGCGGCGTGCCGTAGTGCATGACCATTGTAGGCGCCGTCTTCACCGCCGAACCCGCAGTTCGGACGATCACCGACCGTCCGCTGCGCAGGCGGACACGGTCGTCATCCGTTCGGTGAATGTCGTCGTCCGTCATCGGAGTCTCCTCGGCGGTTGGGCTGGATCAGATCGGCGGCGCGTGTGCGGCGAACTCCCTCGAGGCTAAGCCACTGCCGCACGCCACCGTGAGCATGACGAGTCGGAATCTTGGCAGTCGTGCCCGCGCCGCCGGTGCCCGCAGCGCGTGTCCCGTTCACGTCCGCATCGCCCGCGCACGCAACGCGTGCCCCGCCCGTCCGCGTCGCCCGTCCACAAAGCGCGTGCCCCGCCTACACACGCAACGCGTGGCCTATCCACGCCCGCGCCCCAGCAGAAGCTGGTGGAGTGAAGGCGCGCTGATCGCCGTGGTTCGGTGGTGACTGGACCGCTGCCGGCGCCGGGCACCCGGCCCTCAGTGCCGACCGGCCGGGGCCTTCCGCTTCTTCGCTAACGCGATGAGATGACCGAGGAGGATGAGCGCAATCCCGGCGACGAACCACCCGATGAGCACCCACCACGACGTCGCCATCGGCGCATCGGGGAAGTACGACAGGTCGCGCAGGAGCGTTCCCGCGGCACCCGGCACGAAGAACTGGCCGATCTCGCCCCACGCGCCGGCGAGGAACTCCTTGGGCTGAGTGAGCGACGAGATCGGATTGCCGATGAACATCGTGAGCACCGCGCCCACTGCAATCCCGCCCGGCCCGATGAGCGAGACGAACCCGTTGATGATCGCCGACGTCGACGCGACGGCCAGCCCCGCGGCCAGAGCGTTGAGCCAGAAGTCACCCTGGAGGATGCCGAACCACGCCTGCAGGATGAGCGCGAGAGCCACGCCGCCGATGACGCCGTAGGCGATCACGGCGACCGCACGCATCCGCCGAGACCTCACGAGCATGCTCGTGAGCACACCGCCGACGATCCCGCCGATCGTCAACGGCAGACCCGCAATCGCCAATCCGGCGCCCGTCGAATCGCCCTCCGAGAGCGGAACGACATCGGTGACCGTGACCTGAGGAACCTCCATCGCCGAGGCGTCCGGAACCTCTTCCGCCCCAGCGCCGTTCTGCCCCGGCTGGCCATTCTGCCCCGGCTGGCCGCCGGCTCCCGCAGCTCGCGCCCCGGGATTCTCCGCCGCTTCGGCCGCAGCCTCGAGGGCTGCCTGCATCTTCTCCATCCCCTCCTGCATTCCGGAGATCGCCTGGCCGTCGATCGCCTCCTGCATCTGCGTGCCGATGCCGCGCAGCTGCTGGGCGACAGCCGGTGAAGCCGCCGACGACACGAGGATCTCCGGATCCTCCCCGGTGAGGACGAAGGCACCGTAGACCTCTCGCTCCCGGATCATCTGCTCGGCCTCGGCCCGGGAGTCCGCCTCCTTGAGGTCGATCATCCCCTCGGGAGCGTTCGCAGTGATCCGACCGGCGTCCCCGACCGCCGCGATCGGCAGATCCCGCGGATCCGAGGTCACCGTCGGCCAACTGAACGCCAACAGGATGACGCTGACGATGGCCGCCGCGAACACCGCGGCAAGCAGTGCCCGCCCGACGCTGTGCTTGGGCAGCGGCTCATCCGTCGGTGCACCGGCTTCGATCCCATGGGACCCGGCCCCGTGCGACCCTGGCCGGTCGCCGGCGTCTGTGCCTGCCGAATCCGTGCCGGCCGCAGCTGCGGTCCCGCCTCCTGCTGCGCCCGCGGATTCGCCGTCCCGCGGAGCAGGGGAACTGCCGAGAAGTCGTGTCGCCATGTCCGTCCAATCATCGAAAACGAATACTCGTTCATTTTTAAACCCCGCGTTAGAATAAATCAAGAATGAGTATTCATTTTTGGAGGAGCCGTGCCGAAGGTCACCGATGAGCACAAGGTCGCAATGCGCGCCCGGATCCAGGACGCCGCACTCGCGTGCTTCGCCCGGAAGGGCTTCGCCGCGGCGTCGATGGCCGACATCGTCAAGGAGGCCGACCTCTCCGCAGGTGCCGTCTACGTCTACTACTCGTCGAAGTCCGAGCTGATGTTCGACGCCGGGCGTCAGATCATGGAGCAGCGGCTGAGCGTCTTCGACGGCCTCGCGACCGCCGACGACGTTCCGCCTCCGCAGGTCGTCTTCCCGCGCCTGCTCAATGCGATGCTCGACGACAATCCGTTCGCCCCGCTCGTCATCCAGGTCTGGGCTGAAGCCGTTCACACCCCCGAATTCGCGGACCTGGCCTCGACGATCTTCGCCGAGGTGAGAGCCCGTTTCGAGGCCTACCTCAGCGCGTACTTCCGGAAGTCGCTCGGCGAGACCGAGGCGGACGCGGCAGACCGCGCTCGCCGCTGCGCCCCCGCCGTGCTTGCGATGATCCAAGGCGGCATCGTCCAGACGGCCGTGTTCGGCACCGAGGCGCGAACGATGATCACGGAGTCGATGACGGCCCTGCTCGCCGAACTCGAACGCTGACCGACGGAGTAGCCGCACGCCCGCCGTCTCGAAACGAAACGTTCTGTTGCGTAATCCTGTGCGGACGTGAGAGGCTCCGATCATGACGCAGGACACACCGAAGGGCCGGCCGCTCGATGCCGAGCTGACCGCGCGTGTGCTCGCCGCCGTCCGCGCCGACCTCGACGAATTCGGCTTCATGAACCTGCGGATCGAGAAGATCGCCGCCGACCTCGGATGCGGCAAGACCGCGATCTACCGGCGGTGGCCGACCAAACCCGCTCTCGCCGCTGCCGCCATCCTCGACGGCTTCGCCCTCGGCGAGATGCCGGACACGGGAGACCTCGTCGACGACCTCGTCGCCCACGCGTGGCAGAACGTCGACAACGTCCGCGGTTCGCGCACGCACGGTAACGGTCTCCTGCTCGCGATGTTCGACATGGACGTCATGCCGCTGATCTCCGAGGCCTTCATGCAGAAGCGCCACGCCATGGGACGGGCGATCCTCGCCCGCGGTGTCGACCGCGGACAGCTTCGCAGCGACCTCGATCACGACGTCATCCTCGACACCCTCGCCGGTTTCACCCTTTTCACCCTGACCCAACGGGCCGACGACCCGCCCCGCTCGGACGCCGAGATGCTCCGGACCTACCGCTCACTCGTGCGCGCCCTCGTCGGCCGCACCACATGAAGGCCCCGCAGATCGCCGACCCATGAGCCCACCGACCGACACCATCGAGAGGACACCGATGCCCACAGCCCATCTTCCGACGACACCGCCGTCGCCGGAGCCCCTGATCCTCCTCGGCGCCGCCCTCATCGACGGCACCGGCGCAGCCCCTGTCGAGGACTCCGAGATCGAGATCTCCGATGGCCGCATCGTCTACGCCGGCCCGCGCCGAGGGGGGACCCCGACCCGCTCGGATGTCCGCACCGTCGACCTCAGCGGATCGACGATCCTGCCCGGATTCATCGACGCCCACGTCCATCTCGGGCTCTCGATCGAAGACCAGCAGGCCGACGCCGCCCGATTCGACTCCGAACGCACCCTGCGCACCGCCCTCAACGCCCGCCGCACCCTCCTGGCGGGAGTGACGACGGCCCGCGACCTCGGCGGCATCGACCGCGGCATCCGCGACGCGATCGTAGCCGGCCTCATCCACGGACCCCGACTCCACCTCGCCGTCTCCGCCCTCTCACCTACCGGCGGTCACACCGACTTCACTCTGCCCAACGGCCGAGCGGTCCCCATGCCGATGCCCGTCCACCCGATCATCGACACCGACGACGACGTCCGTCGCACCGTGCGCCTGCTCATCCGCGGGGGAGCCGACGTCATCAAGATCTGCACCACCGGCGGTGTCTCGAGCCCCTCCGACACCCCCGACGACCTCGGCGTCCCCGAAGAGCACGTTCGCCTCATCGTCTCAGAGACCGCGAAACGTGCAGGCCAGCCGGTCGCCGCACACGCGCAGGGTGCAGAAGGCATCAAGGCCGCGATCCGCGGGGGAGTGCGCTCGGTCGAACACGGCTACGGGATCGACGACGAGGGCATCGACCTCATGCTCGAGAACGGCACCTTCCTCGTCCCGACCCTCTCGAGCGCCCTGCGCGTCCCGGACCCCGACCGTGTGCCGGCCTACCTCTACGAGAAGAAGGTCAAATGGTCGGCGATCGCCCGCGAACGCATCGCCGCCGCCTTCGCCGCCGGCGTACGTGTGGCTCTCGGCACCGATGCCGGCGTCTGCCCCCACGGGGAGAACCTCCGCGAACCCGTCCACGCCGTCGAGCTCGGCCTCAGCCCCATGCAGGCGATCGTCGCCGGCACGAAGAACGCCGCCGAACTGCTGCGCCTCGATGACGACCTCGGCACCTTGGAGGCCGGCAAGCTCGCCGACCTCATCGTGTGCGACTTCGACCCGCTCACCGACATCACCCCGCTCGCCCGACCCGACAACGTCCGTGCCGTCATCCAGGGCGGCACCGTCGTCAAGGACACGGCAGCGAGATTCGGGCCCGAACCGCACCGCCCCCGCCTCGCCGAATGATCCGCGGACCGCAGCCGTCCACCACTCAGACCCATCCACCCCGTCCACAGAGAGCAGAGACATGACCATCGATTTCACCGCTGAAGCCACCGCCCTGAGCACCGAACTCATCGACCTGCGCCGCGACCTCCACCGCAACCCGGAACTCGGCCTCGACCTGCCCCGGACCCAGCAGCGCATCCTCGAGGCCCTCGCAGGTCTGCCGCTCGAAATCACCACGGGCCGCGGAATCAGCTCCGTTCTCGCCGTCCTCCGCGGCGGGCGACCCGGACCGACGATCCTGCTCCGCGGCGACATGGACGCCCTGCCCGTCGTCGAGGCCACCGGCCTCGACTTCGCTTCGACGAACGGGAACATGCACGCATGCGGACACGATCTCCATGTCTCCGGCCTCGTCGGCGCCGCGAAGCTGCTCTCCGCCCACCAGGACGACCTCGCCGGCACCGTGGCCTTCATGTTCCAGCCCGGCGAAGAGGGCATGGGAGGGGCGAAGGACATGCTCGACGAAGGCATGTTTGCAGCGATCGGCACGAAACCCGACGCCGCCTACGCGATCCACGTCGCCCCCGGCGCGCCCGGCACCTTCGTCACCCGCCCCGGCACGATCATGGCCGGCGCCAACACGTTCCACCTCACGATGCACGGCAAAGGCGGCCACAGCTCCCGGCCTCAGGACGCCGTCGACCCCATCCGCCCGCTCCTCGAATTCGGCCAGGCCGTCTACTCGATGGTCACCGGGTCCTTCAGCGTCTTCGACCCCATCGTCGCCGAGGTGACGCAGCTCGACGCCGGCACCGCCGTCAACGTCATCCCCGGAACGGCCTCGCTCGCGATGTCCGTGCGCACCCTCTCCGCCGAGACGACCGCCCGGTTCCCCGAACTCGCGACCCGCCTGGCGGAGTCGATCGCCGCAGCCCACGGCTGCACCGCCGAGGTGGTGTGGAACGAGCAGTACCCGGTGACCGTCAACGACGACGCCGAGGCGGCGTTCACGCTCGAGACCCTCGCACAGACCTTCGGCCCCGACCGCGTGGTCAGCGCACCCGATCCGGTCATGGGCTCCGAGGACTTCTCCTACGTCCTCGAGGAGGTCCCCGGTGCCTTCGTCTTCCTCTTCGTCACCCCGGAGGGGATCGATCCCGAGACCGCCGCCGTCAACCATTCGCCCGAAGTCCTCTTCGACGACGCTCACCTGCCCGATCAGGCCGCAGCACTCGCCACCCTCGCGTGGCAGCGCAGCCTGCGCGGCTGAGGCTGAAACTCAACCTCAGGCGTCGGCGGGGTCGGGCCGCACCTCAGGCGCCGGCAGGCTCAGACCGAGTCCCCGTCCTCGTCGACGGAATGGACGCGGTCCTCGCGGATGCTCACCTTGTCGACGCCTTTGAGCTCCATGATCATGGGGATGAGCATGTGCAGGGGTCGTTTGCCGTCGAACTTCACGTCGATGCGCACCATCGTCACGCCGTCCTCGGTCTCGAACCGCTGCGAGTCGAGGATCGTGCTCTTGAACCCCATCGTGCTCGCCACGGAGAGGATCTCGCGGAGGATCCCGCCGCCATCGCGGTAGACGATGCGCAGGAGCTTGCCGTGATCGCTGTCGGGGATCCGGCGGATGAGCGGGGCCATGACGAAGAGCGTGATGAGGTGGAGGGCGGTGAGCATCGTCGCGAGAGCGAGCATGCCCGCCCCGCAGGCCATGCCGACGGCCGCACACACCCAGATCGTCGCGGCCGTCGTCAGACCGCGGACGACGTTGCGGCCCTTGAAGATCACCCCGGCGCCGAGGAAGCCGATCCCGGAGACGATCTGCGCGGCGATCCGGGAGGGATCGAGCTGGACATCGCTGTCGAGCACGCCCGCGAAGCCGTACGCGGAGACGAGCGTGAACGCGCACGTGCCGATGCCGACGAGCACGTGCGTGCGATAGCCTGCGCTCTTCTGCCGGAACTGCCTCTCGAAGCCGATGAGGGAGCACAGGACGAAGCTTGCGAGCAGCAGCACCACCTCGGTGCGCACCGTCGATCCGAAGAAGTCGCTGAAAGGGTCCATAGTTCCCTCACCATAGACCCGATGCACCCGTGAATGCGCCGATCTCCGCACACCCACCTCGGCGGTGGGTGTGCGGAGATCTGCGCGGGTGCTCTATCGGGATCAGCGGTGCTGTCGCGGACTCAGCCCCGAATGATTCTGCCTCAGCGCTGCGTGATTCTGCCTCAGCTCTGGACGGCTCGGCCTCAGCTCTGGGGGACGAGGCTGCGGTCGAGGGCCCGTGCCGCGGTTCGCAGCTCCTCGGTATAAGGGGCGACGACCGCCTGTGCGTCGACGAGCCGCCAGTCGGGTCCGTACGAGTCGCGCGGCAGCGTGATCTCGACGTTGTCCGCGACGAGGTCGAGGCCGATGAAGTCGAGGACCGACCGCAGCTGGGCCCCGGACATTCCGCCGCCGTGGCCGCCGTAGCTGATGATGAGGGCAGGCTTGTCCTTCCACTCGGCGAAGAGGTAGTCAATCGCGTTCTTCAGCGACGCCGGGTAGCCGGCGTTGTACTGCGGGGTGACGAAGACGATGCCGTCGGACCCGGAGACGATGTCCGCCCATTCCTTCGTGTGGGCGTTCTGATAGTCGCCGAGGGCGGGCATGCGCGGTTCGTCGAGCAGCGGCAGGTTGAGGTCGGCCAGGTCGATGATCTCGGTGCGGGCGTCGGCGGCGTCGGCGATGATCTCGGCCACGGCGGCTGCGATCTGGTCGCCGACGCGCACGGGGCGCACGCTGCCGACGATGATGCGGATGAGTGGGGTGTCTGTCATGGGCTTGGGTCCTCGTCAGAGTGGGATTGTCAGGTCGGGATTCGGTTCAGAGCTCAGTGTTGCGGATTCGGATGCTCGTCTGCGACGACGGCGATCGTCGCCGAGGTGGTCTCACGCACAGCCGTCAGGACCGCATACGGCACCCTCGGGATAGTCGGTCGAGGCATTCGTCGGATCGGCGAGCACGGTGACCTTCTGCGATTCGGCCCATGCGGTCTCGAGGGCCTGGGAGAACGCGGCGGCCGGCTGGGCGCCGGAGATCCCGTACCTGCGGTCGATGACGAAGAAGGGAACGCCGTTCGCGCCGAGCATCCGGGCCTGGGCGACATCGGCCTCGACGGCGTCGGTGTACTCCTCGGATTCGAGGACGCGACGGGTCTCGTCGGGGTCGATGCCCAACCGCGCTCCCACCTCGGCGAGGTAGTCGATGCTGCCGATGTCACGACCGGTCTCGAAGTGCCCGGACATGAGGGCCTCCTCGGCCTCGGCCATGACGCCGCGAGACTTCGCGAGGTGGAGGAAGCGGTGGGCGGTGAAGCTGTTGGCGACCTTGACGCTGTCGAAGTCGTAGTTGAGACCCTCGGCGGCAGCCTGGGCTCCGACCTGGGCGAACATCTGGCGCACCTGGTCGGCGGGGATGCCCTTCGAGCGGCTGAGGTAGTCGGCTTCGGACTCCTCGACGTGGTCGGGGAGGGTGGGATCGAGCTGGAAGCTGCGCCATTCGACCTCCACATCGTCCTTATACTCGAAGCCTGCGAGGGCGGTCTCGAAGCGACGTTTGCCGATATAGCACCACGGACATGCGATGTCCGACCAGATCTCGATTTTCATGACACTTTCAACTACCTGGTCGTGGAGGTTATTCCCCTCGGTGCCCGGAGGCGACGACGGTCACAGACGTGGCGTCGCCGAGGCGGTCGGGGCGACTGGGGCGGTGCGGAAAGTTGTGTTGGTCTGGGCGACTGTGCCGGTCCGGGCGACCGTCTGCGTAGCCGTCCGACTCAGAAGAGTGCGCCCTGAGGGTTGGCGAGCTCACCGACCGCCTCGGTCCGCTTCCACTTCGTCGCCCGGTAGTCGTCGTCGGCCGATCCACGCAGACCGTAGGCGTCGATGAGCGGATCAATGCGCGCCTTGAGCCACGTCCGATACTCCTTCGAAGCGTAGGCCGAGCGTGAGTACATGCGCCGGTAGCGGGGGAGGAGCTCGGGGCGTTCGCGTTCGAGCCACGCGAAGAACCACTCCCTGGCGCCCGGGCGCAGGTGGAGGGCACCGTAGGCGACCCGGCTCGCCCCGGCGTCCCTGATCGCCCGCAGAGCCGAGTCGAGATGCTCGCGGGAATCGGTGAGCTTGGGCATGACGGGCATGATGAAGACCGAGACGCGGAACCCGAGGTCGGCCGCGGCGCGCACCGTGGCCAGTCGGGCCGCCGTCGTCGGGGTGCCCGGTTCGAGCGACTGCTGGAGGTCGTCGTCGTGGACGGCGATCGACATGCTCAGCTCGACGTGGACGTCCTCCTTGGCCCGGGCGAGAAGCGGAAGGTCCCGGCGCAGCAGAGTGCCCTTCGTGAGGATCGAGAACGGGGTGGCATGCTCGGCCAATGCGGTGATGATTCCGGGCATGAGGCTGTAGCGTCCCTCCGCCCGCTGGTACGCGTCGGTGTTGGTGCCCAGCGCGACGAGCCCATGCGACCAGGTGCGCTTGGCCACCTCGGCGGCGAGGACTTCGGGAGTGTTGACCTTGACGATGACCTGCTGATCGAAGTCGGCTCCCGTGTCGAGGTCGAGGTAGCGGTGCGTGCTGCGGGCGAAGCAGTACACGCACGCATGCGAGCAGCCGCGGTAGGGATTGATCGTCCAGTCGAAGGGCATCGCGGAGTTCTTCGGAATCCGGTTGAGCGCCGACTTCGCGAGCACCTCGTGGAACGTCATCCCGGCGAACTCGGGAGTCCGGACGCTGCGGACGAGGCCCGTGACTCCGAAGAGTCCGGCCACCTGCTCTGCCTGCTCCTGCGCTTCCCATCTCACCCCTTCATTCGAACACGTGTTCGAGTCGGGGTCAAGGGTTCGCGGGCGGAATCGGCGGCCGGAGTTCACATAGTGAGCAAATGGTATTCCAAATTATCGGCAGGTCTGTGGGCTCAGTCGGCGAAGTCGTTCCAGGTCGGAGTGGTCGACCGGGCCACTATGAACGCAGTGAAGGCCTTGTCGTTGCGCGTCGGAAGGAGGGTTCCCCATTGTGGAAGCAATGTGAGCCAGGTTACGCTGGCGCCGTCAGCAGTCAGCCTCACGCCGTGGCGGATCGAGTTTTGGTATTCCAGCGGTGTGCCTGTCGGATATGAGAGCTCCCATGGCGAACACCGTGACCTCCGATCAGTCCGTGCCCGAACCACGGCCCGTGCCCGCAACCCCGTCGACCGGCACCTCGCCGACCGACACCGCTCCTGCACGCCTGGGGCCGGGACCCGAACAGCTCGCCGCCCACCGGATCAGTCCGCGCTTCTACAATGCCGACCTCGCCCCGAGCCGGAAGGAGGGCCGCAGCTGGACGGCGTACAGCGTGTTCTCGCTCTGGGCCAACGACGTACACTCGCTCGGCAACTACGGGTTCGCCCTCGGTCTCTTCGCGCTCGGGCTCGGCGCGTGGCAGATCCTTCTCGCCCTCCTCGTCGGAGCCGGACTGCTCTTCGTCCTCCTCACCCTCTCCGGTTTCATGGGCCACAAGACCGGCGTGCCCTACCCGGTGATGTGCCGGATCGCCTTCGGCATCCACGGCGCGCAGCTGGCGGCCTCGGTGCGCGGAATCGTCGCGATCGCCTGGTTCGGCATCCAGACGTATCTGGCCGCGAACGTGCTCAACGTCCTCCTCCTCACCCTCGTCCCCGGCCTGCAGTCGTGGGCCGATGTCGAGTTCCTCGGCCTCAGCGGCCTCGGCTGGTTCTCCTTCACCGTCCTGTGGATCGTCCAGGTGATCATCGTCAGCTACGGCATGGAGATGATCCGGAAGTACGAGGCGATCGCCGGACCGATCATCCTCGCCACCTTCCTCGCCCTGGCGATCTGGATGCTCGTGCGCGTCGACTTCCGCATCTCCTTCTCGATCGACGACCCGCTCACCGGGTGGGAGATGTGGACGAACATCCTCGGCGGGGGTGCCCTGTGGGTCGCGATCTACGGCACCTTCGTCCTCAACTTCTCCGACTTCACCCGGTCGGCGAAGAAACGGGGGTCGATCGTCGTCGGCAACTTCTGGGGCATCCCCATCAACATGCTCGTCTTCGGGCTCGTCGTCATCTCGCTCGCCGGTGCGCAGTACACGATCGACGGCACCGTCATCAGCTCCCCGGCCGACATCGTGCAGGAGATCGGCAGCCCGATCCTGCTCGCCCTCGCCTCGCTCTCCCTCCTCGTGCTCACGATCGCCGTCAACCTCATGGCGAACTTCGTCGCCCCCACGTATGCGCTGACGAACCTCTTCCCGCGACACCTGAACTTCCGCAAGGCAGCGATCATCTCCGCGATCATCGGCTTCGCGATCCTGCCGTGGAACCTCTACGACTCACCCGTGGTCATCGTCTACTTCCTCGGCGGTCTCGGCGCCCTGCTCGGACCGCTCTTCGGCGTCATCATGGTCGACTACTGGGTGGTGCGGAAGACGAAGGTCAACGTCCCGCAGCTCTACACCGAAGCAGGCGACGGCGAGTACTTCTACCACCACGGAGTCAACTGGCGGGCGATCGGCGCGTTCGTGCCCGCCGCCCTCCTCTCGCTCATCCTCGCCCTCGTCCCCGCGTTCGCCTCGGTCTCCCAGTTCTCGTGGTTCCTCGGTGCGGGGATCGCGGCACTCATCTACTTCGTCATCGCCCGCCGCGACTTCACCTTCCGCGAGGTCGACGGCGAGGAGATCGCCGTGCCCACCGCCCACTGAGCCTGCGGAGTCCGCAGCTCTCCCAGCACCAGACCGGAGTCACACCATGCGCATCCTCGTCGTCAACGTCAACACCACCCCGGCCATGACCGAGGGCATCGCCCGCGCGGCCCGGCAGGCCGCCTCGGCGGGCACGGAGATCATCGGGCTGACCCCGACCTTCGGCGCGGAATCGTGCGAGGGCAACGTCGAGAGCTACCTCGCCGCCCTCGGCGTCATGGACGTCGTGCTCAACTACGACGACGAGTTCGATGCGGTCATCCAGGCCGGATACGGGGAGCACGGACGGGAGGGTCTCCAGGAGCTCCTCGACGTCCCCGTCATCGACATCACCGAGGCGGGGGCCGGGCTGGCGATGTTCCTCGGCCACCGGTTCTCCGTCGTCACCACGCTCGACCGCACCGTCCCCCTCATCGAGGACCGCCTGCTGCTGTCCGGGTTCGACCGGCACTGCGTCTCGGTGCGGGCCTCCGGGATGGCCGTCCTCGACCTCGAAGCGCACCCCGAACGTGCGGTCGAGGCGATCGCGGATCAGGCCGCCGAGGCGGTCGCCTCCGACCGTGCCGAAGTCATCGTGCTCGGGTGCGGGGGAATGGCCGACCTCACGGAGACTATCGTGCAGCGCTGCGCGGTCCCCGTCGTCGACGGTGTCGCCGCCGCCGTGCGGCTCGCCGAGTCCCTCGTCGGACTCGGGCTCACGACGTCGAAGGTGCGCACGTATGCTCCGGCCCGGCCGAAGCGTCTGAGCGGGTGGCCGTTCGGTGGGGCCGGTGGTTCCGAGGCAGTCCAGGGGTCCGGAGGGGACCTCGCCGAGGCGGGCGGTGGGTCCGGAGGGCGCCTCGCCGAGGCGGCGAGTGGGTCCGGAGGGGACTTCGCTGAGGCGGCCGGTGGGTCCGGAAGGGACCTCGACGAGGCGGCCGGTGGGTCCGGAAGGGACCTCGACGAGGCGGCCCGTGGGTCCGGAGGGCGCCTCGCCGAGGCGGTCGGTGGGTCCGGGGCCGTCGCCGACGCCCGTCGTTCCGGGGCCGCCGGCGCGGGCTGAGGGGGTGTCGGCCGAGCCGAGGCTGGTCAGATGATCGGGGGCTGAGCCGAGCGGTCGTCGCCTGCGGCCGTGCCGTCTGCCCCGACGTCGTCTGCCGTGTCATCTGCCCTGACGCCAGCGGCCGTTTCATCTGCCCTGATGTCCTCAGCCGTGTCGTCGCCAGCGGCTTTGTCGTCGTCGGCGCGGGTTTCATACGCGAGTCGCTCGCGGTGCTTCTCATGCTGCTGCCTGCTCGTGCCGAGATGGTGGGCGGCGAGTTCGCGCACCCGGTCGACGTCGCGGTGGGCGATCGCGTCGAAGAGCTCGGCATGTTCGGTGGCGACGACATCGAGCTCGTCGTGCTGGCTCAGCTGCCAGCGCATCCGCGAATCGAGGAGCTCGCCGACCTCGACGAGGAGACGATTGCCTGAGAGCTCGGTGACCTGCGCATGGAAGTCCGCGGCACTCCGATGGGCGCCGACGGCGTCACCGGCCTCCGCCTGCCGCCGGCCCGCCTCGAGCGTCGCCTCGAGCGCGGCCAGACCCTCACGCGTGTGGCGTTGGGCGGCGAGTTCGAAGGCGAGGAGGTCGAAGGCCTGGCGCACCTCGCCCAGGTCGGCGACATCGCTGGGGGAGAACTCCCGCACCGTCGCCCACGTGTTCGGCCTGTGCGTGACGAGTCCTTCCGAGGCGAGCTGTTTGAGGGCTTCGCGCACCGGCACCCGGCTCACGCCGAGCTCGGAGGCGAGATTGCGTTCGACGAGACGGCTGCCGGGAGCTCGCTCGCCGTCGATGATCTCGTCCCGCAGGGTCTCCGTGACCCTCACCGTCTCCGACCGCGGGCTGTCGTTGTTCTTCACTTCGCCATTCTCTCACTCCGCGCCGCCCGACTGCGCCCTCCGAAGCGGACAGCCGCGCCCGCCGAAGCGCCACGCCAGGCGCGCCAGAGCGGGCGTCCGCGCCCACCGAGGCACCCCGCCAGGCCCGCCGAAGCGCCCCGCCAGGCGCGCCGAGGCAGCCCACCGCACTGCTGACCGCACTGCTGATCGCACGGCGGACCACCTCGGCGCATCCCGGGCTCAGCGCTTGATCGCACGCCCCAAGGTGTCGAGACCGACCGACCCGATCCCCAGCGCCTTCGTGTGGAAGGCCTTGAGGTCGAAGTCGTCACCGGCTTCGGCCTTCGCCTCGTCGCGGAACTGCTCCCACAGCCGCTGGCCGATCTTGTAGCTCGGCGCCTGGCCGGGCCAGCCGAGGTACCGGTCGAGTTCGAAGGCGAGGAAGCTGCGGTCCATCGCGACGTTGTCGGTGAGGAACTGCCAGGCCTTCTCCCGGTCCCAGATGCCGCCGCCGAGGCTCTCAGGGGCTTCGAGGCCCAGGTGGAAGCCGATGTCGAGGACGACTCGTGCCGCACGCAGACGCTGCGAGTCGAGCATGCCGAGGTAGTCGGCGGGGTCGTCCATGTAGCCGAGTTCGGCCATGAGCTTCTCCGCATACAGTGCCCAGCCTTCGCCGTGGCCGGAGACCCAGCACATCAGCCGGCGCCACCGGTTGAGGGTGTCGGAGACGTACGTCGCCTGACCGACCTGGAGGTGATGGCCGGGAACGCCCTCATGGTAGACGGTCGTCTTCTCCTGCCACGTCGCGAACTCGGTGACTCCCTCGGGCACCGACCACCACATGCGGCCGGGCCGGGAGAAGTCGTCGGTGGGTGGGGTGTAGTAGATGCCGCCGGTCGCCGACGGGGCGATCATGCATTCGATCGTGCGCACGGGTTCGGGGATGTCGAAGTGCGACTTTCCGAGTTCGGCGATCGCCTCGTCGGCAACCCCCTGCATCCACTCGCGCAGCGCGTCCTTGCCCTTGAGCGTGAGCTTCGGGTCCTCATCGAGGGCCTTCATGACCGCGAAGAGGTCGACGCCGGGCATGATCTCCTCGGCGACCCGCCGCTGTTCGGCATCGATGCGAGCGAGCTCCTCGAGGCCCCACCGGTACGTCTCGTCGAAGTCGATCTCCGCGCCGAGGAAGTTCCGCGAATGGAGGGCGTACGCCTCCCGTCCGCACGCTTCGTTCTCCGGGGCGTTGGGGAGGAGTTCGGCGCCGAGGAAGTCGGCGAGTCCCGCGAACGCCGTGCGGACCGCCTCGGCGTGGGTCGACAGATCCGCACGCAGCACCGGGCTCACCTCGGCGACCTCATCGGCACCGGCGATGAGCCGGAGGAACGTCGAGTCCTCCCCGGCGAGATCGCGGGCCTGCTCGATGACCTTCTCGATCTGGATCCGGGCGGCGACCTGACCGCGGTCCCTGGCCAGGCGCAGTGACTCCTGGTAACCGGCGATCGAGGCGGGCACGGCGGCCAGTGTCACATCGATGGACTCCCAGTCGGCCGCGGTGGCGGTGGGCAGCAGGTCGAAGGTGTCGCGGATGTTCTGCAGCGGGGATTCGATGACGTTGAGGTTCGCATGGTCGAAACCGGCCTCGTAGTAGTCCCGGTCCACGCCGAGGCGGTCGCGCATCGCGTCGAGCGTGACCCGGTCGACGTCGTCGAGGTCGGCATCCGCTTCGACCTCGTCGAGTCTGCGCAGGGTCTCCATGGTCAGCTCATGGCGTTTCGCGAGCCCGGCGGGGGAGTAGTCGTCGAAGCCCTTCGCACCCTCGAGCCCGAGGAACAGGGCGAGGGACGGGGAGAGGGCGAGGGAGGCATCAACGTACTCTTCGGCGACGGCATCGACGGCCGACGGGGTTCTCTTCTCAGTCATGACCATCAGCCTATATGAGCTGAGACACACCCCGTGACCAGGGCGACAGCCTATGAGGAGAGGCACACGGCTGAGCGACGGACACCCCTGCCTGAGAATTCCCTGAAGCTATACCCTGGTAAGGCTCGCCGCTCGGCGGGCCGCTCTGAGCAGAGGGAAGAGGACGCGTGGCACGAGCACAGCTGTGGACGAAGGACTTCATCGTCGGGATCTGCCTCAACCTCGCGATGTCCATGGTCTTCTACCTGCTCATGACCTCGATGGCCGGCTACGCGATCGCCCGCTTCTCCGCCGGTCAGGCCGCCGCGGGCTTCGCGTCCTCGAGCTTCATCGTCGGCGCCGTCGTCGCCCGCGTGCTCACCGGCAAGTACCTCGACTTCATCGGCCGCCGGAAGCTGCTCGTCATCTCCATGGCGGTCTTCGTCCTCGCCTCGCTCGCCTACATCGCCGCGGACACGCTCGCCCTCCTCATCGTCATCCGCCTCATCCACGGCGTCGCCTTCGGGGCGGGGAACACGGCGATCATGACGGCGATCCAGTCGGTCATCCCGTCCTCTCGCCGAGGTGAGGGCACCGGTTACTTCGGGACCGCGACGACGCTGTCCACGGCGCTCGGCCCCTACCTCGGCGTGCTCCTACCGCACGAGTTCGACTACACGGTGCTCTTCATGGCCTCGGCGTTCATGTCGGCGGTCTCCCTCATCCTCTGCTTCTTCCTCGACCTGCCGAAGCAGGAGCTCAGCGAGGCCCAGCGCGCCGCGAAATGGCACCTCCACCCCCGCACCCTCGTCGACCGCGACGGGCTGCGCATCGGGCTGATCATGCTCATCGCCGGCGTCGCGTTCGCCGCGGCACTCGTCTTCCTCGCCGGCTATGCCGCGGAGAACGGCGTGCCCGGTGCGGCCTCACTGTTCTTCATCGCCTTCGCGGCCGCCTCGCTCGTGGCCAGGCTCTTCGTCGGCCGGATCCAGGACGCCTACGGCGACAACATCGTCATCTACCCCTCGCTCGCCCTCAACGCCGCAGGCAATGTGCTCCTGGCCATGTGGCCGACGACAGCCGGAATCGTGGCAGCCGGCGTGCTCATCGGCTTCGGCTTCGGCTCGCTCATGCCCAGCGCCCAGACGATCACGGTGAAGTCCGTGCCGATGTCGCGGGTGCCGGTGGCCACCGCGTCGTTCTTCCTCCTCCTCGACGCCGGCTCCGGGATCGGGCCGATCGTCCTCGGCGCGCTCATGCCGCTGACCGGCGGCAGCGGTATGTTCCTCCTGTGTGCGGGCCTCGTTCTCGTCTCGATGCTCGTCTACACCGCCGTCCACGGCCGCGGTCGCGGGGGTCGGCCGGGACGCGAATTCATCAGCTGAGGACGACGGCAGCATGAGCCGAGGTCGGCTGGGTTGTCGCTGCCGTCACAGGCCGGACCCCGGGTGACCTCCGGCGCGGTTCCGAGTAGCCTGAGACCGACGCCGAGCACGGAGGATGACATGCGACTCGCTCTCGCCCAGATCAACACGACGACGGATGTGGCCGCCAACCTCGCCAAGGTCCGGGACTACACGCACCGGGCGGCAGAGGCCGACGCCGAGGTCGTCGTCTTCCCCGAAGCGACGATGTCGGCGTTCGGCCGCGGCCTGGCCGAGATCGCCGAACGGGAGGCGACCGGGTGGCGTGAAGCGCTGACCGCACTCGCCGCGGACGCCGACACGAGCATCGTCGTCGGCGAGTTCGCGGTCGCAGACGGCAAGCTCGTCAATCTCCTCGCCGTCTA
Organism: Brevibacterium ammoniilyticum; assembly: GCF_038429965.1. Taxonomy (NCBI): domain Bacteria; kingdom Bacillati; phylum Actinomycetota; class Actinomycetes; order Micrococcales; family Brevibacteriaceae; genus Brevibacterium; species Brevibacterium ammoniilyticum. The sequence goes on from NZ_BAABNP010000001.1 coordinate 170,254, forward strand.
CGCCCCCGACGGCACCCGGTCCGAATACGCGAAGATCCACCTCTACGACGCGTTCGGGTTCAAGGAGTCCGACACCGTCACAGCCGGACAGGATCCCGCTGTCGTCTCGCTTGCCGGCGACGAGGTGGGCATCGCGATCTGCTACGACATCCGTTTCCCCAAGCTCTTCGCCGAACTCAGCCGCCGAGGCGCACGGCTGGCGATCGTCTCCGCCTCGTGGGGTGCGGGGCCGGGCAAGGTCGAGCAGTGGGAGCTGCTCGCCCGGGCTCGGGCGCTGGACTCGAACATGTTCGTCCTCGCCCTCGGTCAGGCCGACCCCGAGGTCACCGGGGTCGACGTGCCGCCGAAGGGACCGACGGGCGTCGGCCACAGTCTCGTCGCCGACCCGTTCGGCGCCGTCGTCGTCGAACTCGGCGGGGAGGAGATGCTCGAGGTCGTCGACCTCGACCTCGGTCTCGCCGATGAGGCCGCCGAGGCGCTGCCCGTGCTCGTCAACGCGAAGCTGGGGTACTGAACCGGCTTCGGCGGGAGTGGGTCGGAAGTGAGCGTGCAGCCCGTGAGCACGGTCACGGCATTTGAGAGGCGATCGCACCGAGCGCGATAATGGCGGCATGGCAGCAGCAGAGGAGACCGTGCCGGAAGAGGGACTGCGGGAGCGGAAGAAGCGCGAACGAGAACAGGCCCTGCGTCGGGCCGCCCTCGACCTCACCGCCGAGAACGGCTTCGCCAACGTCACCATCGAGGCGATCTGCGACCGCGCAGGAGTCTCCGGTCGGACCTTCTTCAACTACTTCGGCAACAAGGAGGAAGCGCTCCTCGGGCGCTCCGACACCGTCTTCGACGACGAGGACCGTCCGGCGATCGCCGAATTCGAAGCCGGCGGCCCGTCAGGGCGTCTGCTCACCGACCTCGAAGGCCTGCTCACCGTCGTCATCCGCAGCCGGCTGCGACGCCGTGAGGAGATGCACCGGTTTCACCAGATCCTCAAGCAGGAGCCTGCGCTCATGCAGCTGCAGATGTCGCGCATGGGCAGCAACGAGCGCCTCTTCCGCGAGATGATCCACCGTCGACTCGAGGGCGGGCCACCAGTCGACGGCTCAGCACCCGTCGACGGCGTCGCACCGGACGACGGCGCCACACCGGCTGGGCACGCAAGGGAGACGGATACGACTGACGACGCGACCGCCTCGGCGGGGGAGGTCGGGAACTGTCTTGGTGACGAGGGGCCACCCGTGTCCCCACGGGCCGAAGCGGTGGCCGCCTTGGCGATGATGGCGATCAGGACGACCTTCATGCGCCTGCGCCGCGACGAGGGCGACCCGGATCCCGTCATCCGCGAGATCTTCGCCGAACTCCGCGCGGTCTTCGCCGAGGATGAGCGCAGCGCGGACTGACCAGCTGCCCGGCACTCGGGTCAGCTGCCCGGCGGCCGAGTCACCGGCCCGCCGTCTGAGTCACCGCCTCGGCGACTGAGTCAGCGTCCCAGCGGCTGCGTCCAGGTCTGGGGCAGACGCCGGCGGACGTTGCGGCGCGGGGCGTTGAAGCCGGCACGGTCGTGCTTCTTCGTCTCCACCTCGGCGAGGGCTTCGGCCTGGTGGGCGGCATAGGCGAGCGCCACCTGTCGGATCGCGACGACGGCGGCCACGGCTGCGGCGCTGGCCATCTCGTCGCTGACCGGCTGACCGTCGTCGGCGCGCACCCGAGTGCGGTCTTCGACCGACGCAGACGTCTCCGGCGTCGACGCGGACCGTGCACTCGATGCGGTCTCGGTGAGTTCCTCGCTCATAGGGGGATGTTACCGTGCTTGCGCGCCGGCGCGTCGACGTGCTTGTTCTTCAGCGCCCGCAGGGATCGCACGATGCGCGCCCGGGTCTCGCTCGGCTTGATGACGGCGTCGATGTAGCCCTCCTCGGCCGCGAGGTACGGGTTGAGCAGAGCGTCCTCGTAGTCCTGGATGAGTTCGTCGCGCAGGGCGTCGACGTCCTCACCGGCCTCCTCTGCGGCCTTGAGCTTGCGGCGGTAGACGATGTTCGCGGCCCCCTGGGCACCCATGACGGCGATCTGCGCCGAGGGCCACGCGAGGTTGATGTCGGCGCCGAGCTGCTTCGAACCCATGACGCAGTACGCGCCGCCGTAGGCCTTGCGGGTGATGAGCGTGATGAGCGGGACGGTGGCTTCACCGTAGGCGTAGATGAGCTTCGCACCGCGGCGGATGATCCCGCCGAGCTCCTGATCGGTGCCGGGCAGGAAGCCGGGGACGTCGACGAAGGTGAGGATCGGCAGGTTGAAGGCGTCGCAGAGGCGGACGAAGCGGGCCGCCTTCTCCGAGGCGTCGATGTCGAGGGTGCCGGCCAGCTGCATCGGCTGGTTGGCGATGACGCCGACGCTCACGCCTTCGACGCGGCCGAAGCCGGTGACGACGTTGGGGGCGAAGAGCTCGGAGACCTGGAGGAACTCCCCGTCGTCGAGGACCGTGGTGACGACGTCGAGGATGTCGTAGGGCTGCGAGGGCGAATCCGGCATGAGGGTGTCGAGCGCTTCGTCCTCGGTGGTGAGCTCGAGGTCGGATTCGAAGACGTCGGCGTCGGCCGGGTCGAGGTTGTTCTGGGGGAGGAACGAGAGGAGGTCGCGGACGTAGTTGAGGGCGTCCTCCTCGTCGCTGGCGAGGTAGTGGGCGTTGCCGGAGACCGTGTTGTGGGTGCGTCCGCCGCCGAGCTCCTCGTGGCCGACCTCCTCACCGGTGACCGTGCGGATGACGTCGGGGCCGGTGATGTACATGTGGCTGGTCTTGTCGACCATGATCGTGACGTCGGTGAGCGCCGGGGAGTACACGGCACCGCCGGCCGAGGGGCCCATGATGAGCGAGATCTGGGGGATGACGCCGGAGGAGGCGACGTTGAGGCGGAAGATCTCGGCGAAGAGCGCGATCGAGCCGACGCCCTCCTGGATGCGGGCGCCGCCGGAGTCGTTGATGCCGATGATCGGGCAGCCGAGCTTGAGCGCGAGCTTCTGGACCTTGACGATCTTCCGGCCGTTCGCCTCGGCGAGAGAGCCGCCGAGGACGGTGAAGTCGTGGGCGAAGACGGCCACGGTCTTGCCGTCGATCGTGCCCAGGCCGCAGACCACGCCGTCACCGTCGGGACGGTTCGCGGCCATCCCGAACTGGGTGTTGTGGTGGCGCGCGAACTCGTCGATCTCCTGGAACGATCCGTCGTCGAGGAGCTGGTCGATGCGTTCGCGGGCGGTCTGCTTGCCGCGCTTGTGCTGGTTCTCCACCGACTTCTCGTTGCCGGTGTGGGCCGCGTCGCGGCGGGCTTCGAAGGCGTCGATGCGCTCGGCGGTGGTGCGTGGAGTTTCCGTCATGCCCCCACCTTATCGAGGGCGCACGAGTTCATTGTGCACTCCCACCAAAAGAATCTAGAGTGGACTGGTGACCAGCCAACACGCGCCCTTCCTCGTCGATGTCCGCTCGCTGCGCGCCCGCGCCGAGGCCGCCGGAATCGACCTTCCGCTCATCATCTGGGACGAGACGAGTCCGTCGACGAACGATGAGCTCGCGGCCCTGGTCCGCAGTCCTCAGACGCTGTCCGCCGAGGCGGGGGGGGGCGCCCCCGCCGACGAGGTGAATGGTTCCTCCGCCGAGGCGGTCGTCCGCGAGATCGCCGGGGACGTCGACCTCCCCGACGGCCTGCCCGAGCTGACGATCCTCGGCACCGACTACCAGAACGCCGGTCACGGCAGGCTCGGACGCACGTGGACGGTTCCGCCGCGCAGGTCGCTGACCTTCTCGATCCTGCTGCGCCCGAGCGTCGGGGTCGAATCCTGGGGGTGGATCCCGCTCATCACCGGTGAGGCGGTGCGTTCTGCCGTCGCCGAGGTGGGAGTCCCCGCCGTGCTCAAGTGGCCCAACGATGTGCTCACCGCCGAGGGGAAGAAGCTGTGCGGGATCCTCGCCCGCATCGAGATGCTCGACTCGGGTCCGCACATCGTGCTCGGCATGGGGATCAACACGCGACTCGAACCCGAAGATCTGCCACGGGAGGACGCGAGCTCCCTGGCGATCGAACTCGGAGATGCGGGTACGGGTCCTGGCGGTGAGCCGGGTTCAGAGATCGATCATGAAGCGTTGCTAGTGTCGATCCTCAGCACACTCATTCCTGCCCTGAGGGAGATCGACGAGTATGGTGACGAGGACTTCAGCCGCAGCCGGACCGCCGAGCAGGTGCGTGCAGGCATGGTGACATTGGGAACCAGGGTCAAGGTCGAACGCCCCGACGGAGGGCACCTCATCGGCCGCGCCACCGGACTCGACCCCTCCGGCGACCTCGTCATCGATGACGAGATCACCGTGAGCGCCGGCGACGTCCACCATCTGCGCCCGGCCCCTGAGACCCTGTCCGACGAGACCGCCTCCGGGACGACCCCATCCGGGGCGACAGAGAGATGATGAGTGAGGACACCCAGCACGGGTTTGCGTCTGCCGCCGGCGACGACACGCAGCGTCGCGATGATTCCCCGCACACCGTGACAGAGAGGCAGTCCCATCACCACCCGGCCGATGAGCGGCAGGATGGCGTCGAGGCCGGACGGGCAGGTGCCAGGCGGGATGATGCCGGGCAGAATCACGTCGATCGGCAGGCTGCCGCGCAGGTTGACGTCGAGCGGCAAGCTGCCGAGCGGGAGGATGCGGGGCAGGCTTACCTGGAAGGCTCGGATGCCGATGAGCTGGATCCCCAGCCGTCGGATGTTCGGCCGTCGGCTGCCCAGTCCTCGGATGCTCGGCCGACCGGTGAGCGACGCCCCGCTGACCGCGGAGCTGCACACGACGCGGCGGTCGCAGGGGCCTCGGCAGCGACCGGTCCTGCGGCGGCCGGCGCTGCAGCGTCCCGCCCCGGTTCTGCCGGAGTCCGCGGTCGCTTGCGGGTCGATGACAGCGAACTGCCTGCCACCTCGGCGATGCCGATCATCCGTGAGGACATGATTCCCGGTCGCGCATCCGGTGAGAGCACCGGTGGGGGAGCGACCGACCCCGCGGAATCCGGGACCTCGACGTGGGACGACTTCTCCGAGGGACTGCACGAGGATCCGCGCACCTCGGCGATCGACATCGTCGACGAGGACGACGATCCGATCTACGAGACCCGATCCGCGGCCGAGCGTCTCGAGGAGATCCTCCTCGACGGCAAACGCGTGCTCGATCGGCGGGAGGCGGCGAAGCTCGGCGGGATCTCGACGGTCTCGGCGAGGAAGATGTGGCGGGCGCTGGGGATGTCCCAGACCGACGCGCACGACAAGGCGTACACGGTCAGCGATGCCCATGCCCTGCGGATGTGGGCGAAGCCGGTGGCCGACGGGCTCATCGACCAGGAGACGGCGCTGTCCCTGGCGCGCGCGATCGGGCAGACGACGGACCGCCTCGTCGTGTGGCAGATGGAGACGCTCGTCGAATACCTCACCGAGGAGAAGGGGATGAGCGAACCCGAGGCCCGGCGGGAGGCCCTCGAGGTCATCGAGGATCTCATCGACCCGATGCAGAAGATGCTCGTGTACTCGTGGCGGCGCAACCTCGCCGAGGTGATGGGCAGGCTCAACGTCAACGTCTCCGACGGGCTCGCGATGGACAACCGGCAGGGCTGGTACGACTCGTCGATGCCGCTGGCCCGGGCCGTCGGGTTCATCGACCTCGTCTCCTACACCCGGCTGTCGCAGAAGCTCGAACCGCGTCAGCTGGCGAACATGGTCCAGGAGTTCCAGGGCATCTGCTACAACATCGTCGCCACCGGCGGCGGGCGGATCATCAAGACCGTCGGCGACGAGGTGTTCTTCGCGGCCGAGACGCCGATGGCCGGCGCGGAGATCGCGATGACGCTCATGGAACGCGTCACCGCGGCCTCGGATCTGCCGCAGGCGCGCGTCGGATTCGTCTGGGGCCGGGTGCTCTCCCGCCTCGGCGACATCTTCGGCTCGAGCGTCAACCTCGCGGCCAGGCTCACGGCCGTGGCCGAACCCGGCACGATCTTCACCGACGAGGAGACCGCGCGGGTGCTCTCGACCTCCGACGCCTACGTGTTCGAACCCCGCGGATCGCTCACCCTGCAGGGGCTGGGGGAGACGGGGATCTGCCGGATGGAGCGGGGCACGGCCGCACGGATGAAGCTCGACCTCGACGACGAATCCTGAGCCGCCTCGGTCACCGCAGCGGCATCGGTCGCCGCGTCACGTCGTCGGCGTCAGGTTCCGCCGCACGTACCAACAGTCACCCTCAGCGCTACGTCCTACCCTTCCTGGTGTAGGAGAAGAAGCTGCGGGTGCCGTTCGGTGAGCGGAGTGGAGGACGTAGAGCCGAACGTGCGATTGAGTGCTGGATGTAGGACGTGGCGCTGCGGGTTCCGGTTGATGCGGCACCCGCAGTGCTTCGACTCGAAGTGCACGTCAGGAGGACACGCTTCGGCGAGCTCGTGCGTGCGGAACACGCGTCAGAAGAGCGCTGAGTCGTCGTCCTCGGCATCCTCGTCGTGGGAGACGATGACGCCGTTGTCGGTGTCGATGCGGGCGCGGGAGATCGCCTCGCGCGCGTCGTCGAGATCGAGGTCGAGACCCTCGAAGCTCGTCGCCAATCCGCCCGAAGCGGCCGCCTGCGGCTCACCGCCGCCGCCCGAACCGTCAGAGCCCGACGCCTCAGAGCCCACTCCGTCGCCGCCGCCGTCACCCAAGTCCCCATCGACCGTGCCACCGGTGACGTCCTCACCGGGGGCGCCGAGGCGAGGCAGCGTGCCGATGACATCGATCTTCGCCTCGAGCGGGGAGCCGGTGCCGTCGCGGCGAGACATCTCGCCCGGCAGGGCCCTCGCCCCACCGGCCTGCGCGGCCGCCTGCGGCGAATCGCCGACCCAGGCGAGCGAGAGCTCGGTCTCGCCCTTGAGGAACTTGTGGGCGCGCACGCCCGAGGTGGCGCGTCCCTTCGTCGGGAACTCCGCGAACTCGCTGACCTTGATCGACGAGGACGGTGCCCCGTAGAAGTTCTCGCCGCTGGCGATCGTCACCACCGACAGGCTCATCTCCTCGTCGGCCTCATGGGGGACCGCACCGAAGAAGATCGCCTTGGCCTCGGCGCCGAGCTTGATGCCGGCCACACCCGAGGCGTTCCAGCCCTGCGCGCGCAGACCCGAGGCGTCGAAGGCGAGCAGCTGGGCCCCGGAGGTGACGAAGACCGCGAGCGATGCGTCGATGTCACGCGGTTGGGCGAGACCGATGACGGAGTCCTTGCCCTTGAGTGCGATCGCATCCCATTCGGTCTTGTTCGGCCGACCCGCGACGGACACGCGCTTGACGACACCGTCGGCGGTGCCGAGGAGGAACTCGCGTTCGAGGTCGATCAGCCCGATGACCTTCTCGTTCTTCTCCAGCGCCGCGTACTCGGCGATTTTGACGCCTCCTGCGACGTTCGGCCGCGAGGCTCCCGGCGGGAGCGCCGGCAGGTCGACGACGTCGATCATGTGCAGGGTCCCGGACGAGGTGACCGCCCCGATCTTCCCCTGGGTCGTCGCGACGACCTCGGAGACGAGCGCGTCATGGCTGGCACGTTTGCCCGACCGGGAGAGCACCGCGGCATCCGAGGTCCGCGCGATCCGGCCCGACGTCGAGAGCAGCACCCGGGTCGGGGCGTCGGCGATCCTCAGGTTGTCCGGGGCCTTCTTCCCCTTCGCCGTGAGCTCCTTCATCGACCCTTCGATGAGGACCGTGCGACGGGGCGTGCCGATGATCTCGGCGGTGGCCTCGAGTTCCGTGGCGACGAGCTCGCGCAGCTTCGACTCGTCGGCGAGCAGACCTTCGAGGTACTCGATGCGGTTCTTCAGCTCGTCCCGCTCGGCCTCGAGTTCGAGACGCGAGAACTTCGTCAGCCGCCGCAGCTGGAGGTCGAGGATGTAGGTGGCCTGCAGCTCCGAGAGGTCGAAGACGTCCATGAGCCTCGTCCGCGCGGTGCCGGCATCGTCCGAGGAGCGGATGAGCTGGATGACCTCGTCGATGTCGAGGATCGCGATGAGCAGGCCCTCGACGAGGTGGAGGCGGTCCTTGGCCTTGCGCAGCTGGAAGACCGTGCGCCGACGGACGACGTCGATGCGGTGGGAGAGGTAGACGGTGAGGAGCTCGCGCAGCCCGAGGGTGCGCGGCTGGCCCTCGACGAGGCAGACGTTGTTGATGCCGAAGGACTCCTCGAGCGGAGTCTGCCGGTAGAGCTCGGCGAGGACCGCCTCGGGGTTGAAGCCGTTCTTGACCCCGATGACCAGGCGCATGCCGTTCTTGCGGTCGGAGTAGTCGTCGATCGAGGCGATGCCGGTGAGCTTCTTCGCCCCCACGGCGTCCTTGACCTTCGCCACGACCTTCTCCGGGCCGACGAGGTAGGGCAGCTCGGTGACGACGATGCCCTTGCGGCGGGCGTTGATGTTCTCGATCGAGACCGTCGCCCGGGTGCGGAACGTCCCGCGCCCCGTCTCATAGGCCTCCCGCACCCCGTCGAGGCCGATGATCCGCCCACCCGTGGGCAGGTCGGGGCCCGGGATGAAGCGCATGAGCTCGGCGAGATCGGCCTCGGGGTTGCGGATGAGGTGGCAGCACGCGGCGATGACCTCACCGGGATTGTGCGGAGCCATGTTCGTCGCCATGCCCACCGCGATCCCCGAGGCTCCGTTGATGAGGAGGTTGGGGAAGGCGCTGGGCAGGACGTCGGGCTGGGTGAGGGTGTTGTCGTAGTTGGGGACGAAGTCGACGACCTCTTCGTCGAGGCCGGCGATCATCTGCATCGACGCCGTCGTCAGCCGGGCCTCGGTGTACCTCGGAGCGGCCGGACCGTCGTCGAGGGAGCCGAAGTTGCCGTGGCCGTCGACGAGCGGGACCCGCATGATGAAGTCCTGGCTCAGCCGCACCAGCGCGTCGTAGATCGCCGAATCCCCGTGCGGGTGGAGCTTGCCCATGACATCGCCGACGATGCGGGAGGACTTGACGTGGCCGCGGTCGGGCCGCAGACCCATATCGCCCATCTGGTAGACGATGCGCCTCTGCACCGGTTTGAGGCCGTCACGGGCGTCCGGCAGAGCCCTCGAGTAGATGACAGAGTACGCGTACTCGAGGTACGAACTCTCCATCTCCGCCGAGACGTCGACATCGATGACTCTGCCTTCGGTCATGGAACTCCTGTCTCACACGCCGGTCCGCTGTCCCTCAGCGGCGGCACCCGTCGATTCTAACGTTCGAATCGTGTTCCCCGGCTCACCCGGTCGGGCTCGTGTCGTCAGGCGTTCACTGCGCAGGCGCGTAGTCGTTCATCCAGGCGGCGAGTTCGTTGATGTAGGACTCGACATGCTCGCGCTTGGGGGCACCCGACATCAGCTCGCTGATCATCATCCCCAGCACCGAGCTCGTGATGCGGCGGGCCAGGTCGGCGTCGATGCCGCTGAGCTGCATGACGAAGGAGTCCACCGTGGCCATGTTCGCCTTCTTCGCCGCGAGCGCCTCGGCGGGCAGGGCCGGGTCGAGGCTGAGCATGACGGAGGTGTAGAAGCGGTTGCGGTCGGTGGTGAGCAGGTCGAAGCACAGTCCGATGGCAGCGTCGACGAGCGGGGTCCCACCCGTCGTCGTGTTCTCGACGAGGCGATCGAACTGGCGGGAGTTGAGCTCGCCGATGCGCTCGAGGATTCCGGTGACGAGGGCGTCACGCGTGCGGTAGACGTTGGATGTCGAGCCGACGGGGAGTTCGGCCATGGCGTCGACCGCACGATGGGTGAGTCCGCGGACCCCCTGCTCGGCGACGACGGCGATGGCGGAATCCGTGACGACATCTTTGCGCGAAATCAATGCTCTCTGCCTCGCTCTCGTGGACACCCCTGAAGCACAAGGGTGCCTGCTGACGGTAATGACCCACTTCGGTCACAGACTGCGGCCGGGGACCGGCCGTGCTATTTAGGGCACAAATGCATAACTATTCATGCTCGAACGGATACAGACACTACATGTTCGGTCGATGGATTGGTATATGACTCGCCAAAAAGTCAGTCGGTTCCCACCAATCGGGTCGGCTGCGTCCAGGACCGCCGCGAAATCGGCAGACATCCGATCTCTGCTCAGCTGAGCAGCCGCCTGGTCGTGTCGATCCGTGTCGCATCGGCGAGCAGCGAGATGCGCACGTCGAGGATGTGGCTCTTCGTCTCGGTCGCGACGATCGGGTGCATCTCGACGTCGAGGATCTGCGGATGGCGTTCGACGAGGACGGAGAGGCGTTCGAGGACGTCGATGAGCGGATCGATGTCGACCGGGGGCAGCCCCCGGTAGCCGAACAGCCTCGGCGAGGACTTGATCGACCGGATCATGTCCCCGGCGTCCTTGTCCGTCAGCGGCGCGACCCGATGCTCGACATCGCCGAGGAGTTCCGTGGTGTCCCCGGCCAGGGAGAACGAGAGCATCGGTCCGAGCAGGCGGTCCTCGCCGGCGCGGATGACGCAGGGCACCCCGGGCGGCGCCATCGCCTGGACGTCGACGAGCAGCTCCTCGTCCCCGGGCAGGGAGGAGATGAGGCTCTGGATGGCGGTGAAGTCCTCCGTGAGCTCCTCGGGCGTGTCGATGTTGAGGCGGACCCCGCCGAGCTCCATGCGGTGGCGCAGCGACTTCGTCACGGCCTTGAGCGCGACCGGGTAGCCGATCGTCTCCGCGGCTTTGAGTCCTTCGGCCACCGAGGCGGCCGTGATGTAGGGGACCGTCTCGATCCCGTAGCAGCTGAGCAGGTCCCGGGCGCGCTCGCGGGAGAGGACGACGGGGCAGCCGGGGCCGGCGCCCTCGAGTGCGGCATCGACGATCTCGCGCACCCCTTTGTCGTCGAGGTCCTCGATCTCGAGGAAGCGTCCGTGGTCGGCCGCACGCCACCGGGAGTAGTCGGTGGCCCGGGCGAGCGCCCACACGGCGTCCTCGGGTCCGAGGTAGCTGGGCACCGTGTGCGTCACCCGTTTGCCCTCGTCATCGGTGAGGAAGCTCGTGAGCTCGTCCTGGACGCCGTGGATGCCGAGGAAGCATGCGACCGTCGTCTTCTCCGACCGGGCCGCGGCCTCGGCGAGGCGGGCGGCGATCTCGTTCTCCTCGGCCCCGGCCGACGGGGTGAAGGTGACGATGACGGAGTCGATGTCGGAGCGGGCGTACATCGCCTCGAGCTTGGTGCCGAAGGTCTCGGCCTCGACCTCGGGGTGGAGGGAGACGACCGCGGATTCGACGGTCAGCCCTTCGGCGCGGGCGCGCTGGACGATGAGCGTCGACAGGGCCGCGGAGTTGCCGATCACCCCGACCCGGCGCCCGGCCGGCAGCGGCTGGGTGGAGAAGACCTGCGCCAAGTCGAAGAGCTGGTGGACGGTGTCGGCGCGGACCACTCCGGCCTGGCCGAGCACCTGGTCGAGGGCGTGCGGGGCGAGCGAGGAGGTGCGCACGACGTGTCCGGGCGGCAGTTCGCGGCCCGTGACATCGGATTTGACGACGATGACGGGTTTGACGCGGGAGACCCGGCGGGCGATGCGGGAGAACTTCCGCGGATTGCCGATCGATTCGAGGTAGAGGCCCACCGTGTGCGTGGCCGGGTCCTCCTCCCAGTACTGGAGGAGGTCGTTGCCGGAGAGGTCGGCGCGGTTGCCGGCGGAGACGAACGTCGAGATCCCCAGGCCGCGGTTCTTCGCCGTGGCGAGCAGGGCCGTGCCGAGCGCCCCCGACTGGCTGAACAGGCCGAGGGTGCCGGGTTCGGGCAGGAACGGGGCGAGCGAGGCGTTGAGTCTGACATCGGGGGCCTCGTTGACGATGCCGAACGAGTTCGGTCCGATGAGCCGCATCCCGTAGGCCCGGGAGGTGGCGACGACCTGACGTTGGAGTTCGGCGCCGGCCCGGCCGGTCTCGGCGAAGCCGGAGGAGATGACGAGGACGGCCTTGGCCCCGTGGGCGGCGCACTCCTGGACCACCTCGGTGACGGAGTCGGCGGGCACCGCGATGACGGCGAGATCCGCAGTGCCCGGCAGGGCGTCGAGGCTCTCATACGCGGGCACGCCGGCGACCTGGTCGGCTTCGGGGTGGACGACCCAGAGGTCCCCGGTGAAGTGGGCTGAGACGATGTTGCGGATGAGGAGGTTGCCCGTCGAGTTCCGCTTCCGGCTGGCGCCGATGACGACGACGGAGGACGGGTGGAGGACGGTGCGCACGCTCTTGGCCTCCGCGCGGTGCTCGCGCGTGGCCTGGACCTCGATCGAACGGGCCGTGGGGTCGATGTCGAAGGTCACGGCCACGACCCCGTCGTCGAAGCCGCGGCTGACCTCGTAGCCGGCGGCCTGGAAGACCTGGAGCATCGAGCGGTTCTGGGGGAGCACCTCGGCGGTGAATTTCCTCAGCCCCGACTCCCGGGCGGCAGCGGCGAGGTGCTCGAGGAGGATCGAGCCGATGCCGCGCCCCTGATGGGCGTCGGCGATGTTGAAGGCGACCTCCGCCGAGGTGGGGGAGATCCGGTCGTAGCGACCGACCCCGATGATGTCGTCGCCGATCGTCATCACCAGCGCTACCCGGTCGTTGTGGTCGACGTTGACGAACCGGTCGAGGTCGCGTTGGGGCAGCTTGGGCAGGGGAGCGAAGAAGCGCAGGTAGATCGACTCGGGCGACTGGGCCTCGTGCATGCGGGCCAGCGCCTCGGCGTCGGAGGGCACGATCGGGCGCAGATGGGCGGTGCCGCCGTCGCGGAGGACGACATCGGCTTCCCACCCGGCAGGATAGTCTTCCATGGCTCAAGCATAAATGCGGGGCGCGGGGACGAGTACGGCACAATGGAGTCCATGGCATTACCCGAAGTCCTCGTCCGCGACCTCCAATCGGCCGGATACTATCCGCAGCTCACCCAGGGCATCCTCACCGATTCCCTGTTCGGCGAACCGGTGCTCAGCCACTTCGTCCACATCGACACGCACGTCGACATCGAGTCCATCCACCGTCACGTCACCGCGTTCGTCCTCACCGAGACCCGCCTGCTGCTCGCCCACGTCGACGACGACCCGGCCGTGGCCCCCGGTGGGAAGGCGCGGGCCGTGACGAGCAGCGAGGACATCGAACTCGAACGCCTCGGCACCGTCATGGTCGGGCGCACCTTCGCCGACCCCGCCTCGTATACGCCGGGCGAGGCCCCCGTCGAGGTCTCGCTGACCCTCTCCTGGGGTGCCGCCCGCCGGATCGAGGCGTTCCCCGAGACCTGCGGTGACCCCGACTGCATGGGCGACCACGGCTACGGCGGATCGACCTTCGCCGAGGATGTCGTCCTCCGCGTCTCCGCCGAAGCCGAGGGGCAGGCCGCCGTCGACCGCATCGCCGCCTTCGCCGACCGCCTGCGCCAGGCCGTCTTCCACGCCCGCCTCCGGTCGCGGCGCTGATGGTGGGATCCCCGACCGAGAGCCTCGAGACCCTGCTCGGACCTCCCGACTACGCGGGACCGATGCTCTCCGACGTCGTGCCCGCCGCGGCGCTCGCCCTCGGTGCCGGCCACATCCTCGACGGCACGGCGCTGAGCCGGGCCGAGGCGCTGGGCGCCGACCGTGAGGTGCGCACCGCGATCGTCGTCCTCATCGACGGACTCGGAGAGCGGCTGCTGAGCCGCGACAGCGGGTACACACCCTTCTTCCGCTCACTGGCCTCCGCCCGCCGCCCGATCTCGGCGGGCTTCCCGTCGACGACGGCGAACTCCCTGTCCTCCCTGGCCACCGGCCGTCTGCCCGGGGCCCACGGCGTCGTCGGCTATCGCCTCCTCGACCCGGCCAAGGACGCCGTCTTCAACCAGCTCACCTGGGACCTCGACGTCGACCCTGTCGCCTGGGTGCCCGATGCGACTCTTTTCGAACGCCTCGAATCGGCCGAGGTCGACGTCGTCAGCCTCGGCGAGGCGAAGTTCGCCGGTCGGGGACTCAACCGGGCCTCGCTGCGCGGCGGCCGGTTCCGGGCCTCGAAGACGCTCGAGGAGCGCAGCGCGCAGGCGCTTGCCGAGGTGCGCGCACCGGGCACCCGGCTCGTCTACCTCTACTGGGGCAACCTCGACAAGACCGGCCATGTGCACGGTTCGAACTCGGCGGCCTGGACCGAGGAGCTCGAGCGCATCGACCTCGTCCTCTCCCGGCTCGCCCAGGACCTGCCGCACGATTCGGCTCTCTTCGTCACCGCCGACCACGGGATGGTCGACATCGACCACGACACTCGCCTCGACCTCGTCGACGCCCCCGAGCTCAAGTCGGGGCTGCGCCACCTCGGCGGGGAGCCGCGTGCCCTCCATCTCTACGCCGAACCTGGCGCCGAGGCGGACGTGGCGGCCGCGTGGACGGAGACCCTGGCCGGGCGCGCCCTCGTCCTGCCCCGCGCCGAGGCCATCGCCCGCGGGTACTTCGGACCCGTCGACCCGCGGGTGCTCGGGCGCATCGGCGACGTCATCGCGATCTGCGCCGACGGCTTCGCCGTCGTCGATTCGGACACGGAGTCCGCCTCGGCGCTCGCCCTCATCGGCCATCACGGCGCGACTACCGAACGCGAACTCCAGGTCCCTCTGCTGCTCGTGTGAGACCGGCGTCGGCGACGGCATCGTCCGTGACTGCGGGGTCGGTGTCGGCGACGACGACCTCCCGCCTCGGCGAGGCTGTCGTCGAGGCGCTGCCGGGCACGCGGTAGAGCACGCGGGAGTACATGAGGTAGCGGAATATGTTGCCGAGCAGGACACCGACGACGTTGCCGGAGATGTTGTCGGCGAGCGGCGAGGTCAGGCCCATGACGTAGTGGCTGATGACGAGGCAGAGGCCGGCGATGCCGAGGCCGATCGCATTGACGGCGAAGAAGCCTGCCGCCTCCCGCCACGGACGATGGGTGCGACCGTCGCGGAACGTCCAGTGCCGGGACCCGAGCCAGCTGACCGTGGTCGCCGCGGCCACCGAGACGACCTTGGGGATGAGCGGGCCGATGTCGGTGGTGAAGAGGATGAGGTTGAAGACGGCGAGGTCGACGAGGAAGGCGACGGCGCCGACGGCGGTGAACTTCGCCAGGCGGGAGAACTCGGTGCGCGTGCGGCCCACGGTCCCCTCCTCACCTCGTGGCACTCGACGAGGTCCATCGTACGACAGTGAGGATGTCGGTCAGCTGGGAGCCGCGAGCGTCCTGGGCCGGGCCGCCGTTAGGATGGGAGGCGTGACTTTTCCTACCATCGGCGTCATCGGCGGAGGCCAGCTGGCCCGCATGCTCGCCCCCGCAGCTGAGGCACTGGGAGTCCGGTTCGCCGTCCTCGCCGAGACCGCCGACGCCCCGGCCGCCCAGGTCATCCACGACGTCGTCGTCGGCGACTACACCGACTTCGCGACGCTCAAGGCCTTCGCCGAGACCGTCGACGTCATCACCTTCGACCACGAGCACGTCCCGCCCGAGCACCTCGAGGCGCTCGTCGCCGCCGGGCACGCGGTCCGTCCCGGCCCGCAGGCGCTCATCTTCGCCCAGGACAAGATCCTCATGCGCCGCCGGATGGACGAACTCGGCCTGCCCAACCCCCGATGGGCGGAGATCACGAGCGTCTCCGATGCCGAGGCCTTCGCCGCCGAGGTGGGCCTGCCGTTCATCCTCAAGACCCCGCGCGGGGGCTACGACGGCAAGGGCGTGCGCGTCATCTCCTCCCTCGACGAGGTCGGTGAGTGGCTGCGCGAGGTCCCCGTCCTCCTCGCCGAAGAGAAGGTCGACTTCACCCGTGAGCTCGCCGTCATGGTCGGCCGGTCCCCGATGGGGCAGACCGCCGTGTGGCCCGTCGTCGAGACCTGGCAGCAGGACGGGGTGTGCAAGGAGGCCATCGCCCCTGCCCCCGGCCTCTCGGGCGACAAGGCGAAGGAGATCACCGAGGCGGTCCTCACCGTCGCAGGCGCCCTCGACGTCACCGGGGTGATGGCGATGGAGATGTTCGAGACCCCGGACGGCTTCCTCATCAACGAGTTCGCGATGCGCCCCCACAACACCGGCCACTGGACCCAGGACGGGTCGGTGACCAGCCAGTTCGAACAGCATCTGCGTGCCGTCCTCGACCTGCCGCTCGGCAGCCCCGAGG
Source organism: Brevibacterium ammoniilyticum (assembly GCF_038429965.1). Classification (NCBI taxonomy): domain Bacteria; kingdom Bacillati; phylum Actinomycetota; class Actinomycetes; order Micrococcales; family Brevibacteriaceae; genus Brevibacterium; species Brevibacterium ammoniilyticum. Next base: position 186,371 of record NZ_BAABNP010000001.1, read on the forward strand.
CCAGGGAGGACGTGTCGGTGATGGTCAACATCCTCGGCGCCGAACACGAGGACCTCTACCAGCCCTACCTCCACGTCATGGCCCACGACCCCGCGGTCAAGGTCCACCTCTACGGCAAGGGGGTGCGGCCGGGACGCAAGGTCGGCCACGTCAACGCCTACGGCGATGACCGGGAGCTCGTCCTCGCCCGTGCCCGGCATGCCGCGGACTTCATCGCCGGCGTCGACACCGACCCGCATCCCCGGATGCCCGAGGCCACCGCCTCGGCGGCCGCGACACCGACGAACCTCACCGCACCGAACAACCCCGGGGAAGGGGCCTGACATGAGCACTCCAGCAGACACACCCGCACCGGCGGTCCCCGTCGGCATCGTCATGGGCTCGGACTCGGACTGGCCGACGATGGCCGCCGCCGCCGAGGCGCTCACGGAGATCGGCATCGCCTCGAGCGCCGAGGTGGTCTCCGCCCATCGGATGCCCGAGGACATGGTCGAGTGGGCGAAGACCGCGGCCGACCGCGGTCTGCGCGTCATCATCGCCGGAGCAGGCGGAGCCGCGCACCTGCCGGGCATGATCGCCTCGATGACCTCGCTGCCGGTCATCGGCGTGCCCGTGCCGCTGAAACACCTCGACGGCATGGACTCGCTGCTCTCGATCGTCCAGATGCCCGGCGGGGTCCCCGTGGCCACGGTTTCGATCGGCGGGGCGAGGAACGCGGGTCTGCTCGCCGCCCGCATCCTCGGTGCCGGAACGGACGCCGAATCACTGCGGATCCGGGCAAGTCTCGACGAGTATCGGGCGCGCCTGCGCCAGGTCGCCCTCGACAAAGGGGCGGCGCTCGGGCAATAATTGCTGACTGAACGATCGATCAGTCAAAGGAGCATGATGTTCGACCTCTACCAGCCCAGTGAAGAGCACGAAGAGATCCGCGCGGCGGTGCGCGACGTCGTCGAGAAGCGGATCACCCCCTTCGCCGCCGAGGTCGACGCCGAATCCCGGTACCCGCAGGAAGCCCACGACGCGCTCGTCGAGACCGACTTCTTCGCCGCCCACGTCCCCGAGCAGTACGGGGGAGTGGGCGCCGACGCGCTCGCGGTGGCGATCATCATCGAAGAGGTCGCCCGCGGCTGTGCCTCCTCCTCCCTCATCCCCGCCGTCAACAAGCTCGGCAGCATGCCCGTCCAGCTCGGCGGCGATGAGGCGATCAAAGCGAAGTACCTCGCCCCGCTCGCCCGCGGCGAGGCCGGATTCTCCTACGGTCTCTCCGAACGCGAAGCCGGTTCGGACACCGCCTCGATGAAGACCCGTGCCACCCGAGACGGCGATGACTGGATCCTCAACGGCGTGAAGACGTGGATCACCAACGCCGGGGTCTCCGAGTACTACACGGTCATGGCCGTCACCGACCCCGACGGGGCGCGCGGACGCAACATCTCCGCGTTCGTCGTCGAGAAGTCCGATGAGGGCTTCACCTTCGGGGAGAAGGAGCGCAAGCTCGGCATCAAGGGCTCACCGACGCGGGAACTGCTCTTCGACAACGTCCGGCTGCCCGGTGACCGCATCGTCGGTGCCCCCGGTGAGGGGCTGAAGATCGCCCTGCGCACCCTCGACCACACGCGGGTGACGATCGCCGCACAGGCCGTGGGCATCGCCCAGGGCGCGCTCGACTATGCGCTGGCCTACGTCAAGGAGCGCCAGCAGTTCGGCAAGCGCATTGCCGACTTCCAGGCGATCCAGTTCATGCTCGCCGACATGGGCATGAAGCTCGAAGCCGCCCGTCAGCTTACCTACACCGCAGCGGCCAAGAGCGAGCGCGGGGATGAGGACCTCACGTACTTCGGGGCCGCAGCGAAGGCCTTCGCCTCCGATGCGGCGATGGAGATCACCACCGACGCCGTCCAACTCCTCGGTGGGGCCGGCTATGTCGTCGACCATCCCGTCGAGCGGATGATGCGGGACGCGAAGATCACGCAGATCTACGAAGGCACCAACCAGATCCAGCGTCTCGTCATGGGCCGCCAGCTGCTCGGCTGAGCGCAGCTCGCAGTCCCCGCGGCGACCGACCGCCCTCGCACCCGTGCGAGGGCGGTCGGTTGCGTGAGTGTGGGGCAGAACACGTGCGCAGGCACGACATGCGAGGACCGGATGTGCGGGATTCGGCCGCGCCCACGGGACACAATGGATGGACACAGAGGACTCGGACGTTGGTTTGGCAGGATTGATGCCTGTGCAGGGACGGTGGGTCGGCACGCGAGCAGAAGAAGGTGAGGCAGTGGCCGAGACGAGATACATCGACCCCATCCGCTTCCCGTCCTACGCTTCGCAGCCGACGCGGGACGTGCGGGCGTGGTTGCTCCTCCTCGTCTCAGCCCTGCTGCCCGGCGGCGTTCAGCTGCTCTTCCGCTCCCGGCGCTGGGCGAAGATCTCCCTGTCGATCACCGCGATCAGCTGGATCCTCCTCATCGCCTCGGTCATCGCGATCCTCATCAACCGCACCTTCGCGTTCACGATCGGCACGAACCCCTACATCCTCACGTTCCTCACCATCTGGGTGCCCGTCGTCGGCCTCAACTGGGTCATCTGCCTCTTCGACACCGTGCGCAGGATCCGGCTGGTGACCCTGTCGAAGAAGGCGCGCACGCGGTTCCTCGGCGCCTTCTGCGCCCTCCTCCTCGTCGTCACCGGGCCTCTGGCGTGGGGGACGACGATGCTCAACTCCCAGCGCGGGCTCGTCAGCGACCTCTTCGCCTCCGGCAAGGCCGCGAAGCCCGTCGACGGCCGCTACAACATCCTCCTGCTCGGCTCCGACGCCGGCAAGGGCCGCACCGGCATCCGTCCCGACTCGATGTCGCTCGTCTCGATCGACGCCGAGACGGGCAAGACCGTCATCGTCGGTCTGCCCCGCAATATGCAGAACGTCCCCTTCGCCGAGGGCTCGCCGCTGGCCTCGATCTACCCGCAGGGATTCAACTGCGGCAACGAGTGCCTGCTCAACGCCGTGTTCCAGCAGGGGGAGAAGTACAAGGACAAGTTCCCCGACCCGAAGCGAGCAGGCGAGCAGGCGACGATGGACGCCGCCTCGGCGATCACCGGGCTCAAGGTCCAGTACTACGCGATGGTCAACCTCAAGGGCTTCGAGAAGCTCATCGACTCCCTCGGCGGGATCACCCTGGTCTCGGGCAAGCGCGTGCCGATCTCCTCGAAGGTCAACCCGGCCACCGGCAAGCACGGCCCCGTCAAGGGCTGGATCGAGCCGGGCAAGCAGAAGCTCGACGGCTACCACGCGCTGTGGTTCGCCCGCTCGCGCGAGTTCTCCAGCGACTACGAGCGGATGATCCGGCAGCGGTGCGTGCAGGAGGCGATGGTCAAGCAGCTCGACCCGGCCACTGTGCTCACCCGCTACCAGGACATCGCCGCAGCCACCCCGGGAGCTGTGTCCACCGACATCCCCTCGACCCAGGTCGACATGTTCGTCGACCTGGCGCTCAAAGTGAAGAGCCAGAAGATCGAGTCGCTTGACCTCACTCCGCCGCGCGTGACACCATCGCAACCGGACTTCGCCGAAGCGCGCCGCCTCGTTGCGAATGCGATCGACAAAGCCACCAAGGACGCTGAGAAGCAGAGCAATGCGCTCTCAGCCCCCGCAGGCGTCGCCGCAGGCACCTCCGCGGCAGCCGTGGTCAGTGCCTCCGCAGGCACCGAGGCGGCCGCCTCGCAGGCGACCGACGTGAGCGCCTCGGCGAGCCCTGAGAAGGGATCCGAGGCCGACGCGCGGTCGATCTGCTACGTCCCGTGAGGCGCTGAGACCGGGGTCGGTCACGGCGTGTCGGTCCGGTCGAGGATGACCGAAGCAGGACCCGACGAAAAAACTTTCGCTCGGTGTGTCGCCCAAGAACACTGGGAACCACACCCGTGTAATTATGTTCATTCGTTATTTGGCTAGTCTGACACGCCGGAAATGTGTAACAATTTTGAGATGTTGGGGTTGCCCACCGTTCTGCCGACGGTGAAGCGGACTCCCAAGGCCTGAACTTCCCTGACTTCCTCGAAAAGGCTGTAACGATGAAATACATTCTGCCCACAGTCGCGGGCTGCGCTTCAGTCGCACTCGTCGGCACCTTAGCGGTCACGGCTCCGACCGCCTTTGCTGCAACCGTCGAGCCGGAAGTGACCCAGAAGGCGCTCAACGTGAGCGAGGACGGACTCAAAGTCCCCGGCGCGCGCGACTCCAGTGACTCAGCTGCCTCCGTCGCCAACCAGAGCGCATCGAGCAACCTTCCGAACATATTCAAGTCGCAGACCGCACTCGCAGCCACCCAGGTGCCTGCCACGGTCAACGTCAGCGCGCAGCCGGCGTCGGCGACCGTCACCCCCGCCTCGGCGGGCCTGACCTCACCCGAGGGATCGGGAGACTCCACCACCCCCGCAGAGGGCGAGCAGAGCCAGTCCGGCGACGCCGCTCCCGCCGAGGAGACCGCACCGGCGGAGGAGACCGCTCCGGCGGAGGAGACGAAGGAGCCGTCGAAGGACGGCGACGACATCTCCGGCTCCGTGCAGCAGAAGACCGAGGACGGCGTGAACATCGCGCTCATCTCCGACGTCCTCGACGTGCCGTCGAAGAACCCCAGCCTCGTCGGCGTCACCTTCTCCGACGCCGCCAGCAGCATCCGCATCCAGGTCCGCGTCAAGAGCGGCAGCGGATGGGGCGCCTGGCAGACCCTCGATGAGGAGAAGCAGGAAGAGGCGAAGAACGAAGGCTCCGAGCCGTTCACCGTCAACCGCGCCGACGGTGTGCAGATGCGCATCCTCGGCGATCAGGCTCCCAGCGACGCCGAACTCGTCCTCGTCGACCCGAAGCGCTCGTCCGCAGACGCCCAGGCGGTCGCCGAGAACGCTCCCGTCCAGATCGACCCGCAGTCGACCGGTGCGACCGAGGAATCGGCCGCGACCGACGCCGGAACGACCGACGCGGGGACGACCGTGCCGGCCGTCGACGGCTCGGGCGCCGAGGCGACGAACGTCTCAGCTGCCGGTGCCGCCACGGTGAGCACCCAGAACTACGTTCCCGGCACCTCCACGGTGGACACCGTCGCGAAGTCGGCGAAGGTGCCCATGCCGAAGATCGCCTCCCGCAAGTCCTGGGGCGCGAAGCCGTACAAGGGCAGCGTCAGCTACGCGAGCGGCATCAAGCAGGCCGTCGTCCACCACACCTCGGGGTCGAACAGCTACTCCGCTGAGGACGTGCCCTCGATCATCCGCGGCATCCAGTCCTTCCACCAGAAGGGACGCGGCTGGTCCGACATCGGATACAACGTCGTCGCCGACAAGTACGGCCGCCTGTGGCAGGCCCGCGACGGCAAGCTCGAGAAGGCCGTCATCGGTGCGCACGTCGCCGGGTACAACACCGGAACGTTCGGCATCTCGGTGCTCGGCACGTACAACGGCTCGGCTCCTCCGAAGAAGACCCGTGACGCCGTGGCGGCCGCGATCGCCTGGAAGTTCTCGCTCAACGGGCTGACCGCGAGCAAGTCGACCCTCGTCGGCCACCGCGACCTCGGCAACACCGACTGCCCGGGCGATGCGTTCTACGCCAAGCTCGGCGAGGTCCGCAGCACCGTCAACGCGATCCTCAAGTCCGGTGACCTGCCTGCCGACGACAAGACCGAGTCGCCGAAGCCCAAGCCGAAGCCGAAGACCGCGATCGAGTCCTACGCCGAGAAGAACAACCTCGGCAAGGCCACGAGCAACGAGTTCGACGTCAAGGGCATCGCCGGCGCCAAGGGACGCAACTACGAGAAGGGCGTCGTCTACTGGTCCCAGAAGACCGGTGCCTACCACGTCAAGGGCGCGATCAGGGGCGCACTGACCGGTGACGTCATCCAGCAGGTCGGGCTGCCCACGGGGACCGAGAAGGGCGGCCTGAAGAACGGTGGAGCGTATCAGACCTTCTCGAAGGGAACGTTCCACTGGTCGCCCAAGACCGGGGCGAAGTACACCACCGGTGTGCTGCAGAGCTACTGGAAGTCCAAAGGGTACGAACGCGGGCACCTCGGGTACCCGAAGACCAACCCCACGGTGAAGAACGGTCGCGCCGAGCAGCTCTTCGAAGGCGCCAGGCTCGTCTGGGCCGAAGGCTACGGGACCACGGAGTTCTCACCGAACGGCAAGATCTCCGGCGGTGTCGTCGATGAGAACTCGCCGCCGGGAGGCAATGCCGCAGACGGCGGTTCGGGTGCAGACTCCGGGGAAGGTGCTGCAGCCGACGGAAACGATTCGAGCAATCCTGCGCCGAAGCCCAAGCCGACGAAGCCGGCCCCGAAGCCGACGAAGCCCGCGCCGAAGCCCTCGCCCAAGCCGACGAAGCCTCCCAAGGAGGACAAGCCGAGCAAGGAAGAGCAGATCCAGGCCCAGCGCAACGCGATCGTCAAGGACGCGAAGTCCTACCTCGGTGTGAAGTACGTCTGGGGCGGGACCACGCCGAAGGGATGGGACTGCTCCGGGTTCACCCAGTACGTCTACGGCAAGAACGGCATCAAGCTGCCGCGCACGACCAGCCAGCAGCGCAATGTGGGCAAGGTCGTCTCGGTCAAGGACGCCAAGCCCGGTGACCTGATCTGGATCCCCGGTCACATCGGCATCATCTCCGAGACCAAGGGGCAGATGTACGATGCGGGCTCGACCCGGACGAACACGGCCAAGCGCAGCTACGAGTGGATGCTCAGCCGCGGCGCCAAGGTCATCCGCGTCGTCGGCTGATCGAGAAGCCGCTGAGAAGTCAGTGAAGCGCTGAGAGATCAGCGCAAGCAGGGCCCCGCAGTGCCAACGCGCTGCGGGGCCCGCGCGCATTCACGGCGGGTACCCCTATTGTTCGACGAGCCTGCCGCAGTGAACTCTTGATGTACGGCCCTGAACAGGAGATGAAGTCACAGCGTCATCTCCGGAATCCGGGACGCGCACACGCTACGGTGGTGGGATGAGCACGAGCGAACGGAAGGAGCTGGGTCGGTGCGGCGGCTGAACAACACGGTGAAGAACTTCGACTGGGGCACCCCGGATGCGATCCCTGCGATCCTCGGCACCGTCCCGGACGGAACGCCGTGCGCCGAGCTCTGGCTCGGGGCCCACCCGCTCAGCCCCTCACGTCTCGAGGTCGCGGCCGCACAGGAGACGAACTCCGCTCTCGGCTACGGCCGCGTCGGCTCCTCCTCATCGGTCGACGTCCGCGCGAACGGCCGGGTCGCCTCGGGTCCGAACCTCATCGAATACATCGCCGGCGATCCCGAGGGCCTCCTCGGCCGGGATTCGCTCGAGGTCTTCGGCCCCCGTCTGCCGTTCCTCCTCAAGGTCCTCTCCGCCCAGCGGGCGCTCTCGATCCAGGTCCACCCCACGCCCGCGCAGGCCGCAGCCGGTTTCGCGCGGGAGGAGGAGACCGGCCCCGATCTCGATGCGCCCGAACGCAACTACAAGGACGCCTCGGCGAAACCCGAGCTCATCTACGCGCTCACCGAGTTCCACGCGCTGTCCGGATTCCGCCCGCGCAAGGCCGTGCGGGCGACCTTCGAGCGCTTCCTCTCGCTCTCGCTCTCCGCGACCTCGCTCGACTTCCTCGGTGAGATCCTCGGATCGCTCAAGGCGCTGAGTGAGGCGAAGGCGTTCTCGCGCACCGTCGAGCGCATCCTCGGCGACCCGCGGGCGCCGGGCCTCGTCGACGAGATCGCCGGCCAGGACTTCGCGACGCCGCCGCGGGGTCACGCTTCGCAGATCGGGACCGCGGTCGATCCGATGCAGACCTTCCGCGAACTCGTCGCCGACTATCCGGGCGACCCCGGTGTTCTCGTCGCGCTCATGCTCTGCCGCGTCCACCTCCAGCCGGGCGAGGCGCTCGCGATGGACTCCGGCGTCCTCCACGCCTACCTCGGCGGCACGGGGATCGAGATCATGGCGTCGAGCGACAACGTCCTGCGCGGGGGACTGACGAGCAAGCACGTCGACATCCCCGAGCTCACGGCGACCGCGACCTTCACCTCGGGGGCGCCGAGGCTGATCGAACCCGATCGCGACGGCGTGCTCAAGGGCGCGACCGAGGACTTCGCCCTCCAGGCCCTGCGGTGCCCGCGACTCAAGCGCATCGATCGTCGCGGTGCGGCGATCGCCCTGTGCACCTCAGGGTCGATCACGCTGACCTCGGTGGGCGCCTCGACGACGCTGACCCGTGGGCAGAGCGTGTTCATCGGCGCGAACGAACCTGCCGTGACCGCCGACGGCCACGGCGACCTCTTCATCGCGACCACCGGTCTCGACCGCGCCCTGCCCTTCGCCTGAGAGCGGAGGTCCGCCTGCCGGCGCGGTCGGCGGCTGCTCGATGGCGGCTGGCGGCCAGCGGCACCTGACTCGCGGCTACCGGCCAGCGGCACCTCACCGGCGGCTCCTGACCTGCGGCACTTGATCCGCGACACCCCGCAACCCGCACGGTCAGCGGCTCGTCCTACCTTTGCACGGGTAGGACGAGCTGCTCCGGGTGGTGTGTGCTGAGCTCCTGGTGGTGTGTGGAGCCAAAGGTGGTGCGTGTAGCCGCGGGTGGTTCGAGGAGCCAAGGGTGGTTCGTGCGGCCGCGGGTGGTCGCGAAGCGGAGACCAGCGCCCCAGCGCGGCGCAGCGCGCCGGCGGCTCAGACGTCGGGGACGGAGACGGTGGGGACCTCGCCCTCGACGATCACCTCGGCGCCGGTCTTCTCCCTGACCTCCTCGACGGTGACCCCGGGAGCGAGCTCGACGAGTGTGAACGCATTCCCGGAGACGTCGAGGACGGCGAGATCGGTGATGATGCGCTCAACGACGCCCTTGCCGGTCAGCGGCAGATCGCAGACCTCGAGCAGCTTGTGCGAGCCGTCCTTGGCGACGTGGTCCATGACGACGATGACGCGCTTGGCGCCGTGGACGAGGTCCATCGCCCCGCCCATGCCCTTGACCATCTTGCCCGGGATCATCCAGTTCGCGATGTCGCCGTTGGTCGCGACCTGCATCGCGCCGAGGATCGCCGCATCGATCTTGCCGCCGCGGATCATGCCGAAGCTCGCCGCCGAATCGAAGTACGAGGCGCCGGGCAGCATCGTCACGGTCTCCTTGCCCGCGTTGATGAGGTCCGGGTCGACCTCGTCCTCGGTCGGGTACGGGCCGACGCCGAGGAGGCCGTTCTCGGACTGGAGGACCAGGCTGACGCCCTCGGGCAGGTAGTTCGGCACGAGGGTCGGCATGCCGATGCCGAGATTGACGTAGCTGCCGTCGGCGAGTTCCTGCGCGGCACGTGCCGCCATCTGGTTGCGTGTCAGTGACATAGGGGCTCTCCTCAGGCGCTCGCGGCGGGGGTGGGGCGCAGGGTGCGCTTCTCGATCGGCTTGTCGGCGACCTGCTCGGGGGTCAGGGGCACGACGCGGTGGACGAAGACGCCGGGCACATGCACCTGGTCCGGGTCGATCTCGCCGGGCTCGACGAGCTTCTCGACCTCGGCGATCGTGATCCGACCGGCCTGCGCGGCAGGGGGATTGAAGTTGCGTGCCGAGGAATGGAAGACGAGGTTGCCGTCGCGGTCGCCGATCGCGGCCCGCACGAGCGCATAGTCGGGAGCCAGCGACTCCTCGAGGACGTACTGCTTCTCCTCGCCGAAGGTGTCGAAGACCCGCGTGTCCTTCGCCGGGGACTCCTTGATCACGTTGCCGTCCGCATCGTACTTCCACGGCATGCCGCCCTCGGCGACCTGCGTGCCCGCACCGGTGATCGTGTAGAACGCGGGGATCCCCGCACCACCGGCCCGCAGCTTCTCCGCGAGCGTGCCCTGCGGGGTGAGCTCGACCTCGAGCTCACCGGAGAGGTACTGCCGGGCGAACTCCTTGTTCTCCCCGACGTAGGAGGCGATGATGCGGCGCAGCCGGTGGTCGGCGAGCAGCACGCCGAGTCCGCGGCCGTCGACGCCGGCATTGTTCGAGATCACCTCGAGGTCGGTCGTCCCCTGGTCCCGGATGGCCCGGATGAGGTATTCGGGTACGCCGACGACCCCGAACCCGCCCACGGCGATCGACGATCCATCGGCAATATCGGCCACCGCCGCTGCGGGCGTGTCAACTACTTTGTCCATGAGCCCAGTCTGCCACGGACGTCCCCGAGGGTCCGTGCGAGGTCCGTGATGTGGGCCACCTCGACTCCCGTGCCCAGCACGGTCTCACCCCCGCCGAGGAGGTGGTGCAGGAATTCGGGCCACTCGTCCGGCCGTGGGGTCGAGTGGGAGACGAGGATGCCCGTGGGCCGAGTGCCTGTGTCCGCATCGCTTGCGGCGGCTTCGGCCCAGGGGATCTCCCTCGTGCCGTCGGCGCCGGCCACGGCGAGGGTCCCGGAGCGGACCAAGCGCCGGGACGCCACGTCGGGGTAGGCGCGGATCGCGGAGTTGACGTCGATGAAGTCGGCGTCCACGGGAGTGCTCAGGGCCAGTGCGGGCGGATTGAAGACGAAGATCTCCTCCGCCGAGGCGATCGCCGGGTCGGTCTCGAAGCCGAGGGGGACGAAGGCATGGAAGTCCCCGTCCGGGACCGTCGCGGGATCGATGCCGCCGGCCCCAGAGGATTGGGGGTCGCTAGCGGGGGAGTCGCCGCCGTTCGCGGGGGAGTCGGCTGCGCTTCCGGTGCCGCTGTCCGTTGCGTCCCCGCCCCGTGCGAGGATGACGCGGCCGCCGCCGAGGAGGACGCTGAGGACCGCGACGAGTTCGCGCCAGTGGAGACCGGACGGGGAGGGGACGAAGAGCGTGAAGTCCGGTCCGAGCTCGTAGTCGCCGAAGAGCCCGACTCCCTTGTGCACCCAGTTGGCGATGACGGGGCCGGTGAGGTCGAGGCTGTCGTAGTCGGGTCCGCGCCAGAAGAGCACGGGACCGCCGGTGCGGCTGAGTCGGGTCAGTGCCATGGGTGACCTGCTTTCGTCGGGGCGAGAACGTCCGGGGGCGGAACGTCAAGGGTTCGTAACGTCAGGGGGTCGGAATGTCAGGGCTGGCGGAGCGCCCGCGGTCAGTCCGCGGGAGGCCGCTCAGGGGGTGAGGAGACCGATGTCGATCGTCACCCCACGGGGGAAGGAGCCGAGCTCGCCGTCGGCCCAGTGCCATTTCGTCGTCGCGGAGAGGTCTTCGGCGAAGAGCGCGGTGTGCATGCGTTCGACGAGCGAGCCGAGGCCGACCATCGCCTCGAGCAGCGGGGGACCGTCGGCCTGCGTCATCGCCGGCGAATCCGAGGGGCTCATGATGATCCGCGACCCCGCGCCCTCGATGCGCATCCGCCAGGCCGCGTGCCCCGGAGTCCGGGAGATCCCGCCGCGGACGACGCGGATCGCCCGGGAGACGCGTTCGAGGATGTCGTCACCGCCGTCACCGGCCGCCGGACGGCCCGGCACGGTCTCGACGCCGAGTCCGCGCTGGATCGCCTCGACGTGGCCGTAGCGGAACCAGTCCTCACCGAGGTCGCGGCACAGTGCCTTCGCCCCCGCTCTGCCGTTGTCGAGGTAGCCTCCCGCGCCGCGCACGAGCGCCATGGGCAGACCGCGGGCCGCGCCCTTGACGAGGTCGGCGGCCGCGGCGATCTCATCGGCGATCGCCCGCACGGTCACCGTCTGCACGCGTCCGTCGTCATCGGGCAGGCCCCGCTGGTCGTCGAGGCCGGAGAACCCGGAGAGCCCGAGCGCGATGTCGCCGACCCCCACCCGCCACGGACGCGAGGTCGTATCGGAGACGACGACGCCGATGCGCACGTCGAAGGCCTCCTCGACGCGGGCGCGCAGCTCGTCCGCCGAACGGTCGGCGTCGATGGGATGGAGGACGACGTCGCCGCCGGAGTTCGACTGATCGAGGCCCGCCGCGGCCTGCACCGTGCCGGCACGGGTCCGCACCACCTGAACGGTCGTGCCCGAGGCGTAGCTGCGTTCGGCGACGAGGTGGGTCGAGGAGTGGGCGACGAGATCTTCGAACTCGGCGCGGTCGGCCACCCTCGTCAGCCGCCCCGCGGCCTTCGAGACGACCTTCGAGGCGATGACGAGGACATCGCCGTCCTTGAGGTCGATGCGGTTGCGGCGGAGGCTGGTCACGAGGATCGCCGCGAGGTCGGACCCGGGACGGATGTCGTCGTCGACCGGAGGGGCGTAGACCGTGAGGAGTCTGTCGTTCATGCCCGCGCTCGCTGTCATCCCTCCATATTCCCACCTCGGGCGAACGAATCCGAAATTCTCACAGTCTCATCTGGCGGACCCCATGGATAGTGGCAGGGAGGCATGTGCATCCCCATATGTTGTGTCGGCGGCGCGTGTGCATGTGAAGGTGTGCTCGAATACGAGCTCGCGGACCGCCCAGATACTCCACGAGGGCTTGACTCGACGGTAATGACACGCGTGTAATTTATACCTAAGGGGAACGCGCTTAGCACGAATTCACGGATTCGGTTGGCACAACACGCTGAGCGTGGGAAAGGGGAACATCGTGCAGAGCGCACAGAGAAAGAGGCTCGAGCAGGAGGAGCACTCCGTCGTACCGGGAGTGACATCCCGCAGCGCCGGCGACTGGTTCGTCGAACCCGGCGCCAGGACTCCGGACACGCTTCCGGACCCGCTGGCCATCGACCCGAACGACCTCACTCCGCTGCCCGTCGACGATACCGCAGTCTCACCGCTGTCGCTGCTCCTCGGCGCCGCCGAGGACGGGGAACTGTCCTGGCAGGACCAGGCGCTGTGCGCCCAGACCGACCCTGAGGCCTTCTTCCCAGAGAAGGGCGGCTCGACGCGGGAGGCCAAGCGCGTCTGCGAATCCTGCGAGGTCCGCTCCGAATGCCTCGAGTACGCCCTGGCCAATGACGAGAGGTTCGGGATCTGGGGCGGCATGTCCGAGCGCGAACGCCGCCGACTCAAGAAGCGAGTCGTGTGAGGCCTGCTGTCACCGTCGTCGTCCTCTCCGGCGACGACTCCTCCCGTGCCGAGCTCGAATCGGCTCTGCGGCGGACCCACCCCGAGATCCCCGTCGTCGATCTCGGGGGCCTCGCCGTCACCGAGGCGATTGAGCTGCCCGCGGTCTCCGGCAGTGAGTACCTGTGGTTCCTCACGCCCGACTCGCGCCCGGAGCCCGGCTGCCTCGACGAACTCATCGAAGCGATCAGCGCCACCGAGTCCATCGCCGCGGTCGGTCCCAAGCTCATGGCCGGGGAGAGGATCGTTTCCGCAGGAGTGACGACCACCTCGGCGGGGGTGCGCCTCAACCCTGTCGGATCCGGCGAGATCGACCAGGGCCAGCGCGACGGCGAGGGCGAGACCCTGGCCCTCGACCTGCCGGGCATGCTCATCGCCACCGCCGAACTCTCCCGGGTCGGCGCCCCGAGCCGGGCGCTGGGACCGGCCTACCGCGGCATCGAGTTCTCCCGCCGCTTCCGCGACCTCGGCAAGCGCGTCGTCCTCGCCCCGCACGCCCGCTTAGGCATCTCCGCCACCGAGGCGGCCCAGCTGGGCACTTCGCCCCGTCCTCCGCGCGCCGCCGCCCACATCCGGACCGAGCAGCGCTACCGGCTCAGCCTCGCCCGGCCCGGACTCGTGCCCTTGGTCTGCCTGCTCGCGCTCACTCGCCTCGGCGACGGACTCCTCGCCCTCCTCGGCAACGACCCGCGCACCGCGGGATGGCACTTCCGCGCGCTCTTCGGCCTCTCCGCCGACGTCAGCGCCACCGCCCGGCTGCGCAGGGCCAACGCGAAGCGCGCGCGCCTGGGCAGACGCGCGAACAGCGCCCACCTCTCGGCGCTCTACGCCGACCCCGACGAACTCGCCGTCCAGAGACGCAGCCTCGTCGAGGCCGGCGCCCGTCCGACCCCCGGCGAGACCGCCGACACACTCGACGACGCCGACCTCCACCAGGTCGGGGACACCGAAGAGGCCATCGACTCCTTCTCCCGCCTCGAGGTCAGCGGCTCAGCGGGCATCTTCACCCACCCGCTGACCTACCTCATCCTCATCTCAGGCGTCCTCAGCGGCCTCGTCTCCTTCCGGCTCTTCGGTCCAGGCCACCTCGTCGGCGGGGCCCTCGGCTCGACCGATGTGAGCTTCCCCGACCTCGTCGGGCGCCTCTTCGGAGGCTTCCTCGACGTCGGCACCGGCGCCGACGTCCCCGCCGACCCGCTGCAGCTCGTCCTCGCCGTCCTCGGTCTGCCCTTCCTCGGCGACATCGACCTCACCGTCCGCGTCCTCATCCTCCTCGCCCCGGTCGCCGCCGCGATCGCCGCATACGCGGCCGCGGGGATCCTCGTGCGCGGACGCTGGATCAGGGCGCTGGCCGGACTCCTCTGGGTCGTCGCCCCGCTCTTCCTCACCGCGCTCTCGACCGGTCGCCTCGGCGTCGTCCTCGCCTGGATCGTCGCGCCGCTCTTCGTCCTCGCGCTGACCCGCAGCCTGCGCACCGGTTCGGTGTCCGCCGCGGCGACGGGCGGACTCCTCCTCTTCGTCCTCGTCGCAGGCGTCCCGCTGCTGCTCGTCGTCGGCATCGTGCTCACGATCGTCCTGCTCGTCCTCCGCCGGGGGGCACGCCATCTGTGGCTGCTCGCTCCCACGCTCGTCCTCGCCTGGCCGTGGCTGCTCGGCGTCGTCACCGAACCCGGGACGCTGCTCACGATGCCCGGGCAGGCGCTGGCACCGAGCGCTCCGCCGACCTACCTGCTCGCCGTCGGCTTCCCCGCCCCGCTCGACCTCCAGTGGCTGACCGGTGTGCTCACCTCGCTCGGCGTCGCCCCGGGTGTGGCCGGCACCGTGGGCCTGTGGGCGCCGGCGATCGTCCTGCCCATGCTCGTCCTCGCGTTCCTCACGCTCATCGAGGCCCGCATCCCGCTGCCGATCCTCACCTGGACCGTCGGGCTCTACCTCGCGGGCCTGCTGCTCGCGACCCTGCAGGTCCACCTTCCGGCCCAGGTCGGTCCCTTCCACCTCATCGGCTCCTACCCGGCGGCCGGTCTGACCCTGACCAGCCTCGGCGCGATCGCCCTCCTCGTCCTCGGTGCCGACCGCCTCGGCGCCCGCAGTCGGGTCGCGCCCATGCGCGTGCTCACCGGTCTCGTCGCCGTCGCCGCCCTCGGCTTCGCCGTCCTCGGCACCGGTCCGGCCTTCACCACCGCCGACACCGTGCGGACTGCTGAGCACGGGTCGGTGCCCGCACTCGCCGCCGATCGTGCCGCCGGAGCAGCCGAAGCGCGCACCCTGCGCCTGAACGAGGTCGACGGCGAAGTGCTCGCCACCCTCGTCTCCTCTGACGACGGCACCGTGGTGGGCACCTCGACGATCCGCTCCGCCGAGGCGGTCGGCGGGCCGCCGTGGCAGCGCAGGCCCCTGCCCATCGGCTCCGACCAGGTGCTCGTCGCCCAGGCCGCCGCCGCGCTCTCGGCCGATGACGCCGGTGACGTCCGCGACCTCCTCGGCCGGCTCGGCGCCGACTTCGTCCTCGTCGATTCCGGCGACGACTCGCTGCGCAGCTCCGTGGCCGCGGCCACCGGGCTCGTCGAGGTCGGCCCCACCGAGTCGGGCACGCTGTGGCAGGTCGACAAGCCCTACAGCGGCCGGTACCTCATCGCCGAACCCGACGGCACGCTGAGCACCGCCCCGGTCTCCGGGGGGACGATCGAGATCGCTCCCGGTGCGGAAGGACGCACGCTCATCGTCGCTGAGTCCGCACACGGGCTCGAGGCCGCGATCGACGGCACGTCGCTGCCGCGCCCGGCCGAACCGAGCGCCGACTGGGACGAGGAGTTCTCCCTGCCCGCCGCCGGCGGCACCGTCGAACTGCGCGAGGGCTCCCCGCTTGTGGC
Source organism: Brevibacterium ammoniilyticum (assembly GCF_038429965.1). Taxonomy (NCBI): domain Bacteria; kingdom Bacillati; phylum Actinomycetota; class Actinomycetes; order Micrococcales; family Brevibacteriaceae; genus Brevibacterium; species Brevibacterium ammoniilyticum. The sequence continues at coordinate 202,220 of NZ_BAABNP010000001.1, forward strand.
CGCCGGTGTCATCGCCGGCTGGGTCCTCGGGCTCGTCTGCCTCGTCGTCGCCCTGCCCATCGGCAGCCGCGCGCGACCCCGCAGGACCGCCTCGGCGACTCACTCGCCGGTGAAGCCTGCGGAGTCGAAGAGTGCTGAGCCGGAGACTGCGGGGCCGGAGGGGACTGATTCGGCGAGTGCGGAGTCACCGGCTGAGGCAGGCGCGGCAGCCGATCGGACATCGTCGACGGCGACCGCCAGGAGCCGGAAGTCCTCGAAGAAGGCCTCGAGGAAGTCCGCGAAGACCAAGGCCACCAAGGCCAAAGCCACCAAGGCCGACGGGTCGACGACCACGATTTCCGACGGCAGCGCCAGTTCCGACGACAGCACCGGCTCGGCCGACGGCACCGGCCGCAGAGACGGGAGTCCGGAGCCTCCCGTGCGGACACTGACGAAGGAGACGCCATGAAGCACAACCGCAGCCTCGTCACCTTCGCCGCGATCGCCGTGCCCGGAGTCCTCGTCGCGACGACATCGTTCCTCACCCCGCTCGCCTCGGGGACGCTGGACCGCAGTCCCGAACAGGTGCGGATGCCCACCGCGGACACCCGCGTCATCTGCCCCGGCCCGCTGCTCACCGACAAGGCCGCCGAAGGCACCGATGCCGAGTTCGTCGACGACTCCAATGTGAGCACCCGCGTCGTCTCCGCCACGGCACCCATCGGCGCCGCCGACGGCTCGGTCAGCGCCGCGCGCCTGCAGGTCGCCGACCTCGGCGGCGCCGCGGACTTCGACAACCCTGCCTCCGCGGGCTTCGTCTCCGGCGACGACCCCGTCGAGAGCACGAAGATCGTCACCGGCTTCGCCCGCCCCGGGGCGCCCGCGCTGACCACGGCGCTCGAGACCGTCGAAGGCACCTCGGGCGATCTCACGGGACTCGCGACACTCACGTGCGCCGCCCCGGCCTCGAACTTCCGCATCGTCGCAGGCTCCGGGCAGGCCGGTTCGAACTCCCAGCTGCTGCTGAGCAACCCCGGCACCGTCGCCGTCCAGGCGAGCATCCAGGTGATGTCGGCCGCCGGCGCCCGCGGGGAGCCGACCCGGCTGAGCATCAAGGCCGGATCGCAGCGCGCGGTGCGCCTGGCCGGTCTGGCCGGCGATGCCGCAGAGCTCGCTGTCGACGTCTCCGTCGACGGGGGAGTCCTCGCGGGCTCCGTGCAGGAGACGAAGCTCGACGGCCTCACCCCGCAGGGCATCGACCTCGCGGCCACCGGTGCGAACGCGGCCGACGAACAGGTACTCACCGGGCTGAGCGGCAAGAACGTGCGCGTGCGCGTGGCCAACCCCTCAGGCGACCTCGCCGAGGTGGGACTCAAAGCCTACGGGCCCGACGGCGAGTACGAGGTTCCCCGGTCCTCGCTCACCGTCGTCGCCGGCGGCGTCGCCGAGGCCGACCTCGGCGAACTCACTGACACGAGCATCGTCCTCACCTCGAACCAGCCCGTCCAGGCCGCGGCGACCGTGGCGACGAACGACGGCGGCAAGGGGGACTTCGCGACGCTCACGGCCACCGAGGATCTCGCCGACACCCAGATCATGGCGCTGCCCCGCACGGGCACCGCACAGCTCTACCTCTCACCCGGCCAGGGCCAGGTGCAGGTCTCGGGCATGCGCGACGACGGCACGCTCACCGATCCCCGCACCCTCGACCTCGCGCCCACCGCGACGACGAAGATCAGCCCCTCCGAGGTCTCCCCGGACGCCGTGCGCGCGCTCGTCATCAGCGCAGCGAACGCAGCAGGCTCGCAGTCCGGCGGCGTCCACGCGAGCCTGCTCGTGAATTCCGAGACGGGGCTCTCCGCGGTCATGCCCGCCCCCGCTCCGGCCGGTGTCGCCTACCGCGACATCAGGCTCGGGCAGTGAACACTGCCCGTCCCCGCTGCCGGGCCGGGCACGGCGCTCAGGGACCCCGGAGGAGTTCGACCTGATCGGCAAGCACCTCGGCGATGAGGCTCTCCCGCTGCCCGCCGAGGCTGTGGTATTCGATGGGCCTGCGGTAGAGGACGATGTGGGTCCGCCGCTGGTTCGTCGCGGGGAACACCCGCCCGAAGCTCGGTTCGCCCGAGGAGGCCGGCGGCACCGCATCGACGGCGAGGACGACATCGGCGAGGAGTTCGGGATCCCGGGCGCGATGCCGGGCGAACTCCTCGGCGGCGAGCCGGGCGAAGCTCTCGGCCCGGGACTCACGTGCGGGAACGTCGGCGCGGAAGAGCGGGGAGCGCAGGCCCCTGCCGTGTCGGTCCCGTCTGCGGCGTGTGCTCATGAGCGCTCATTCTACCGAGCCCGCCCCGGCGGCGCCTGCCGGATCCGGAGAGGTCCGACGTGTAGAGTTGTCGACTGTGTCAGCGTTACGAACGTGCTCGAAAGTCAGCTGCTCGCGCAGCGCCTCCGCGACCATGACCTATGTCCACGCGGACGCCTGCGTCGTCATCGGTCCCCTCGCCCGGCGCGCCGAACCCGGCGCCCATGATCTGTGCGCCGACCATGCCGCTCGACTCACCCCGCCGGTGGGCTGGGAGCTCATCCGCATCGGCGCGACCGACGAGCCGCCCGAGCGCACCCACGACGACCTGCTTGCGATCGCCGACGCGGTCCGCGAAGCCGCCGGCACCGCGGCGCGGCAGTCCGGTTCGACGCCGGCCCAGCCCGCCGCCGAGACCGAGGACGCCCGCACCCAGGAGGGCCGCAAGCACGGCCACCTGCGCATCATCGGCCCGTGAGCGCCACCGAGCCCGAACCGAAGGACACCCCCATGTCAGGTGAGAACATCCCCTCAGCCCGCACCCGCGCCCTGTCAACGGCCGTCGGTGCCTACGACATCCGGGGACGCATCCCCGACGAACTCGACGACGACATCCTCTTCGCCCTCGGCTGGGCCACCGCCGAGGCGATGCGCGAGATCCACGGGTCGACCGAGGTCGTTCTCGGCCACGACATGCGCCCGAGCTCGCCCGGATTCGCCCAGGCCTTCGCCGTCGGCGTCGAAGCGGCAGGCTCCCGAGCCGTGCTGCTGGGCCTGTGCTCGACAGACCAGCTCTACTTCGCCTCCGGAATCTTCGACCTCCCCGGGGCGATGATCACCGCGAGCCACAACCCCGCCGACTACAACGGGATCAAGATCTGCTCGCCCGGGGCCGGCGGAGTGAGCCTCGACTCCGGTCTCGGCCGCATCCGCGACCTCGCCCCGCATGCTCCGGTCCCCGACCCCACCGCACCCTCGGTGGCCGAGGACAGTGAGGCGGCTGCGACGATGCGCAGAGACTACGCGTCCCGGATCCGGGAGCTCACCCGCATCGACGACGTCACCGGCCTCACCGTCGTCGTCGACGCCGGCAACGGCATGGCCGGGCGGCTCATCGGCGAGGTCTTCGGCACCGACGCCGGTCTGCCGGCCGTGCCGCTGAGAGTCATCGGCCTCTACACCGAACTCGACGGGACGTTCCCCAACCACGAGGCGAACCCGCTCAAACCCGAGAACCTCCGCGACGTGCAGGCCGCCGTCGTCGAGCACAGCGCCGACCTCGGGCTCGCCTTCGACGGCGACGCCGACCGCTGCTTCTTCATCGACGAGACCGGGGCGACGATGTCGGCCTCGGCCGTCGGCGCACTCGTCGCCGAACGCGAGATCGCACGCGCCCGCAACACCGGACGCGACACCCCGACCGTCATCCACAACCTCATCACCTCCCGCAGCGTGCCCGAGGCGATCGCCGCCGCCGGCGGTCGGGCGGTGCGCTCGAAGGTCGGCCATTCGGGGATCAAGACCCTCATGCGCACCGAGGGCGCGGTGTTCGCGTGCGAGCACTCCGCGCACTTCTACTTCGAGGAGTTCTACTGCGCGGATTCGGGGATGCTCGCCGCCTGCCACCTCATCGCGGCCCTCGCCGAGGCCGAGGTGCTCGCCTCCTCGCTCGTCGCCGACCATGACACGTACCGGCAGTCGGGGGAGATCAACTTCACCGTCGCCGACCCCGATGCGGTGCTCGCAGCCTTCGCCGAGGCGGGCCCCGGTTTCGCCCCGACGCTCATCGAGGACCTCGACGGGATCAGCCTCCAGGGCGAGGACTGGTGGGTCAACCTGCGCAAGTCGAACACCGAACCCCTCGTCCGGCTCAACGTCGAAGCCCCGGACGACGTGCGGATGCGCGAGCTCACCGCTCGGGCCACCGAGGTCGTCCAAGGTCGCGTCGCATGACCGGCACCCGCCCCACCCCACAGACCCCAGGAGGTTCCATGCTCGAGTCCACCGACTACAAGGTCGCCGACCTCAGCCTCGCCGAGGCGGGACGCCACCAGATCCGCCTCGCCGAACGGGAGATGCCCGGGCTCATGGCCCTGCGGGAGGAGTATGCCGATGCCGCTCCGCTCGCCGGTGCCCGGATCGCCGGCAGCCTCCACATGACCGTGCAGACGGCGGTGCTCATCGAGACCCTCACGGCCCTCGGCGCCGAAGTCCGGTGGGCCAGCTGCAACATCTTCTCCACCCAGGACGAAGCGGCCGCGGCCGTCGTCGTCGGGCAGGGCACACCCGCGGCGCCGAGCGGAGTGCCCGTCTTCGCGTGGAAGGGCGAGAGCCTCGAGGAGTACTGGTGGGCCGCCGATCGGATCTTCGACTTCGCGGACGGACCCACCCTCATCCTCGACGACGGCGGGGACGCGACGATGTACGTCCTCGAGGGCGCCGCCGCCGAAGCCGCCGGTCGGGTGCCGACCGCCGGCGAGGACGATCCGGACGAACGCCGCGCGTTCCTCGCCCAGATCCAGACCGCGATGACCGCCTCCCCGGGACGTTTCACCACACTCGCCGGGAAGATCCGGGGCGTGAGCGAGGAGACGACGACCGGGGTCAATCGTCTCTACCGCCTCGCCGAGGCGGGACGTCTGCCGTTCCCGGCCATCAACGTCAACGACTCGGTGACGAAGTCGAAGTTCGACAACCGCTACGGCATCCGCCATTCCCTGCCCGACGGGCTCAACCGCGCCACCGACGTCCTCATCGGCGGCAAGGTCGCCGTCGTCGTCGGCTACGGCGATGTCGGCAAGGGTGCCGCCGAGGCCCTGCGCGGGCAGGGCGCCCGCGTCATCGTCACCGAGATCGACCCGATCTGCGCGCTCCAGGCGGCGATGGACGGCTACCAGGTGGCCCTGCTGCCCGAGGTCGCCGAGACCGCTGACATCGTCATCACGACGACCGGCAACACCCGCGTCGTCGACGTCGATGTCCTCCAGCGACTCAAGCCCGGAGCCATCGTCGGCAATGTCGGCCACTTCGACGACGAGATCGACCTCGCCGGTCTGCGCCGCCTCCCCGGAGTGAGCGCGACCGAGATCAAACCCCAGGTCCACGAATGGACGATCCCCGTGCCCGCCGAGGCAGGACTCGAGCGGGAGACCACCCAGATCCTCGTCCTCTCCGAGGGCCGGCTGCTCAACCTCGGCAATGCCACGGGCCACCCTTCGTTCGTCATGAGCGCCTCATTCAGCAACCAGGTGCTCGCCCAGATCGAACTGTGGACCCACGGCGAGGACTACACGATCGGTGTGCACCGGCTCGGCAAGGATCTCGACGAACTCGTCGCCCGCCTCCACCTCCCGGCGCTCGGGGCCAGGCTGAGCGAGTTGACGAAGGATCAGGCCGAGTACATCGGCGTCGACGTCGCCGGCCCGTACAAGCCCGAGCACTACCGCTACTGACGCAGCCGCAGACCGTGCGGCAGCCGGTCGACGCTGGCGGCGAAGGCAGCGGCCCGCGCGCCTCGGCGCTGCGCCTTCTCCCGGTCGGCCACCCGCCCGCGGGCGACGACGGCTGCGAGGAACTGCTCGGGCAGGGTGCCCTCCGGCGGGGCGGGAGCGACGTGCGGATTGAGCTCTACTGCGAGCTCGATCGCGCGCTGCCAGCGTGACTCGTGCGTGAGCCCCGGGGCGATGGAGAGGAACTGGACGATCCGGCGGCGCAGTCCCGTCGGCACGCCCGAGACGTCGGTGACCTGCAGCCACGGCAACAGCTGCGGGGCGACATGGGCGTCGACCGGCGGCGGGGGCGTCGCCCGCTCGCTCACGGCGATGGTCCCGGCCATATAGTCGCCGAGGCGCTTCGTCTGCGGGGAGAGGAGACCGGTCAGGGCGGCGATCCCGCCCCCGGTCGCGATGACCTCGAACTGCCACAGCAGCGCCCGGACGAACGAGTGCCGCACCCGGATCGCCCCGCCGTCGTCGCGGACGATCCGCAGACCGAGGATGAGCTTGCCCAGCGACCGGCCCCGGGTGAGGACCTCGACGAGCATGAGCAGGAGGACGAAGACGCTCACCGACATGATCGTCATCACCGCGGTCAGCAGCAGACCGTTGAGGTCGAGGATGCGCAGCAGAAGCCAGAAGGTCGCCAGCAGCAGCCCGATGTTGACGAGCGTGTAGGCGACGACGTCGATGAGGCAGCTGAGCGCGCGAGCGGCCAGGGCCGCGGGTTGGACGCTGAGTTCGACGGCCTCGCCTGTCACCAGAGTGCTCACCCCACCATCCTGGCACACCCGACCCGCCTCCGAACGACGATCCGGGGGCGTGGGCATCGTCTAGGGTGGAGGCATGGATCCCAACCTGCTGGCCGAACTCCACGGCGAGAAGTGGCGGGAGCTGTCGGACCTGGCCCGTCGCAACCGGCTCGATCCGGCGCAGTCGGCGCGGTTCCTCGACCTCTACCGGGCGGCGTCGAAGGACCTCTCGCAGATCATGACGGTGGCCCCGGACTCCCTCGAGGCCGCGAGGCTCTCGACGATCGTCCACCGCGCCCGGAACCATCTCTCCTCCGTTCCCGCAGGCGGCCTGTCCGGTCTCAGCCGGTTCTTCGTCGTCTCCCTTCCCGTCTGCCTCTACCGTCTGCGCTGGGACGTCCTTGCCGTGACCGTCTTCTTCCTCGCCGTGTCCGTGCTCGCCGGCGTGTGGGCGGGTACCCACCCCGAGGTGCTCGAGACCTTCGGCGACCGCGCCTACCGGCAGCAGTTCGCCGAGCACGACTTCGTCGAGTACTACAAGGAGAACCCCAACGGCTTCTTCGCCGTGGGCGTGTGGACGAACAATGCGTGGATCGCCGTCCAGTTCGTCCTCCTCGGCGTCACCGGCGTCTTCGTCCTCCAGGGGCTCATCGTCAACGCCGTCAACGTCGGCTTCTCCGGGGCGATGATGTTCGAGTTCGACCGCGGGGCCGACTTCTTCCTCTACATCCTCCCGCACGGCATCCCGGAGATCAGCTGCATCATGCTCGCCGCCGCCGCGGGTCTGCGCCTGTTCTTCGCGTGGGTGGTCCCGGGCCCGCAGCTGCGTCGGACGAAGCTCGCCACCGAGGCGAGGTCCCTCCTCGTCGTCGCCGGCGGGCTCGTCATCATGCTCTTGGTCTCCGGCCTCATCGAGGGCTTCGTCACCCCCAATCCGCTCCCGCCGGTGCTCAAGATCGGCATCGGCGTCGCCTGCACCGCCGCGGTCGTCGTCTATGCGGCCGTCCTCGGCCGGCGGGCCTGGTCAGCGCGGCTGTCAGCGGATCTCGACGCGCACGAAGCCGGATACGAGATCGTCGCGACCGACCGCTGAGTCGTCACCGACCGCTGAGCCGCGTCTCCCGTGCCCGCCGAGGCGGTCGGTAGTCCGGGATCCCGGACCTCAGAGCCGCCCGGTGGCTTTGAGGCCGATGTAGAGGTCGGCCAGCGCCCCCGGCAGCCTCTCGGGAGGGGCGCTCACCGAGTCGATGCCGAGGCCGCGCAGGCGTGCCCGCACGGCCTCGGCGGTGAGCAGCTCAGCGGCGGCCGCGGCGGCGGTGAAGACCTCCGTGGCATCTCCGCGGTGCGTCGTGAGCTCGTCGAGCTCCGGGTCGCTCACCGCGGCGAGGACGACCCGGTGCCGGGAGGTCAGTGCGGGCAGGATCGGGAGGATCTCCTCGGCGACGGTCGCCTCGTCGAGCGCGGTGAGGAGGACGACGAGGGCGCGCTGCCGGGTGGTGGCGAGCACGGCGGCCGCGATCTGCTCCCAGTCGGCGTCGTAGAGCTCCGGGTGGACGGGGGTGAGAGCCACGGAGAGATCGTGGACGGGGTCCTTCGCCCGGTGGGAGGAGGCTCTGGCGCGGACGCGGGCGTCGGCGACGAGAACCTCGACGCGGTCCCCGGCCCCGGCGGCCAGCGCGGTGAGCAGCAGCGCTGATTCGAGGGCGGCATCGAAGACCGTGCCCTCGCCCGAGCGCCGTGCCGAGAGCCGTGAGGAGTCGAGGACGATGACGACGCGGCGGTCGCGTTCGGGACGCCACGTCTTCACGACGAGGTCCTGGGCGCGGGCACTGGCCCGCCAGTCGATCGAGCGGACGTCGTCGCCGTCGACGTAGTCGCGCAGCGAATCGAACTCCGTGCCCATACCGCGGATCATCACGGCCGAGCGGCCGTCGAGCTCCCGCAGCTTCTGCTGCTTCGACGGCAGTTCGCGGCGGGAGAGGAAGGGTGGGAGGACGCGGATGTCGGCGGGCACGCTCATGCTCCGCTGGCGGGCGATGAGACCCAGGGGGCTCAGCGTGCGCACGGTGACGAGGTCGGCGCTCAGCGCTCCGCGGCGCCGCGGGGAGAGCACCGTCGTGATCTCCCGGGTCTCGTGCGGGGCCAGCGTCGCAGTCGTCCGCGTCTCATGGGCCCCGGCGCTCGGCGGCCACGCGTCGCGCACCCGCACCCGCAGGGTGCGCTCGGAGTCGTTGACGATGGTGAGCACGCTATGGGTGTCATCGCCGAGGCGGACCATCGGTCCCGGGGTGCGCTGGAGGCCGATGAGGGCCGGGGAGGGGGCGAGGAACCGGTCGACGACGGCGAGGAGGACGATGACGCCTAAGACGAGAAGTCCCGTCGACCATGTGGGCACGAGCATGACCGGGATGATCCCGGCCACGGTGAGCAGGAGCAGACGCGTCGTCATTCAGCGCGGCACTTCGGTGGTGGACACGATCGAGTCGAGGACGTGGCCGACGCTCAGCCCGTCCATCTGCGCTTCGGGGCGGAGGATGACCCGGTGGCTCAGCGTCATGGGGACGAGGAACTTCACATCGTCGGGGGTGACGTAGTCGCGGCCGCCCAGCCAGGCGTACGCCCGGGCGGCGGCGAGCATCCGGGTGGCCCCGCGCGGGGAGACGCCGAGTGCGAGAGAAGGCGCCTGACGGGTCGCGCGGGCGAGGTCGACGATGTAGGCGATGATCTCGGGGGCGATGTGGACGGCGGCCACGGCCTGCCGGGCCCGGGCGATCATGTCCGGGGTGAGCACCGGGGACAGGCCGGCGGCGGACAGGTGCGAGGCGTCGAAGCCGCGGGCATGCCGGTCGAGGATCTCGAACTCGCGGTCGCGGCCGGGCAGGGTGAGGACGAGTTTGAAGAGGAAGCGGTCGAGCTGGGCTTCGGGCAGCGGGTAGGTGCCTTCGTACTCGAGCGGGTTCTGGGTGGCGGCGACGATGAAGGGCTCGGGCAGGGCGCGGGAGCGCCCGCCCACGGAGACCTGATGCTCCTCCATCGCCTCGAGCAGGGCCGACTGCGTCTTCGGCGGGGTGCGGTTGATCTCATCGGCGATGAGGATGTTGGTGAACACGGGCCCCGGCCGGAACTCGAAGTCCGCGGCGGCGGCGTCGTAGACCAGCGACCCGGTGACGTCGGAGGGCATGAGGTCGGGGGTGAACTGGATGCGGGTGTGGGAGAGGTCGACGGCGGTGGCGAAGCTGCGTACGAGCAGGGTCTTCGCGACCCCGGGCACGCCCTCGAGGAGCACATGGCCCTGGCAGAGGAAGGCGAGGAGGAGACCGGTGACCGCGTCGTCCTGCCCGACGACGGCCTTGCCGATCTCCGCGCGCACCGCGGAGAAGGCCGCCCGCAGCGGATCAGGTGCCACCGCCTCGGCGGGAGGGGTCGGAGGCTGGGCGGGGGCCGGGGGAGTCGCGGGGTGCGGCCGGGGATCTGTGCTCATGGGATCTCGCTTTCGATCGTGCTGATGAGCTCGGAGAGCTCGGTGAGTTCGCGGTCGTCGGCCGGCTGACCGGTGGTGAAGGCGTGCGCGAGCTGCGCGGGGTCGCGGCCGGTGGCGGCGGCGATGCGGGAGAGGATCTCCGCTTCCCCGACCTCCGGGCCCAGCGCGAGGCGGCGGGCGATGGACAGCAGTGCGGCGGTGCGCAGGGCGTGGAGGGCACCGCTGCGGTCATGGCTGCGCTGCGCGAGCGCCGCCCGACCGCGGACGGTCTCGATCGCGGGGACGATGACGGGCAGGCGTTCGAGAGCCAGCGGCCCGAATCGCCGGCCGATCACGAGGAGTCCGACGAGGAGGCAGGGCAGGAGCCACAGGGCGCCGGCGACGAACCAGTCCGGCAGGTAGTCCAGCGTCGACGGCGGGGCGGCGTCGCCGGGGTCGGGGCGCGGGTAGAACACGACGAGGCGCTCCTCGGCCGAAAGGGTGGACAGGGCGAGGGCGGCGTTGCCGTTCTCGGTGATCGTCCCGTTGCTCACCCATTCGGGACTGCCGAGGACCGTGAGCGGGAACCGGCCGCCGTCGTCGACGACGAGCAGACCGGCTTCGGCAGAGTCGGTGACGCCGGGCCCGGAGAACGGGTAGCACCTGAGCACCTGGTTCGCGGCCGCCTCGGTGGGGGTGTAGAGGCTCTGACCGGTGCTCACATCACCGGCGGCGCGGGCAGCAGGCAGGGTGCAGTCGGGCTGGGACACCGGGTCGGGCTGGGCCAGGGGAGCATCGGGGGCGAGCTCGATGCGGGTCGTGAAGGCGGCGATGCCGGGACCGGGGTCGACGAGGACGAGCCGGTTGCCCCCGGTGCGCAGCGCCGAGGTGAGACCGGCGACCTCGGATTCGGAGAGGAGGTCCGTGCCGGTGGGGATGAGCAGGGTCGTGCCCGGGCGGGCGGCGGCGGCCCGGGCGGCGGCGACGTCCTCGGTCGTGGTCACCTCGGTGTCGTGGTCGGTCAGGGTCTCGACGAGGGCCTTCATCCCGTCGCGGGCCGTCGAGTCGTAGTGGAGCGGGTCGGAGGCCTCCCGGTTCCCGGTCATGAGCATCGTGAGGATGACGGCGACGAGGACGACGACCGCCGCGACGATCCACACCCCCGCCGAGCGGAGGCGGGCACGCAGAGGCGTGGTCGTCGCCCGCCGGGTGCCGCGCGTGGCGACGTCGATGCCCGCGCTCATCGCCGTCCGCCCGAGGGCTGGGGGACCGGGATGTGCGTGAGCTCGGCGTCGAAGGCGGAGAACTCGGCGTAGAGGCTTCGCAGCTCCTCAGGCGTGCGGTCCCGGGCGGAGCCCCGGCCGAATACGAGGTCGTTGAAGACCGTCGCGACCTCGCTCAACTGCCGGGCCCGCGACGGCAGGACCGCGGAGGCGTGGACGGCGATCTCGGTCGCCGTCGACGCGGATTCGAGGTCGACGATGCGACGGGCGCCGAGGACGGCGAAGATCGCCCGCGAGCGGTCGACGACGGCCCTGCGGTGGTCGCCGGCCGCCGCGGCCGCCTCGGCGCTCTCCCGCCACGGCCCCGGTTCGGGGGAGGCGACGACGGCGTCGAAGGCCGCCAGCGGCACGTGCGCCCGGCGCAGGCCCAGCACCCGGACCCGCCAGACGATGAGGGCGATGATCGCCGCGACGGCGAGGACGACGAGGAGGAGCAGCCAGGGGGAGTTCCCGGACAGTGCGGCCGAGAGCAGCCCGGTCATCGTCTCGTCGATCCACCGTCCGATCCGCTCGAGCAGGGTGAGGTCGTTCGCGGAGTACTCCGCCCGGCTGAGTTCTTCTTCGAGCCACTGCCGCCCGGTGTCGCGGTCGACGGCCGCGGCGAGCGGAGCGGCGGTGAGCTGGGCGAGGCCGAACGGGGCGGCGGTGAGGAGGGTCATGCGGCCGACACCTCCTCTCGGCGGATGAGCTCGAGGTCGAAGCCCTCCGCGCGCATCCTGGAGTCGAAGTAGCACACGCTCACGAGGCAGGAGAAGTAGCCGAAGAGCACCGCCTGCGAGACCGTGGTGAGCGCGAGCACGACCCCGCCGGCGACGATCCCCACGGTGCCGAGCACGACGGCGTCGGCGCCGCTGGTGGAGATGACGACGAAGGCGAGCACGCTGAGGATGATGAGGAGGGGGGAGATGATGAGCTGGACGAGCTGGTTGGACAGGAGGTAGCCGAGGGCCAGCTGGCCGAAGGTGCGCCAGAAGCCGCGAGCCGTCAGCGTCCAGGTCCGCCGCAGGCCCGCGCGCACGCCGAGGCCCTCGATCGCGATGGCGGCCCCGAGGAAGGCCAGGCGCAGGTTGAGCCACACGGTCGCGCAGATCCACAGTCCCAGCGCCCCGAGTGCGAGGACGACCGCGAGCACCGGAGAGTCGACGAGGGCGAGGAGGATCGAGGGCAGGCCGAAGAGGACGAGGAGGACGAGGTCGACGGCCGTGACGAGCGCCGAGGCGAGCACGAGGCGCCATCGCCGACCCCGCAGCTGCGTCCAGCACTCCCGCAGATTCGTGCGCCTGGCCCCGAAGGAGGCCTGTGCTGCGACGGCGACGATGCCCGAGAGCAGGTGGGCGAGGCCGAGGCTGAGCAGGCTGAGGATGAACGATCCGGCTTGGGCGAGCGTCGAGAAACCGGTCAGTGCGTCGTCGTTGCCGCCGAGGTCGTCGAGGAACGGCAGGAACGCGATCGTCGCGGCGGTGAGCGCGGCCGTGAGCAGCAGCGTCCAGAGGGTGAAGACGATGAGCGGGGCGCCGATGGCAGGGCCCGGGACGAAGCGCAGCAGCCGGAAGCCGGAGTCGAGGACCTCGAAGAACGTCAGCGGACGCTTCGGCAGCACTCCGCGCCGCAGCGGAGGCTGCCATGGGCGCGGGGAGGGGGCCGGGCCGCGGGCCTGCCACCGGCCGGTATGCCAGTCGACCTGCGAGGTCCATGCGTTCTTAGCTCCCATCACCGACCATCCTGCCATGGATGCCGGCGCCGCGGCCCGGGGGTGAGTGTCATGGTCGAAACTTCTGCTGACTTTGGGAGACAATGGAGGTATGAACGCTCGTATCCTCGTAGTTGATGATGACACGGCCCTGGCCGAGATGATCGGTATCGTGCTCAAGAGTGAGGGCTTCGAGCCCTTCTTCTGTGCGACCGGCGACCAGGCCTTCGACGAGTTCCAGAAGGTGGGACCCGACCTCGTCCTCCTCGACCTCATGCTCCCGGGCAAGGACGGACTCGAAGTGTGCCGTGAGATCCGCGAGGTCTCGTCCGTTCCCATCATCATGCTCACCGCGAAGTCGGACACGGTCGACGTCGTCCTCGGCCTCGAGTCCGGCGCCGACGACTACGTGCCGAAGCCGTTCAAACCCAAGGAGCTCATCGCGCGCGTGCGCGCCCGCCTGCGCATCTCCGAACCGCAGGCGCCCGAGCTGCTCACCGTCGGCGACGTCGTCGTCGACGTCGCCGGGCACACCGTGACCAAGGGCGGGGCGCCGATCTCGCTCACCCCGCTCGAATTCGACCTCCTCGTCGCGCTCGCCCGCAAACCGTGGCAGGTCTTCTCCCGTGAGACGCTGCTCGAAGAGGTCTGGGGCTACCGGCATGCCGCGGACACCCGGCTCGTCAACGTCCACGTGCAGCGTCTGCGGTCGAAGATCGAACGCGATCCGGAGAAGCCGGACATCATCGTCACGGTGCGCGGCGTCGGATACAAGGCAGGCCGAGCCGCGTGAAACCCACCTCCGCCGTGCGCGGAGCGCTCCGCACCACCGCTGCAGGTCTGAAGGCGTTCTGGGAGTTCGTCCGCAGATCCTTCAGCTACTCCCTGCAGGTCCGCATCGTCGTCCTCACCGTCGTCCTCACCTCGGTGGCGATCTTCGGGGTGGGCACGTACATGTCCCAGCAGATCTCGCGGGGACTCTTCGATACCCGCCTGAAGTCCCTGTCCTCCCAGGCCGGGACCGTCGTCTCCGAGCTGCGCAGCGTCGCCCCGGCCGACGGGCAGGCGGTGACGCAGGAGACCCTGTCCGCGCAGCTGTCCTCGATCTACAACCGCACGACGGGGTCGGTCTACGCGCTCTCGCTCGTCCCGAAGGACCCGAACTCAGCGTTCTCGACGATCAGCGTGGGCATGGACTCCTCGGCGGAGTCGCTGCCGGCGATGCCGGTCAGCGACGACCTCGAGGAGGCCATCAGCCAGGCGCCGACCGATGACATGCTCTACCAGTCGGTGAGCCTGCCGGCCGATTCCGGCCCGGGCCTGCTCATCACGCAGGAGCTGACGATCCCCGGTGCCGGGCAGTTCCAGCTCTACTACCTCGGCGACCTCCGCGAACAGCAGGGCACCCTCGACTTCGTCCAGCGTTCGATGCTCGTCGCCGCCCTCGTCCTCGTCGTCCTCGTCGGCGCCGTCGCGTGGATCGTCACCCGCCTCGTCGTCACCCCTGTGCGCACCGGCGCCGAGGTGGCCCGGCTCATCGCCGACGGCGACCTCGACGAGCGCATGCCCGTCCACGGCAACGACGAGATCGCGGTGCTCGGGGAGAGCTTCAACGACATGGCCGACACCCTCCAGCATCAGATCCAGCAGATGGAGCGGCTCTCCGTCCTCCAACGCCAGTTCGTCTCCGACGTCTCGCACGAGCTGCGCACCCCGCTGGCCACGATCAGGGCCGCCGCCGACCTCATCTACGACGCCCGCGACGACCTCGACCCCGTCACCGCCCGCAGCGCCGAACTGCTCAACTCGCAGGCCGAGCGCTTCGACAATCTGCTCTCCGACCTCCTCGAGATCTCCCGCTACGATGCGGGGGCCGCCGCGCTGGTCGCCAAGCCCGTCGACGTCTGCGCGATCGTCACCTCCGTCGTCGAGAACGTCTCGATGGTCGCCGACCAGATGTCGACGCACATCGTCGTCCACGCCCCGTCGTCGCCGGTCATGGCCGAGATCGACCGGGTGCGGATCACCCGGATCATCCGCAACCTCGTCGTCAACGCGATCGAGCACGGTGAGGGCAAGCCGATCGACGTCTACGTCGCCTCGAACGCCGAGGCGGTCGCGGTGAGCGTGCGCGACCACGGGGTGGGGATGAACGAAGAGCAGGTCGAGCACGTCTTCGACCGGTTCTGGCGCGCCGACCCCGCCCGCAAGCGCACCCTCGGCGGCTCCGGCCTGGGACTGGCGATCTCGCTCGAGGACGCCCATCTCCACAACGGCTGGCTCCAGGTGTGGGGCAACCCGGGGGAGGGCTCGTGCTTCCGCCTGACGATTCCCCGCCGCCCCGACCAGGAGATCACCTCCTCGCCGCTGCCCCTGCCCCCGCGCGACGCCCAGATCCGCGGGGCCGCGCTCGTGGCCGGACCCCTGTCCTCGGACGGATCCGTGCGGATCCAGACCGGGTCGATCCCGATCGTCGTCGAGACCGAGCCCGAGGAGTCCGAGGAGCCGCCGGAGACACCGCCCAGCGCAGAGGCCCGAACCACCGCCGACACACCGCAGGAGGGACGAGGATGAGCACGCCCGCGCACCTTCGCCGACTGACCGTCATCGTCCTCGCAGCGCTCTCCGCGCTCGTGCTCTCGGCCTGCTCCTCGATCCCCACGGACTCGCCGGTTGGTCACATCGAAGCGCAGACGAGTGAGCCGGGAGCCGACAGCGCCCGTGCACCCGATGGTCCCAAGCCCGGTGACAGCGTCGGGGAGATCGTGCGCGGCTTCCTCGCCGCCGGCGCCGGGACGGCGAACAACTTCGCCGTCGCGAAGTCCTTCCTCACCGAGGCCGAAGCGCAGGAGTGGAATCCGCTCGCCTCCGTCTCCGTGCTCTCCGGCGACACCGAGGTCGACTCGCTCAACTACGAGGTGACCTCGGATCAGAAGACGCTGACGATGTCGGTGCCGGTCGTCGGCATCGTCGACTCCTCGGGGATCTTCTCCTCCGCGACCCCGAGCACACGGTCGAACCTCGAGTTTTCGCTGCGTCAGGAGAACGGCGAATGGCGGATCTCCTCGGCCCCCAACGGCCTCGTCATCTCCCCGACGACGTTCCGCACGATCTTCCTCAACTACTCGCTCGAGTTCTTCACCTCGGACTTCTCCTACCTCGTCCCCGACTCGCGGTGGTTCCTGCGCTCCTCGTCGACGCCAACGGCGATCATCAACGAACTCCTCGCCGGTCCCGCCCCCTACCTCGCCGGGGCCGTCGTCACGGCCGCCCCCGATGGGGCGAAGCTCAACGACTCGAACGTCGTGACCATCGAGAGCGGAGTCGCCCACGTGTCCCTGGGCAACCTCACCCCGGCGCCGACGGACCGGGAGAAGGGGCTCATCAGACAGCAGATCTCCTCGACGCTCAAGGCCATCCCGTCGATCTCGAGCGTCGAACTCACGATCGGCGGGCAGGTCGTCTCCGAGAGCCTGCAGCCGAAGACCGACTCCTCCGTCCAGGTCGACGGTCCGCCCGTCGTCATCGCCGGTGACCGGATCTCGCGGATCTCGGGCACCACGGTGGCCCGCGTCGAGAACAGTCCGGACCTGAAGGGTGCCGAGGCGAGCGATCCCGCCGTATCCTTCGATGACTCGCTCTACTCCTACCTCTCCGGCGGCGGCAGGGAGCTCAAGCGCCTCAAAGCCGACTCCTCCGATCCGCGCACGGTGCTGCGCGGCGAGGGGCTCGTGGGTCCGAGCATCGACCGCTTCAACTCGATCTGGACGGGGGAGCGGAAGAACAAGGGCGAGATCATCGCCGTCGGCCGCGACGACGAGGTCTACCGGGTCTCCGCCGACTTCCTCTCCGGCCGCGAGCTCATGGACTTGGAGATCTCCCGCGACGGGACGCGACTGGCCGTGCTCAGCAGGCAGGGCAGCGAACCGGCGCGCATCGACGTCGTCGGCATTCCCCGTGACCGCGCGGGCAACCCCTCGGCCTCCCTCGCCGATGCTCCGCTCGAAGTCGGGTCGTACTTCTCGCAGATCCGCGACATCTCGTGGGCGGGATCGACCTCTCTGGCGGCCCTGGCGCAGATGCCCGGGGAGACCGTGCAGCCCTACCGTGTGGGCGTGTCCGGACCACCCGAGCAGCTCGGTCAGCTGCCCGGCGGCGGCGATCGGATCGCCGCCGGCGAGGACGGTCGGTCGATCCTCGTGACGAGCAGCGCGGGGGAGATCTACTCGTACAACTCGAACGCGTGGCAGAAGCTCATCGACGTCACGGCGAAGGATCCCGCCTACCCGGGCTGAGGCCGCCGATGGGTCTGCTCAGTGAGGTCACGGAGCTGTTCCTGCCGCGCCGGTGCGCCGGCTGCGGACGCGAGACGGTGTCGCTGTGCACGGCGTGCCTGCAGCTGCTCGCGGGAGTTCCGCGCGCCATGGAACCGCGATACGGAACGCTGCCCGTCGTCGGTGTCTCGGAGTACAATTCTCGGCTGTCCCACATGGTGGTCAATTTCAAGGACAACGGGCGCCGCGACATCCTCGACCCGCTCGCGCTCGCGCTCACCCGGGCCGTCGTCGCGGCCCTCGATCTCGCCGGCCATCGCGGCGGACCCGTCCTCCTCGTGCCCGCTCCCAGCTCGCCGCGGGCCAGGCGACGCCGGGGAGGATCGCACACCGCGGCGCTCGCGCTGCGCGCCGCTGAACTCGCCCCCGAACTGTCACTCGAGGTCATCGACGTCCTGCGCACCTCGCGGCGACGCGATCAGGTGGGCCTGGGCGCACACGCCCGGGAGGCGAATGCGGCGAAATCGCAATTCCTCAGCCGGGATGTCGACGCCGAGGGAATTGTGCGAATGCGGACGAAGACTGCGACGACGGTGCTCGTCGATGATTTCTCGACCACCGGGGCGACCTTGGCCGAAAGCGCACGAGTCTTGACATCGGTGCAGGTCAGGCCCACTGCAGCCGCGGTCATCGGGCTCGGCCGTGGGGGCACTCGATTTGTCTCTCCCTTTACTGTATAACGGTGTTTACCCATCCAAGGGAATGGGATCGGATTCATCCGAAGAACGAGTCGCTAAGGACCCATCATGGACATTGTTGTCACCGGACGCCAACTGACCATCTCCGACAGCTTTCGCGCGCACATCGAAGACAAGATCGCCAAGGTCGAACAGCTCGCACCGCGGGCGCAGCGTGTCGAGGTCCACGTCGCTCATGACAAGAACACGAAGCAGCCGGAGACGAGCGAGCGGGTCGAGCTCACCGTCGTGGCCAAAGGGCCGGTGATCCGCGCCGAGGCGATGGCCAGTGACAAGTACGCAGCCCTCGACCTCGCATGGGCGAAGCTCGTCGAGAGACTGCGACGGGCCCGGGACAGGAACAAGGTCTCCCGCGTGGGACGCCACCGCAAGGAGTCCACCGCCGAGGCGCTGGCGAAGATGCCGATCGCCGACGCCGGTGCGGACGCGGACACCGCGGGCGAGGCGGACGCACAGGTGAGCACCGACCGGACGAACGGCCGGATCAAGGCCGAAGGCGATTCGCCGGTGGTGTTGCGGGAGAAGTCGTTCGCCGCCGCCCCGATCGGCATCGAGGAGGCCCTCAACCGGATGGAGCTCGTCGGTCACGACTTCTACCTCTTCATCGACGAGGCCTCGCAGAAGCCCTCCGTCGTCTACCGCCGCAAGGGCTGGAGCTACGGCGTCATCGCCCTCGACGAGGACCTCGAACCCGAAGAGGTCCTCACCGAGTGAGACCGGGCGCAGATCCGCAGAAGGCGGCACTCCCATTCCGGGGGTGCCGCCTTCTGCCTGCCGCGGTGTCGCACACGCCTCGAGGCGGGCGCGGTGGGCGGATCAGCCGTTCGCGCGGGAGGGACCCCAGGTGACGATGCGCCACAGCTTCTCGAGCGGGCCCTGCGTGAAGAACCGCAGCCATATCGCGGAGACGACGATCTGGATGAGGAGGATGACGCCGCTGAGCACGAGGCCTGCGAGGTAGCCTCCCTGGTCGTCGTAGGCCGAGAGGTCGGGCACGAGAGCGTGGGCTGCGACGAGGAGGAGGGTCGCCCCGACGTAGTTCGACAGCGCCATCCGACCCAGCGGGGCGAGCAGTGCCTCGAGCACCGCCTTGGCCGGGGTGAGCATGAGCAGCATGATGATGACGACGTAGGTCAGGGCCATCGTGATGCCGAGGCCGGCGTTGATCCACTGGTCGATCTGACGCGTCTGGAAGTCGGTGAGCATGAGTCCGGCGACGCTGATGGCCGCGGCGACACCGCCGACGACGGCGAGCAGTCCGGGATGGGCGAGGGCGCGGCGGACGAGGTCGGTGTAGCCGACGGCGAAGCCGAGGAGGAAGAGTCCGGGGATGATCGTCAGGCCCCCGCCGGTGGCGATGGCGCCGAGCAGCAGGATGCCGCCGGCCGCCGAGGTGATGGCGGGCAGGAAGCGGGCCGGGATGAACGTGGCGGGCAGGAGGACGACGAGCGCGGTGATCGAGTAGGGCAGGAGCGCCTCACCCGGCTGGAGGAGCATGTGGCCGGCGCCGAGGACGCCGAGGAAGAGGAAGCGGCGCAGGAGCGCGAGGCGGGGCTTCGTGCTGCGGCGGTCGGCGGAGAGCCACATGATGCCGAAGCCGATGCCGAAGAGGAAGGAGAAGATCGGGAAGAAGCGGTTCTGGACGAAGTCCTGGCTGAGCGCGTAGAGCGGGTAGACCGCGTCGTTCGCGTCGACGGAGGACAGGCCGAACATCGGCGGCAGGTTGACGAGCAGGATGCCGCAGAGGGCGAATCCGCGCAGCACGTCGAGGGCGGCGATGCGGCGGGTCCGGCGCAGGGGCGCGTTGTCGATGGTCGGGTCTGTGTCAGGCGTGGGTGTTCTCATGGTTCCCATCCTTCCGGCTCTCAGCCCCCCGGGCATCGGCCGCGTGGCCGGTCTCCTCAGCCGTTCGGCTGATTCATCGCCCCGGACTCCCACATGGCTGCTGCGATCTCGACGCGGTTGCGCGCGCCGAGGTGGGTCTGGATGTTCGCGAGATGGGTCTTGACGGTGCCGAGGGAGATGAAGAGCTCCGCCCCGATCTCCTGGTTCGTCCGTCCGATCGCGACGAGGCGGGCGACGTCCTGTTCGCGTTCGCTCAGCCGTGCGACCCGATCGTCCCCGGCCGGCCGTGCATCGGCGCGCCGGCTGAGCAGGTCGAGGGTGAGCGAGGGGGAGATGAGGGCGTCGCCGCGGGCTGCGGCCCGGATGCCCGCGAGCAGCAGGTCGGGGCCGGCGTCCTTGAGGAGGAAGCCGCTCGCCCCGCCGGCGAGTGCCGCATCGACGTAGTCCTCGTCGTCGAAGGTCGTGACCATGATGACCTTCGCCAGCGGGGTCAGCCGGGGCAGGGCGGCGAGCCCGTCGAGGCGGGGCATCCTGATGTCGAGGAGGACGACGTCGGGGCGTTCGCGTTTGGCGATCTCGATCGCCTCGACCCCGTCGGCGGCCTGTCCGACCACCGTCATCTCCGGATCGGCGTCGAGGATGAGCGTGAAGCCCATCCGCACCATCTCCTGGTCGTCGACGACGAGTACTCGGATCATGCTGCTCCTCTTTCCGGGGTCGTGCCCATCGGTGTGCGTGGCCGCATCGCGTTCGGGTTCACTGTGCCGAGCCCAACGGCAGTCGGGCGCTCAGGCGCCAGGTGTCGCCGTTCTGCGGTGCCGCCGACAGGGTCCCGCCGAGGCTCTCGACTCGGGTGCGCAGTCCCTGCAGACCCGTTCCGCTGCCGCGTCCGATGCCGCCGGAGCCTCCGGAGTTCTCGACGGTGAGCTCGACGCCCGTGGCATCGGAGGCGATCGCCATGCTCACGCGCGCTCCTGGGCCGGCATGCCTGCGGATGTTCGTCAGCGCTTCGAGAAGGATGCGGTCGAGGACGGGCCACAGGGAGGTAGGCACGGCAGCGGTGAGGCTGAGGCTGCTCGTCGTCTCCGCGTCGTCACTCGTCCCGAAGTCGTCGAGGCGCTGGCGCAGGTTCTCCGCGCCGGCGGCCGTCGGCGTCCGCACGGCCGTCGGGGCGGGATTCGCGACGGGGGAGCGGATCTCCTCGAGCGCGCGGGATCCGGACTCCTCGATCCGTCCCAGTGTGGTCTTGAGCAGGGTGGGATCGTCGCTGCGCGCCGCGGCCTGGGAGAGGACGACGATGCCGGTGATCTCGTGGGCGACGAGATCGTGGAGGTCGGTGGCCATGCGACGGCGCTCGGCCTCGGCGGCGGTCGCGTGCCTCTCGAGCAGCGAACGGTCGACCATGCGCATGAGCAGGCCGAAGGCGATGGCGACGACGACGAGCGTGGAGACGGCGAAGGCGAAGGTGAGACCGTCGCCGGGGATGAGGGCGGGGACGATGACATTGCCCAGTCCGACCGCGATGAGCAGCCACACGATGCGCTTCGCCGACTGCCAGCGGGCGAGCATCGCGAGGGCGACGAGGGAGAGCCACAGCGTCGTCGCGCTCACGAGTCCCGAGGCGGCGGCGAGGGCAAGGGCGAGCAGGAGGCCGAGTCCGGCGACGAGCAGGGCCCGGGCGCGGATGCCGGGTCTGCGCTGCGCGAGGACGAGCCCGGGCACCGCGGTAGCCGCGGCCACGAGGGACGCGGCCACGAGCCACCACCCGTTGCCGGTGCCCAGGTCGAAGAGGACGACGAGGGGCACCGGCACGAGCCACAGCCAGGGCAGAACAGTCTTCATCGGCAGTCAGTCTAGTCGGCGAAGGTTCAGGAGCAGCCGTTGCCGGGGTACTCGAGTTCGGCGACGATGCCCTTGTCGGTGGCGGAGACATTGAGCAGCTCGGCCTTGGTCGTCAGCTTCACCTCGCCGACGCTGCGCTTGTTGCCGAAGGCGGACAGCGTCTTGCCCTTCATCGACGCGGTGAACGTCACCTCCTTGCCGTCCAGGCGGGCCTTGTCGGTGAAGGCGCCGTCGGCATCGGTGACCGGGCGCACATCGCCCTGCGGGTAGTCGAAGGTGATGAACCGGGTGAGGCGGTCGGCACGGCCGTTGCTGAGACGGTGGATGAGGATCTGATCCTTGTTCGTGCCCGGGGCCGGGGCGAGATCGACGTAGGTGAGGTCGACCTTGTCCTCGATCGCGGAGAGGATGAACGGGCGACCGTGGACCTCGATGTTCTCCGACTTGACGTTGCATTCGCCGAGGTAGTCCTCGACCTGCGCCTCGAGCTGGGCCTTCGAGCGGTACTCCCAGATGAAGAGTGCGCCGACGGCGACGGCGATGGCGGAGAGGACGGCGGTGAGGGCGATGAGAGCCTTCTTCATGATGGATCCTTTCGAGGTTTCCGTTGTGTGGTCTCCATCCTTCCGGGCCGGGCGCCTCCGGTCCTCAGCCGTTCGGCCGATCCGCCTCAGCCGAACGGGCAGAGCTGCGTCAGGGCCGTGACCTAGGGTGGGAGGCATGCAGAGAATGTCACTGGCAGCGGCCAGGCGGACGGCGATCGCCGCGACCGGACTCGACCGGCCGCGCCCGCAGACGGTCACCGCGCGTCACCTCAAGGCGACGTTCGCCCGGATGGGGCTCACCCAGATCGACTCCGTCGCCCGCGTCGTGCGCTCCCACTACCTGCCGTTCTTCTCCCGTCTGGGCCCCTACGACCGCAGCCGACTCGACCGCCTCCTCTACACGGCCCCGCGCATGGGGGTCGAGTACTGGGCGCACGCGGCCGCCTTCGTGCCCCCGACGACCTGGAGCCTCTTCGCCCGCACTCGGGCCGAATGGTGGCGCAACGACTACGGACAGCGCGACCCCGAGACGGGGGAGGAGTTCCGTCGCCTGCTGTGTGCCCTGCTCGAGGCGCTCGAGGGTGGTCCGCAGACCGCGCGCACCGTGGCCGCGCTCGTCGACCATGAGATCCCCGAACGGCATCGGGGCCACTGGGGATGGAACCCGAGCCAGGTGAAGATGGCGCTCGAAGCCCTCTTCGCTGCCGGGGCCGTGAGCGCGGCCGGACGCAACGACCATTTCGAGCGCATCTACGCTCTGCCCCGCGACGTCAGCCCGCTGCTGGGCGACCAGCCGCTGACCTTCGGCACCGCTGACGACCCCGAACTCGGTCTGCGCACGGACGGCTCACCGCGCCGGCGGGGGATCTCGGGGACGGACAACGACGTCCTCGCCCTCACCCGCATCGCCGCGCAGGCACTCGGCATCGCCCGTCCCGACTGCCTCGCCGACTACTTCCGCCAGCTGCAGGCCCCGACGGACGAAGCGATCTCGACGCTGCTCGAGACCGGGGAGCTGATCGCGGTCGAGGTCGAGGGCACGCGGGCGCTCAAGTGGCATGCCGCCCGGACCCCGCGCTCGGTGTCCTCCCGCGCGCTGCTCGCCCCGTTCGACCCGCTCGTCTTCCACCGCAGGCGGATCGAATGGCTCTTCGACTTCCGGTACCGGATCGAGATCTACACGCCCGCGCCCAAACGCGTCCACGGCTACTACGTGCTGCCGTTCCTCCTCGGCGACCGCCTCGTCGGACGCGTCGACCTCCACCGGGACGCAGCGGCCGGGGTGCTGCGCGCGCACCGGGTGACGTGGGAGCCCGGCGAGGAGCATTGGGACGAACTCGTCGCGGAGCTGAGCGAGATGGCGCGGTGGCTGCAGGTGGAGGCTGTGGATGTGGCCGGCACTCACGTGCCATTAAGCTAGGGCCTATAGAGTTCTTGAGTCGTCGTCTGGCGCAGCGCGCCGTTTAGGAGAGAAGTGGCTAATATCCTCGAGAAGCTTCTGCGCACCGGTGAGGGCCGGACGCTGAAGAAGCTCCGCCGGTACACGGACGCCATCAACCAGCTGTCCGATGAGTTCAGCGCCATGTCCGACGCCGAACTGCGCGAGGAGACCGACCGCTTCAAGAAGCGCGTCGAGGACGGCGAGTCGCTCGATTCGCTGCTGCCGGAGGCGTTCGCCGCTGTCCGGGAGGCCTCGGGCCGGACCCTGGGCATGCGCCACTTCGACGTCCAGCTCATGGGCGGCGCCGCCCTGCACATGGGCAACATCGCGGAGATGAAGACCGGCGAGGGCAAGACGCTCGTGGCCACCGCGCCCGCGTACCTCAACGCGCTGACCGGGAACGGTGTCCACGTCATCACCGTCAACGACTACCTGGCGACCTACCAGTCCGAGCTCATGGGACGCGTGTTCCGGTTCCTCGGCATGGAGACCGGCTGCATCCAGGCGAACATGCCCTCCGACGAACGCCGGAAGCAGTACGCCGCCGACATCACCTACGGCACCAACAACGAGTTCGGCTTCGACTACCTCCGCGACAACATGGCATGGTCGGCCGAGGAGCTCGTCCAGCGCGGGCACGCCTTCGCCATCGTCGACGAGGTCGACTCGATCCTCATCGACGAGGCTCGCACCCCGCTCATCATCTCCGGCCCCGCCGAAGGCGACGCGAACCGGTGGTACGACGAGTTCGCGAAGGTGGTCCGTCGCCTCAAGACCGACCGCGACTACGAGGTCGACGAGAAGAAGCGCACCGTCGGCGTCCTCGAGCCCGGCATCGAACGCGTCGAGGACTACCTCGGCATCGGCAACCTCTACGATGCGGAGAACACTCCGCTCATCAGCTTCCTCAACAACGCGATCCGCGCGAAGGAGCTGTTCAAGAAGGACAAGGACTACGTCCTCCTCGACGGTGAGGTCCTCATCGTCGACGAGCACACCGGTCGTGTGCTCAAGGGCCGGCGCTACAACGAGGGCCTCCACCAGGCCATCGAGGCCAAAGAGGGCGTCAAGGTCCAGGCGGAGAACCAGACGCTGGCGACGATCACCCTGCAGAACTACTTCCGCCTCTACGACAAGCTCTCGGGCATGACGGGCACCGCGGAGACCGAAGCCGCCGAGTTCATGTCGACGTACAAGCTCGGCGTCGTGCCGATCCCGACGAACAAGCCGATGCAGCGCGTCGACCAGTCCGACTTCGTCTACAAGAACGAGGTCGCGAAGTTCGACGCCGTCGTCGATGACATCGTCGAACGCCACGAGACCGGCCAGCCGGTCCTCGTGGGCACGACGAGCGTGGAGAAGAGCGAGTACCTCTCGAAGCACCTCGCCAAGCGCGGAGTCCGCCACGAGGTCCTCAATGCGAAGAACCATGCCCGTGAGGCCGCGATCGTCGCACTCGCCGGACGCAAGGGCGCGGTGACCGTGGCGACGAACATGGCCGGCCGCGGCACCGACATCATGCTCGGCGGCAACGCCGAGTTCATCGCCGTGTCCGAGATGGAGAAGCGCGGACTCGACCCCGTCGAGGACGCCGACGCCTACGAGGAGCAGTGGCAGGACGTCCTCGCCGAGGCCGAGGAGAAGGTCGCGGCGGAGGCCGAGGAGGTCGTCGAACTCGGCGGTCTCTACGTGCTCGGCACCGAACGCCACGAGTCCCGACGCATCGACAACCAGCTGCGCGGACGCTCCGGCCGTCAGGGCGACCCGGGGGAGAGCCGCTTCTACCTCTCGCTCACCGACGACCTCATGCGCCTCTTCGGCTCCGGGGCGGCCGAACGGATCATGGCCACCGCGAACGTTCCCGACGACGTTCCGCTCGAATCGAAGATGGTCACCCGCGCGATCCTCTCGGCGCAGACGCAGATCGAACAGCGCAACGCCGAACAGCGCAAGAACGTGCTCAAGTACGACGACGTCCTCAACCGGCAGCGCACCGTCATCTACGACGAGCGCCGCAAGGTGCTCGACGGCGAGGACCTCGCCGACCAGGTCGCGAGCTTCCGCGAGCAGGTCATCGACGCCTACGTCCAGGCGGCGACCACGGGTCCGGTCGAGGAGTGGAAGGTCGACGAGCTCTTCGAGGCGCTCGGCAAGATCTACACCCCCTCGATCACGGAGGAGGACCTCGCCGAGGAGGTCGGCGGCCTGGGCAATCTGACGAAGAACCGGCTGAACACCGAGATTCAGTCCGACATCGACGTCTTCTACGCCCAGCGTGAGGAGGACCTCGGCGAGGAGGCGACCCGCGAACTCGAACGGCGTGTCGTCCTCTCCGTCATCGACAGGCGCTGGCGCGAGCACCTCTACGAGATGGACTACCTCAAGAACGGCATCGGCCTGCGTGCGATGGCTCAGCGCGACCCCCTCGTGGAGTACCAGCGCGAGGGCTTCGAGATGTTCACGACGATGCAGGACGGGATCAAGGAGGACGTCGTCCGCCTCACCGACACCCTCGAGGTCACGGTCAACCGGGCCGAGGGCGCTGGGGACGAGGACGCCGAGGTCGAGGTCGACGCGGCCGAGCTGCGTCACACGACTCCGAAGATGCAGCTCTCCGCCCCGTCCGAGGACGGCGGAACCTCGGTCTCCGAGGACGAGTCGGAAGCCGCAGATCAGCCGCAGCCGGCCAACCGTGCGCAGCGGCGGGCGAAGAAGAAGGCGAAGCGCTGATCCCAGCCAGGCGATGACGACTCGCCCTGTCCCCGCAGCCGTGCGGAGACAGGGCGAGTCTCACATCGTCTGCATCGCCGTCATCGTCCACCGGTTCGTCAGCAGTTCGAGGCGGATCGCGACCGCGCGCACCCGGGTGGCCGTGCGGACCATCACCGTGACCTCGGCGACGCCTGCATGCACCCGGCACACCCTGGCATGTCCGGCCTGCAGCGTTCGGGCAGCTGTGTGCTCGCGCATCGGGGTCGCAGGGGCGATCTCGGCGCGCAGCTGGGCCCTCCGGTCGATCCGGGTGAGCAGATCGGCGTCGACCCAGCGGGCGATCGACTCGCTGCGGCGGATCCCGGAGAAGATCTCCAGGCACGCGATCGCCAGCGACTTCGCCGTCGCTTCGATGCGGTCGGCGTCATCCGTGGGAGGCACGGCCGCGGCGGGTTGTGGGCGCGGATGCACAGCCTGCGATGTTCCCACGGAGGCGCGGCGTGGGCGGGTGAGGACGAGCGGGGCGCTCATGGTCGGATCTCCAATCGCTGTCCGGGCATGATGAGGTCGGGGTCGGCGCCGATGGTCGCGCGGTTCTCGGCATGAATCGCCGCCACAAGTTCGGCCTGATCGGCCGTCGAATCGGTGAACTCCCCGGCGATCGACCACAGACTCTCCCCGGGCTCGACGACGTGGATGCGCGGTGCCCGGTCGGGGGCGGCACGGGGTCCGTCACGGGGTCCGTCGTCCCGCGGTGCCCTGTCATCAGATGCCTCCTCGTCAGGAGACTTGTCCTCGGGTGCCCTGTCAGGAGCTGATTCGTCGGGACCTGGCTCCTCGGGGGAGTCCGCGGGAGGCTGACCGCCGCCGGAGTCCCCGCCGGGGGAATTGCCGTCGGGACCGGTCGTCGGCCAGCCGGGATCACGGGGTGCGGCGGGTACGGTCGGCCAGCCGGGATCGGGTGCGGCCGGTCCTGCCGAGTGCGCGAACTGAGCGGAGCCGGCGACTGCGGTGGTGGCGAGGAGGGTCGAGGCGAGCGTCCGCGGTGCCCAGCGCAGGGCTGCGGCGCGCAGGCGCATCCGCATCCGGCCCGCGGGGAGGAGACGGAGTGCGAGTCCGAGCGCGGCGACGAGCCCGAGCCGGGAGAAGGCGAGCGTCGCAGCCGAGGCGAGGACGAGGACGATGAGATCGCTGACGGAGTACGGCTGGGGGAGTCCCGCCCACAACGCGGCGGTGCCCCCGAGCAGGACCGCCCAGACGGTGGCGCAGAGACCGAGAAGATACATGTCGAACGTCCTTAGTGAAAGTGGTTCCACTAGAGTGACGTTTAATGATGTTTGCTGTCAATAGTTCTTCAATAACTACGTCGCTGTAGTTCGTTGTCCGGCGATCCGTGCTCTTGCGGACGCGCGGAGCCTCGGGCATGCTTCACGATATGGATGAGCGCATCGATGCCTTCCTCGACGACCTCGAAGCCATGCACGCATGGCAGGAACGTCATGCCCGACGCGGCGAGTTCGCCGACGAGCTCGCCGCGCACACCGCCGAACGCACCCTGCTCGAGCGTCTGCGCGGGGCCGTGGGCCAGGAGATCCGGGTCTCGACCGAGTCTCGTGAGATCACCGGAGCCCTGGTCTTCCTCGGGGCAGGGATCATCGTCCTCGACGGGCCGGCGGTGACGATCGTGTCACTCGCAGCCGTGGTCGACATGCGGATTCCCTCCCGCAGGCATCGGGCCGCCGAGGGCGTGCTCGAACGCCTCGGGATCGCCTCGGCGCTGCGCAGGCTGGCCGCGGCAGGCGAGGAGATCGCCGTCGAACTGCGGGCCTCACAGGGGACGATGCGCGGACGCGTCGAACTGGTGGCCGCCGACTACCTCGAGATCGCGGGGCGGATCGTGCCGCTCTCGCGCATCGCCTCGGTCCAGGCGCGGGTGAACCCCTTTGCCTGAGCATCCGGTGCGCGGCGAACCGACGGGACTGCTGTCTCCCGCCGGTCGGACGACGTCAGTCGTCGATGAGGCCGGCCTTGATCTCGTGCTCGGTGCGCTCGTACATGCGCTGGATGTAGGCCTCGATCTCGGCCTTCTCCACGCGCCACTGTCCGCGGCCGCCGACCTTGATGGCGCGGAGGTCGCCGGTGCGCACGAGGGCGCGCGCCTGAGCGATCGAGACATTGAGCAGCTCGGCCACATCGGTGAGCGGCAGGAAGCGGTTTTCGACGACCATGAGCGTTCTCCCAAGTTCCATGCGACGACTGATTTTACCGAAATCATTGCTTTGACCTCGTTTGGTGTTCAATACTATCACTCACAAGCAGTTCCTGTCATGGAAAATTCTGCCGGATCGGAGATGCAATGGAGCTCTCGAGACGCTTTCGCCCTCCCCGCTGGACCGATGCCCGACTCCTCGTCGGCGCCGTCCTCGTCGTCGCGGCGATCATCGCGACGTACCTCCTCGTCAGCGCCGCTACGGCGACGACCCGGGTCTGGGCGAGTGCAGCTGCGCTCGTGCCCGGGCAGACGCTGAGCGCCGACGATCTCGTCGTCGCCGAGGTCAATCTCGCCGACGTCGGGGAGAAGTACCTCTCCGCGGATGCGCCGCTGCCGCAGGGCACGAGCGTGCGCACGGTCATCGCCCCCGGCGAACTCGTGCCCGCCTCGGCGGTGGCACCGATGGCCGAGCTCGAGGGGCGGATCGTCGCGATCGACATCCCCGGCTCGGTGCCCTCGGTCGTCGACACCGGCAGCCTCGTCGATGTCTGGGCCCAGCCCGAGGCCTCGGGGCTCGACGGGCAGACGGCGGATCCCGAGCAGATCGTCAGCGCGGCCCCGGTCGCCCACATCTCCCGCGACGTCGGCAGCTTCGGGGTCGGAGACGGCGCCCGGATCGAGGTCTTCGTGCCGGCCGCAGCACTTGCGAAGGTGCTCGCCGCCCTCGACGGCACGAGCGTGCTCTCCGTCGTCGGCGCCCCCGGCGCCGTGGCCGAGGACTGAGCGCGATGCCCCAGGTCCTCCTCGCCGTCGACTTCGAGTTCGATCTCATCCTCTTCGAGCTCCTGAGCGACCTCGACGACGTCGAGGTCGTCGCCAGACCGGCCGACGAAGTCGAACTCCTCGCGCTGTGCCGGACCGGGGACGCCGACGTGGCGATCCTCGGCGAGTACTTCCCCGGCCTCGACGCCGAGGTCGTCGCCCAGATCCAGGCCACCGGCACGAAGGTGCTCGGCGTCGGCGCAGACGAATCGGCTCTCGCCCGCCTCGGGATCACCGCCTCGGTGCCGGCGACGGCAGAGGCGGCTGTGGTCTCCCGAGCGCTCGACGACGTCCTCCGCAGCGCCGTCGTCCCACCCCGCCCGAGCGCTCCGCCGAGCCGCGGACGGGCGAAAGGGCGGATCATCACGGTGTGGGGGACCGGGTCCTCACCCGGCCGGACGCTCACGGCGGTCAACCTCGCCGATCAGGCGGCCCGGCTCGGGAACCGCAGCGTCCTCGTCGACGCCGACACGGTCGGGGCGATGGCGGCGACGACGCTGGGCCTGACGGAGGAGTCCTCGCATCTGGCGAGCCTGTGCCGGCTCACCGCGGAGAAGTCCCCGCCCACCGAGGTCGCCGCGGTGCCGCATGCGAGTGTGCGTGAGGACTTCCACGTCGTCACCGGTCTCACCCGCCCCGAACGCTGGCCGGAGGTGCGCGGGGCGGTGCTGCGCACCGTGCTCCACGATCTCGCGGGCCTCTACGACGTGGTCATCGTCGACGTCTCCGACCGCCTCGATCCCGACGACGACTTCGCCGACCCCTTCTACGACCGGCACGCTGCGACGCGGTCCGCCCTCGACGCAGCCGACACGGTCCTCGTGCTTGCCTCAGGCGACCCCATCGGACTGCAGAAGCTCGTGCGCCTCCTCGGCACGGATCGGGCCGAGACGCTGCGGGAGCGCATGCGCATCGGGATCACGAAGGTGCGCGCCTCGGCGGTCGGCGCCCCCGCCGAGGCCCGCATCCGCGAGGCGCTCGAGCGGTTCGCAGGCAGGGCGCCCGACTTCGTCTTCAGCGACGACCGGGCGAGCGTCGACGCCGCACTGCTGGCCGGGCGCACCCTGGGCGAGGCCAACCCGCGCTCGGCTCTGACCCGGGAGTTCGCCGAGGCGGCGGCCCAGCTGGTCCCCGCGCACAAGCGCGCCCGTAGGCGCGAGCGGCTGCGATCGTAGGATGGAGCCATGGCCGTACGCTGCTACATTCCCACCACGCTCGCCGCACTCGACAAGGGACTCGACACGGCGATCGCCGTCGCCCCTGACATCGCGGTCGCGGACCTGCGCCCCGACGACGCCGAGGAGTCCGAGTTCGCCGCGATGAGCATCGCCGCGGTCTTCGCCGCGACCGAGGCCCTGGGCGCGGAACCGCCCACGCCGCGTGTCGTCGTCGCCTACGACGCATCGGAGACCGCACCCCGCCGGCCGCTCACCGACGGCTTCGACCTGCTCACCCTCGAGACGGTCGAGACGGACCGTATTGCGAGCTTCCACCTCGACGAGGCCCCGGTCTGGGACGCAGCAGTGCATGCAGGTGGGGTCGAGGCAGGGGAGGACCTCCTCGGCGATTCCGATCTGCTCTGGTACGACCGCAGCGAACTGGGCGACCTGCTGCGCGAACGCGGCTGAGCCGCACCTCGGCGGCTGATCGCCGGGTCTCAGCCGACGGCGATCTCCGCGAGCGCGTCGAGGCGCTCGGTCAGGCGGGCCTCGAGGATGGGCACGAGCGCCTGTTCGATCATCGAGCCGAACAGAGGCACCGAGGAGCTGATCTCGGCGCGGATCTCCAGGGCCGTGCCGGTGCCGCGCCCGGTCAGCGTGATGAGCGCGTCGATCTCGACCGGTACCCCGGCCGCGTGGGCGGTCATCCGCACCTCGGCGGCATCCCCGATGACGTCGCCGGGGACCATGTAGACCTCGACGAGCTCGGCGCCCGCGGGCAGCTGCGAGGCCAGGGTGGAGGGCAGCTCGTTCGCCGGCACCTGAGTGCGCACGGTGACCTCGGTGTCGGGATCGACCCGCTGGGTGCTCGCCCGGGAACCGAGCTCCTCCCACGTCGAGGCGGCGGCGAGGGCGGCGAGGAAGTCGGGGAGTCCGACCGTGTAGTCGTGGCTGAGTGTCAGAGTTCGCATGGTCCCAGTCTGCCAGCCGGAAACGCTCCCGGCGCGGCACGCTGACCGGCGTGCCTTTGTCGCCGATTGGGCATAGTGTTGGGGGTGCCGGCCCGGAGTCGAGCCGGCGACAATCATTGTGCGCTGATCGTAGAGGTGTAAAGGTGTCTCAGGTCTCATTTTCGGACATTGCTGGAGAGTGGAGGAAGCAGAAGGGGCAGGGCGCCCCGGAGAATTTCATCGAAGCGTACTATCCCCGGTTCGAACCGGGCACCGCCGAGGCGGGAGCTGAGGCTCTCGCGGCCGCCGCAGCCACCCACTACGCACTCGGTCTCGAATACGACGGCACGACTCCGGCGATCAGCATCTACAACCCCTCGGTCGACTCCCCGGAGTACCTCGACAACCACACTGTGATCGCCATGGTCCTGCCCGACATGCCGCACCTGGTGTCCTCGATCGTCTCCGACCTCGCCGCGAGCGGCCGCGCGATCCGCCTCGTCCACCACCCGATCATCGCCGTCGACGGCCACGGGGCGAACCTGAGCATCCTCTCGCCCGCCGAGGCCCCGGCCGTGTCCGCCGACACCGCGGGCATCCCCGTGATCAGCGAGACCATCGTCGAACCGACTGCCGACAATCCACATCAGCAGTCGTGGATCCGCCTCGAGATCGACCGCCTGCCCGAAGAGGACTTCGCCGCTCTCGAGACCCAGCTGCGCAGCGTCCTCGACTACGTCGCTGCGGCCGCGAAGGACGGGGAGGCGATGGCCGAGAAGGCGAAGTCGATCGCCGCCGAACTCCAGGCCCGCCCCCCGCGCCCCGAGCTCGCCTCCGAGGCCGAAGCCGCGGCCGAGCTGCTCACCTGGCTCGACGGGCACTTCACCTTCCTCGGCTACCGCGAGTACGACTACAGCCACGACGCCGAGTCGAGCAGCCTCGAACCGATCGAGCACACCTCCCTGGGCATCTCGGCCCTGCGTCCGCTGGTCAAGTCGCCGCTGTCGAACGCAGTCGCGGAGAAGGCGCTCGAACCGCACGTCCTCGTGCTCACGAAGGCGAATTCGCGCTCGCGCGTCATCCGCGGGTCGTTCATGGACTACATCGGGGTCAAGACCTTCGACGAGTCCGGTCAGATCGTCGGCGAACGCCGCTTCGTCGGCGTCTTCAAACCCGAGTTCTACAACGACAGCGTGCTCAACATCCCTGTCATCAACCGCAAGGTGCGCAAGATCCTGTCCGCCAGCGGCTTCCCGACGGGTTCGCATTCGGCCAACGAGCTCCTCGGCATCCTCGAGACCTACCCGCGCGATGACCTCCTGCACGAGGACACGCAGGCGATCTTCGACGTCGTCATGCAGATCGTCGACATGCAGGAGCGCCGCCAGTCCCGCGTCTTCGTCCGCAGCGACCCCTACCAGCGCTTCGTCTCCGTCATCCTCTACCTGCCGCGCGACCTCTACGACACCGCGGCCCGCGTGCGCGTCCAGGAGGTGCTCAAGCAGTTCTACAACGCCGAGAGCGTCGACTTCGACGTCCTGCTCACGGAATCCGCGCTCGCGCGCATCCACTTCGTCGCCCGCGTCGCCCGCGACGAGGAGCTGCCCCAGATCGACCCGGAGACCGTGGAGAAGCGCATCGTCGCCGCGGTCCGGTCGTGGGCCGAGGACGTCCATGCCTTCCTCGCCCCCGCCGAACGCGGCGACAGCGGCACCGCCCTGGCCCGGGCCGACCTGTGGTCGCGGGCCTTCCCGCCCGGCTACGGCGAATACCACACCCCCGCCGACGCCGTCGCCGACGTCGCCCGCTTCGAAGCGCTCGATGCCGGTGAGGGTGCGGCCGTACGCCTCTACCGTCCGAACGACGACGAGGACGCCCCGGTGCGTCTGGCCCTCTACCGTGACGAGCGGGTGGGACTGTCCGCGGTCCTGCCGTTCCTCACCGCGTTCGGGGCCACCGTCCTCGACGAGCGCCCCTACGAACTCGACCTCGCCGACGGCAGCCACCGCTACATCTACGACTTCGGGCTGCGCTTCGACCGCGAACTCGGCGACGGCGACTGCGAACGGGTCGCCCAGGCCTTCATGGCAGGCTGGGAGGGCCGCAAGGAGGCCGGCGTCTTCGACCGGCTCGTCGTCTCCGGCCTCGACTGGCAGCAGGTGACGATCATCCGGGCGCTGGGCAAGTACCTCCGCCAGGCCGGCTTCACCTACTCCGACGCCTACGTCGGGGAGGTCTACAGCGACAACCCGGAGATCTCCCGCCTCCTCGTGGACTACTTCTTCGCGAAGTTCGACCCCGACGCCGATGACGCTGGACGCGATGAGGCGATGATGGGCATCGACCAGGCGATCGAGACCGCACTCGGCGACGTCGCGAGCCTCGACGCCGACCGCGTGCTGCGCTCCTCGCTCGAACTGCTCCGGGCGACCCTGCGCACGAACTACTTCCAGAACGCCTCCGGTCAGCTGCCCACAGCGCTCGTGCTCAAGATCCGGCCCACCGAGCTCAGCTTCGTGCCGAAGCCGAAGCCGGCGCTCGAGATGTGGGTGTACTCCCCGCAGGTCGAAGGCGTCCACCTGCGCTTCGGCACCGTCGCCCGCGGCGGTCTGCGCTGGTCGGACCGGCGCGATGACTTCCGCACCGAGGTCCTCGGCCTCGTCAAGGCGCAGATGGTCAAGAACGCGCTCATCGTCCCCACCGGCGCCAAGGGCGGGTTCTTCCCCAAGCAGCTGCCCCCGATGAGCGACCGCGACGCGTGGATGGCTGCCGGTCAGGCCGCCTACGAGGTCTTCATCGAAAGCCTCCTCGAGGTCGCCGACAACCTCGTCTACGCCGCCGACGGCACCCAGCAGGTCGTCCACCCCGACCGGGTCGTCCGCCATGACGGCGACGACTACTACCTCGTCGTCGCCGCCGACAAGGGCACCGCGCGCTTCTCCGACGTCGCCAATGCGATCGCCGAGCGCCGCGGCTTCTGGCTCGGCGACGCATTCGCCTCCGGCGGCTCCGTCGGCTACGACCACAAGAAGATGGCGATCACCTCCCGCGGTGCGTGGAAGTCCGTCGAACGCCACTTCCGCGAACTCGACGTCAACACCGCCGAAGACGACTTCACGGTCGTGGGCATCGGCGATATGAGCGGCGACGTCTTCGGCAACGGCATGCTCCGCAGCGAGCACATCCGCCTCGTCGCCGCCTTCGACCACCGCGACATCTTCATCGATCCCAACCCGGACGCCGCGACGAGCTTCGTCGAACGACGCCGGCTCTTCGATCTGCCCCGGTCCTCGTGGCAGGACTATGACCGGGACCTCATCTCGGCAGGCGGCGGCGTCTTCCCGCGCTCGGCGAAGTCGATCGATCTCAGCCCCGAGGCGGCGGCCGCCCTCGGCGTCGACCCCGGCAGGCGCAGCCCGGCCGAGCTCATGTCCGAGATCCTCGCAGCCCCCGTCGACCTGCTCTACAACGGCGGCATCGGCACGTACATCAAGTCGAGCTCGGAGAGCCACGGTGACGTCGGGGACAAGTCCAACGACGCGATCCGGATCGACGGCGACGACGTCAGGGCACGGGTCATCGGCGAGGGCGGCAACCTCGGCGTGACCCAGCTCGGCCGCGTCGAGGCGGCACTGAACGGGGTCGCGATCAACACCGACGCCGTCGACAACTCCGCCGGTGTGGACAGCTCCGACCACGAGGTCAACATCAAGCTGCTGCTGCGCACCCTGCTCCACAAGGGCGCGTTCGCAGCCGAGGACCGCGAGACGGTGCTGCTGTCGTTCACCGACGACGTCGCCGAGCGGGTGCTGGCGAACAACTACTCCCAGAACGTCGTCCTCGGTGAGGCGCGTTCGCAGACGGAGTCGATGTCGGGCACCTACGGTCGGATGCTCAGCTACCTCGAGAAGCACGCCGACCTCGACCGTCACGTCGAGTTCCTGCCCAATGCCGAGGAGCTCGCCAAGCGGGAGTTCAGCTCGTACGTCTCCCCGGAGCTCGCGGTGCTGCTCGCGTATGCGAAGATGCACGCCGCCGATGAGATCCTGGGCAGCGTCGTGCCCGACGAACCGTGGATGCAGCGTGAGCTCGCCGGCTACTTCCCCGACGCCCTCGTCGAGCAGTACGGGCAGCTCATCCCCGAGCACCCGCTGCACCGGGAGATCGCCACGGCCAAGCTCGTCAACCGCATGGTCGACCGGGGCGGACTCACCTACGTCTACCGGATGCTCGAGGAGACTCCGGCCTCGGTGCCGCAGATCGCCCGCGTCTTCGTCGTCGTCTCCGAGATCTTCGGCCTCGACGACTTCTTCGACGCGGTCACCGCACTCGACAACGAGGTGCCCACGGCCGTCCAGGTCCAGCTCCAGCACGACTACGTGCGGCTGCTCGACCGGTCCTCGCGCTGGCTCGTCCAGCAGGCCCCGGACACCCTCGACGTCGATTCGGGCATCGAGCTCTACGGCAAGGTCGTCGCCGCCCTGCGGCAGCGCGTGCCCGATCTCGTCGACGGCTTCGACGCCGAGGCGATGGCCGCCAAGGCGCAGGAGTACATCGATGAGGGTGTGCCGCAGGAGCTGGCGTGGCGGGCGGCGGCGCTGCTCGACGAGTTCGCCCTCCTCGACATCACCCAGCTCGCCGCCCGGACGAATGAGTCCGCGGAGGACGTCGCCGAGGTGTACTACGCCGTCAACGACAAGTTCTCCGGGTCGCAGGTGCTCGCGGCCATCGGCGATCTCGACCGCTCCGATCGCTGGTCGGCACTGGCCCGCGGTTCGCTGCGCGACGACTTCTACTCCGCGATCCTCTCGGTCGCCGGTTCCGTCATCGCCGCCACGGACACCCCGATCTCGGGGACCCCGGACGAACGCGCCAAGCAGCGCCTGGCCGAATGGCTCGAGCGCAACGAGACCGTCGCCGAGCGTGTGCTCGAGACGATCGAGACCGTGCTCGCCCTCGACACCGTGACGCAGGCGCCGCTGTCGGTGCTGCTGCGCATGCTGCGCGGCGTCGTGCGCTCCTCGGCCTGGGAGTCCGAGCACAGCGCCTGATCGACGGCGGGTCCGGAGCGCTGCTCCGGGCCCGCTGAGGTCTCCCACCGGCTTTCACAGAACAGAGGACCCGTGCTCAACGAACAGCTCGCCGCCGAAGGCATCACCGATGAGGCGGATGTCGAGTACATCCATCTGCTCGTGGGGGACTGGCAGCTCATCGCCGACCTCTCCTTCGCCGACCTCGTCCTCTGGGTGCCCTCGGCCAGCGGCGCCTACACCGTCGTCGCCCATGCCCGTCCGACGACGGGGCCCACGCTGTTCAACCGCGACCTCCTCGGCGCCCGGGCCACGGGCCTCGAACGCGACCTCCTCGGTGCCGCCGTGGCCTCGGGCGCACTCGTCACCGAGACGGCTCCGGCCAAGGATCTCGGGGTCAACGCCGGCACCGAGGAGACCGAGGTGTGCGCCGAGGCGGTCCCGCTCAACCGTCACGGGGAGACGATCGCGATCCTCGTGCGCTATTCGGAGGGCCTGCGCCGGCGGGGATCCTCGCGCCTGGAGAAGCACTACCTGGAGGCCGCTCTCGCCCTGCTGACCATGGTCGCCCAGGGAACGTTCCCCGACCGGGAGGCGCCCAGCGGCGTGCGGCACGGGGAGCCGCGGGTCGGTGACGGGATCTTCGTCCTCGACCGGGACTCCCGCGTCCAGTACGCCTCCCCGAACGCCGTCTCCCTCATGCACCGGCTCGGCCACGGCGGGGAGATCGAAGGCGCCTACCTCGCCGAGGTGGTCTCGAGTCTGAGCACGGAGCTGCGGCAGGTCGACGAGACCCTGCCGCTCGTGCTCACGGGCAGGGCGCCGTGGCGGACCGAACTCGAGGTCGGGCGCACAAGTGTGTCGCTGCGGGCGATTCCGCTCACCGACTCAGGGCAGCGGACCGGGGCGATCGTGCTGGCCAGGGACGTCTCGGAGATCCGGCGGCGCAAACGGGAGCTTCTCTCCCGCGACGCGATGATCAAGGAGATGCACCACCGGGTGAAGAACAACCTCCAGACGGTCTCGGCCCTGCTGCGGCTGCAGACGCGGCGCATCGACTCACCTGATGCGAAGGCCGCGCTCTCGGAGGCGATGCGCCGGGTCTCGATCATCGCCGTCGTCCATGATGTGCTCAGCCAGGGAGTGGAGTCCGAGGTCGACTTCGACGAGGTCGTCGACAAGGGGCTGCGGCTCACCCCTGAGCTGACGAGCCCGCTCGTCCAGGTCAGCCTGCAGCGCAAGGGCAGCTTCGGCACGATCTCCTCGGCCGACGCCACCTCGTTGGCGCTGGCGATCACCGAGCTGATCACGAACGCGATCGAACACGGCTTCCCGCTCGAGAAGCAGGAGAGACTGGCCCCGGGCGAGACGCTCGAAGGACACGTGTGGGTCATCCCCGAACGCGACGGCGACCATCTCCACGTGACGATCGCCGACGACGGCGTCGGCCTCGGCGAGGCGGTGAGCCCGGGCAACGGTCTGGGCACGCAGATCGTGCGCACCCTCGTCTCCGCCGACCTCGCCGGATCGATCCAGTGGCGCGAGCGCGAGGGCGGGGGCACCGAGGCGATCCTCGATGTGCCGCTGCGTCCCGACTCCTACGACTGAGACCCCTCCGCCCCGGACTCCTCTGCCCCGGACTCCGACGTCTGTGCGGGAGCAGGGGCCGGAGTCGGTGCGGACATGACAGAGTCCCCAGCTCGAATCACGGTGATCGTGGTCCGAGCAGGGGACTCTGGTGAGTGCAGGCGACCTCAGCCTGCGCGACGGGCACGGGCCGCACGGCGCTTGAGCGCACGACGCTCGTCTTCGCTCAGTCCACCCCAGACGCCGGCATCCTGACCGGATTCGAGCGCCCACTGGAGGCAGGTCTCGGCCACTTCGCAACGACGGCACACAGTCTTAGCCTCTTCGATCTGGAGCAGAGCCGGACCCGTGTTGCCGATGGGGAAGAACAGTTCCGGGTCCTCATTGAGGCATGCTGCACGATGTCGCCAATCCATGGTGACCTTTCGACGGAGATGATGAAACTCGGTGTGCGCGCACGACAACAGCGGCGCGCAACTCTCACAGTCAAGGTTCACATAACCGTTTTGGGCGCACAAGAGTCTGGCAGTGTGAAGTTTCTGACAAATATTCTGCCCATTCTCCTGCTATGGGGTGCTCGACGCAAATCCGTCCACCGCGCGTCTCACTCTGCAGAAGGAGGATGTCTCAGACGTGAATGGAGTCTGCCGCGGACGTGAAGTCGCCGCGCAGGTCAGCCCCCGAGACGACCCCCGGTTCACGGCGGTTCCGGCAGTAGACTGGCAACGGCTGCCACCGGTCACGACGCTGTGTCCGCGCGGCCGATGACAGCACTGGGACGAGAACCGATGGAGGACTCATGACGGAATCGCAGGCACGCATCATCGCAGTCGGCGGGCACACCCCGCAGATCGACCCCGGAGCGTTCGTCGCCGCCGGTGCGACCCTCGTCGGCGACGTCCGGGTGGAGAAGGGCGCGGGAGTCTTCTACGGCTGCGTGCTGCGGGCGGAGAAGGCCCCGATCACTATCGGCGAGGACTCGAACGTCCAGGACAACACCGTCATGCACACCGACGAGGGCAAGCCCGTCGTCATCGGCAGGCGCGTGTCGATCGGACACCAGGCCCTCGTCCACGGGGCCCGGGTCGACGACGACGTCCTCATCGGCATGCACGCGACCGTGCTCAATGACGCCCGCATCGGCACCGAATCCCTCATCGCCGCTGGCACCGTCGTCCTCGAAGGCACCGAGATCCCGCCCCGCTCCCTCGTGGCCGGGGTGCCGGGCAAGGTGCGGCGGGAGATGACGGAGGAGGGGGTGGCCAAGGTCCGGGAGAACGCCCAGGCCTACGTCGCGCTCTCCGCCCTTCACCGGGACACCGCCGAGGAGGTCGACCCCGCCGACACGGCAGGGCGATCCGCCGACGCAGCAGAGCCGTCCGCCGACACGGCCGAGTACTGAGAGAGTTCATTCGCCCCGGCCAGGGCGATTTGAGAGGATTGGGTCGTGAACGAAGAATTTGAATCCGCAGCAGATCGTGTCGTCATCATCGGCGGGGGACCGGGAGGCTACGAAGCCGCCTTCGCCGCCGCCCAGCTCGGCGCCGACGTCATGCTCATCGAGCGCAACCGCTGCGGCGGGGCCGCGGTCGTCACCGACGTCGTGCCCTCGAAGTCCCTCATCGCCACGGCGGAGATGATGGACGAGATCACACGGTCGGCGGGCCTGGGCATCCGCATCACCGGCAAGGACGAGACGACCGAGGAGCATCCCGACCACGACCGGGTGACCGCGGACCTCAAGGCCGTCAACGAACGCATCGTGTCCCTGGCCAACGCGCAGTCCGACGACATCCACGACGGCCTCATCCGCGCCGGCGTCAAGGTCATCAAGGGCAGCGCGAAGCTCGTCGGCCGTGACCGCGTCGAGGTCGTCGAGCACAACGGCACGGAGTACACGCTGCGGGCCTCGACGATCCTCCTCGCCGTCGGCGCCCACCCGCGTGAGCTC
Organism: Brevibacterium ammoniilyticum; assembly: GCF_038429965.1. Classification (NCBI taxonomy): domain Bacteria; kingdom Bacillati; phylum Actinomycetota; class Actinomycetes; order Micrococcales; family Brevibacteriaceae; genus Brevibacterium; species Brevibacterium ammoniilyticum. The sequence continues at coordinate 242,309 of NZ_BAABNP010000001.1, forward strand.
GCCACCGCGCAGCCCGACGGTGAGCGCATCCTCTCCTGGACCCAGCTCTACGAGCTCGAAGACCTGCCCGAACACCTCATCGTCGTCGGCTCCGGCGTCACGGGCGCCGAGTTCGCCTCCGCCTACCGGGCCCTCGGTGCCGAGGTCACGCTCGTGTCCTCCCGTGAGAAGGTCCTGCCCGGTCAGGACGAGGACGCCGCCGACGTCCTCGAGTTCGTCTTCCGCACGAAGGGCATGAACGTCCTCTCCCGGTCCCGGGCGGAGTCGGTCAAGCGCACGGACAACGGCGTCGAGGTCACCCTCGCCGACGGCCGTCGGGTCGAGGGCTCGCACTGCCTCATGGCCGTCGGCTCGATCCCCAACACCGCCGACCTCGGCCTCGAGGCCGCCGGGGTCAAGGTCAACGACGCAGGCTACATCGTCGTCGACGGCGTAGCCCGGACGAACCGTCCCGGCATCTACGCCGCCGGAGACTGCACCGGTGTGCTGCCGCTCGCCTCGGTCGCGGCGATGCAGGGTCGGATCGCGATGTCGCACGCCCTCGGCGATGCCGTGCAGCCGCTCAAGCTGCGCAACGTCGCCTCGAACGTGTTCACGGCCCCGGAGATCGCCACGGTCGGCTTCACGCAGCAGAACTACCGCGAGAACCCCACGGACATCGACACCGTCATGCTGCCCCTGGATACGAACCCGCGGGCGAAGATGCTCGGCATCGAGGACGGCTTCGTCAAGATCTTCGCCCGGCGCGGATCCGGGTCGATCCTCGGCGGCGTCGTCGTCGGCCCACGGGCGAGCGAGCTCATCCTGCCGATCACGATGGCCGTGGAGAACCGTCTCACCGTCGACCAGCTCTCGGCCTCCTTCGTCGTCTACCCGTCGCTGAGCGGCTCGCTCACCGAAGCCTCGCGTCGCCTCCACCGGCACCTGTAGGAGAATCTTTCCTCCTCACCTGCCGATTTCGCCTCCCCCGATGCGTCAGAGTGGTGTCGGACGCTTCTGCCCGGCACCCACGGCGCCGTGTCGGCGTCACGAGAAGAGGAGAGAGACATGAGGTACGCACTGCTGCTCATGGGCAACGTCACCGACGCCGACTGCGGCGAGGACGGCGGTCCCGATCCGAGCGAGTTCATGGCCTTCGACAAGGAGATCACCGACGCCGGCATCGTCGTCGGCGGCTTCGCCCTCGAGGGCCCCGAACACGCCGTGAGGGTCAGCGACTCCGTCGTCACCGCAGGTCCGTTCGCCGAATCCGGTGAGTTCGTCGGCGGCAGCTACGTCATCGAGGTGCCCTCGATCGACGAGGCGATCGCATGGGCGAAGCGCAGCCCGGGATCGCGGTTCGGCCATATCGAGATCCGGCCCGTCGCCGACTACTGATGGAGCCGGCCGAGCCCGCCCGGGTCCTCACCGCGATCGGCGCGGAGGAACGCGGGCGGCTGCTCGCGGCGCTGGCCGCGAAGTTCCACGACCTCGATCTCGCCGAGGAGGCCCTGGCCGAGGCCATGCTCCGCGCTGTCGAGACGTGGCCGGACAGAGGGGTCCCTGACCGTCCGCAGGCGTGGCTGATGACGACGGCGAAGAACCGGGCGATCGACCTCATCCGCACCGACGGCGCCCGGGCCCGCAGTCTCGCCCGGCTGCGCATCGAGGACGAGTCCCGGCCCGGTGACCACGACGATCCTGCCGACCGCCTCGGCGAGGCCCTGAGCACCGCCGACATCCCCGACGAACGGCTGGGACTGTTCTTCACCTGCTCCCATCCGACGCTGGGGGAGAGCGAGCGGATCGCACTCATCCTCCGATTCCTCGCCGGCTGGACCACGCCCGAGGTCGCTGCGGCCTTCCTCGTCGACGCGAGAACCATGCAGCAGCGGATCGTGCGGGCGAAGAGGCGGATCACCGTGACCGGGATCCCCTTCGGCGCCCCCGCACCGGATCAGCTGGCCGAGCGGCTGCCCGGGGTGCTGCGGGCCGTCTACCTCATCTTCACCCAGGGCTTCGTCGCGACCACGGGTCGGTCGCACGCCCGCGTCGACGTGCAGGAGGAGGCGATCGGTCTCAGCCGTCTCCTCGTGCGGCTGCTGCCCGAGCAGGTCGAGGCCCAGGGTCTGCTCGCGCTTCTCCTGCTCACCCGTTCGCGGGCGGGAGCCCGGATCGCCGCCGACGGCGCACCGGTGCCCTTGGCCGAGCAGAACCGGGCGGACTGGGATTCGGCGCTCATCGCCGAAGGGCTCGGACTCGCCCGTGCGGCCGCCGCTCGGGCAGGAACCAGCCGGGCAGGGGCGGAAACGTACACGGTGCAGGCGGCGATCGCCGCCCTCCACGCCGAGGCGGCGTCCTTCGCCGACACCGACTGGCCGCAGATCCTCCTCCTCTACCGGATGCTCGCCCGCCTCGACCCCTCACCGGTGGTCAGGCTCAACCTCGCCGTCGTCCGCGGTCGGGTCGACGGGCCGAGGGCGGCGCTCACCGCCCTCGATGCGCTCGCTGATGATCCGCAGCTCTCCCGCCATCGCCCCTTCCACCTCGCCCGAGCGATCACGCTGCGGGAGCTGGGCCGGGACGCGGACGCCGAGGCGGCGGTCGAGGCGGCGCTTGGGTGCCCCGGCAATGACGCGGAGTCCGAATACATCACTGCCCGGTTCACCGACAGCGGTCGGTGAACCGGGCAGGAAAGCGTGCGACGGCGCGGTGCCTCAGGCGGCGAAGCGGATGATCGGCTCGCCGGACTTCACGGCAGTGCCGGCGTCGACGAGCACCTCGGAGACGGTGCCCGAATGGCCGGCCTTGAGCGGCTGCTCCATCTTCATCGCCTCGATGACGGCGAGGGTGTCACCGGCTTCGACCGTGTCACCGGCGGCGACGGCGACGGAGACGATCGTGCCCTGCATGGGCGCGTTGAGGGCGTTGGACTCGTCGGCGAGCTGAGCGCCCTTGCGGCGCAGGTTGCGCTTGCGGCGGGGCACGCTGGGGCTGGGGACGTGGCCGAGGTCGGAGATGACGTCCTTGGGGACCGAGACCGTCATCCGGCGACCGTCGACCTCGACGACGACGCTGAAGCTGTCGGCAGTGGTGCTCATGTGATCTCCTGTGGTCGGTGCGGCAAGCGGGTTGACGAACGCGGTCTCGAGCCAGTTCGTCCACACGTCGAAGTCACCGGCGAAGGCGGGCTCCGAGACGAGGACGCGGTGGAGCGGCAGCAGGGTCGAGACGCCGTCGATGCGGTATTCGGCCAGGGCGCGCCGCGAGCGTGCGAGCGCCTGGTCACGGTCGGCGCCGGTGATGATGAGCTTCGCGAGCATCGGGTCGAAGTCGGTGCCGACGACGCTGCCCTCGCCGATGCCGGAGTCCAGGCGCACACCCGGACCCGCAGGGGCGCGGTAGTTCTTCACGGTGCCGGTGGCGGGGAAGAACGTCGTGGGATCCTCGGCATTGATGCGGAACTGGATCGCATGGCCGCGCACGGCGGGGAAGGCCTCGGGAAGCTGCTCGCCCGAGGCGATGCGCAGCTGCCAGCCGACGAGGTCGACTCCCGTGACCTCCTCGGTGACGGTGTGCTCGACCTGGATGCGCGCATTGGCCTCCATGAAGATGATGGTGCCGTCGGTGCCGAGCAGGAACTCGCACGTCGCCGCCCCCACGTAGCCGACGTGGGCGAGCACGCGGATCGAGGCTTCGGAGACGATGCGCTCCTGCTCCTCGGTGAGGAACGGGGCCGGGGCCTCTTCGACGATCTTCTGGTTGCGGCGCTGGAGTGTGCAGTCGCGGGTGGAGAGGACGCGGACGTTGCCGAAGGAGTCGGCCAGGCACTGCGTCTCGATGTGGCGGGGGTGGACGATCTGCTTCTCGATGAGGCATTCGCCGCGGCCGAAGGCCGCGAGCGCCTCACGGGTGGCTGCGGTGAACGCAGCTTCGAGGTCGTCGGCGCTCGGGCAGGCGCGGAATCCGCGACCGCCGCCGCCGTGGACGGCCTTGATGACGACGGGGTAGCCGATGCGGTCTGCGACCTCGGCGGCTTCGGCGAGATCGGCGACGGCGCCGACCGAGCCGGGGGCGACGGGGGCTGCGACTGCCTCGGCGACCTCACGGGCCCCCGACTTGTCGCCGAGGAGTTCGATCGCGGCCGGGGGAGGGCCGATCCAGGTCAGCCCGGCGTCGATGACGGCCTGGGCGAAGAGGGCGTTCTCGGCGAGATAGCCGTAGCCGGGATGGATCGCGTCGGCTCCGGAGCGCTTTGCCAAGGCGAGGATCTTGTCGATGTCGAGGTAGGTCTCCCCGGCGCCGGTGCCCTCGAGCAGCCAGGCGTCGTCGGCGAGCGAGACGAACTCTGCGTCCGCATCGGCTCGAGTGTAGACGGCGACCGCTTTCATCCCCAGGTCGTGCGCAGCCCGGATGATGCGCAGGGCGATCTCACCGCGGTTGGCGATGAGGACCCGGCGCACGGGCGCAGTGGGGACGGTGGTGGACAGCGGTGCGGTCGTCTCTTCGGGGAGAACTGTGGTCATGGTGCTCCTTTTGTATGATCACAGATCAATTTAGGGATCGCCGCAAACGCTTTGTAGGACACCGATAAAAACTGGGAGAGAAAACTTCGAACGCCTCGGGCGTGTCCTCTCGACCGCTCCGAGTCTACCGCCGAGGCGTCCAGAGGTCGGGCCAGAACAGGCCGATCTCCTGGGCGAGTTGCCTCACAGTCGGCAGACTGAGGCCGAGCACGGTGAGGTGGTCGCCGTCGAGCCGGTCGACGAAGGCTCCGCCGTAGCCGTCGATCGTCAGCGCCCCGGCGACATGGAACGGCTCCTCGGTGGCGATGTAGGCCTCGAGCTCCTCGGGAGTCGGGGTGCCGATGAGCACGGCCGTCGACGAACGGGCCGAGCGGAGGTCGCGCAGCGCCAGCGGTTCGTCGGTGCTCGCGCGTTCGAGGAGGGCCAGCGAATGCCCCGTGTGCAGGGTCGTCCACTCACCGGCCATGTCGGCCCACACCTCGCGGGTCCTCTCCGCCGTCCCGGGTTTGCCGATCGCCTGGCCTCGATGTTCGAGCAGGGAGTCTCCGGCGATGACGACGCAGCTGAGCTCGTCTGCGAGCGGGGCAGGCAGGGAACCGGGCGGCATCGCGGCGATGCGGTCGACGACGGCGCGGGCCTTCGCCTCGGACAGGGCCGTGGTGAGGTCACCGACGCCGCCGGAGAACGTCTCCTCGATCGCATCCTCGTCGACCTCGGAGACGATGACGGTCGGCTCGATACCGGAAGCCGTGAGGATCGCGCGCCGCGACGGTGACTGCGAGGCGAGGACGACCGGGATCATCCGGCTCGGCCCTCGGTCTGCGGGTCGACCGGGTCGTCGGCAGCGGTCTCCGACGCTGTGTCCTCTGACATGACGCCCTCGGGCATGACGTCCTCGGACGCGACGGTCCCGGCGGCGTCCGACGCTGCGGCCGTGTCCTCGGGCGTCTCGCGGGTGTCGTCGGGAATGTCATGGGAGCGATCGACGGCGATGGGGGCCTCGAGACGTTCGGCGATCGCCGAGAGCACGGTGGAGGCCAGCTGGGCGTAGCCGAGCGCACTGGGGAACCGCCCCGACTCGTTGAGCAGGGACTTCCGGGTCGTGCCGGTGAGCGACCCGGTGGCCTGCAGGGGCACGGCCCGAGCCGAGAGCGCTGCCAGCCACTGGGAGCCGGCGAGGACCCGGGAGGAGCGGCGCAGGGTGGTCTTGAGCGGGTCGCGCAGCCCCGGCAGTCCGCCGAGGTTGGGGCAGACGAGGACGAAGACGGTATAGCGGCCCTCCCGCTGGAGGCGGTTGATCGCCTGGTTGAGTGCGGGAATGCCGATCGGTCCGTGGATGGGATGGATGACGTCGCCGGTGCCGATCGAGATGATCGCGAACCGCCGACGGTCCGACGACGGATCAGACCCGTGGCGGGCGAGCCGACCGGAGCTGAGTATCTCATCGACCTGCTCGGAGAGGGTGTCCGAGAGTGCCGAGGGGCGGGCGGTCGACTGCACGCGCACCGCGGTGCCCAACAGTCGGGCGAGTCCGCGTCCGATGAGCATGGCCGGGGTGTCGGCGGGGTCGTCGACGTCGATGCCGCACACCCAGGAGTCGCCGATGACGGCGAGTGAGGCGGTGCCGCCGTCGTCGTGATCCGGCGGGGCGGAGACCTCCTCGGCGATCGTGGGGAAGGGGCGATCGCCGTCGCCGTCGAAGCCGCGACGCAGGGACGAGGCCTGGTGGCGGAGCAGACCGGCGGCGGAGGCGCCGATGCCGACAGCCGTCCCTGTCATAGTGGCAACGGCGTAGAGCATGCGCTTGCCCACGAGAATCACCCTCCCTCTCGGGTCATCATTCCACCTCGAACGCGTCGTGACCAACTATTGTTGGAGCATGTCAGAGAACGAGAACACGCCGTCGCCGAACCGGCTGCGCGCCGCCTGGGCCTCGCATCGCCGAGGACACGCCGACGCGCAGCCGACCAGCGACGAAGGCCATGCGGGAGAGATCGATCCCGTGGAGATCGCCCATTCCCGGATCGAATCCGCATCCGAACCCTACGTGTCCCCGGGGCTGCGGGTCGCCGCCGCCTGGTCGTGGCGCTCGATCGTCGTCCTCGTGGCGATCGGGGTGGCGTTCTGGCTGCTCGCGAAGGTCTGGCACGTCCTCCTCCCGGTGCTCATCGCGCTCCTGCTCACGGCCCTGCTCGCGCCGCTGACGGGGTGGATGACGAAGAAGGGGATGCCGCGGGTGCTCGCGACGATCATCGCGTTCTTCGGATTCATCATCGTCGTCGCCGGACTCTTCACGCTCGTCGGCCAGCAGATCTACTCCGGGATGCCCGATCTCGTCGGTCAGGTGATGACCGGTTTCTCGAGCATCAGCAGCTGGCTGGCCCACAATCCCTTCGGCCTCGACTCGACGACGATCTCCGGCTACATCGACGACGGGGTGAAGTCGGCGACGGACTTCCTGCAGAACAACAGCTCGCAGCTGCTCGGGGGAGCGTGGGAGGCGACCTCCTCGGTGGGCTCGTTCCTCGCGGGACTGCTCCTGTGCCTGTTCACGACCTTCTTCTTCCTCTACGACGGCAAGCGGATCTTCCGCTGGGTGATGAACCTGCTGCCGGTGCCGGCCCAGCCGGTGGCCATCGGCGCCGCCCAGCGCGGCTGGACGACGCTGACCCAGTACGTGCGGGTGCAGATCCTCGTCGCCGCCGTCGATGCGATCGGCATCGGCATCGGCGCGGCGATCCTCGGCATCCCGCTCGTCATCCCGCTGACGCTGCTCGTCTTCCTCGCCTCGTTCATCCCGATCGTCGGTGCGATCGCCTCGGGCGTCGTCGCCGTCGTCGTCGCGCTCGTGTCGAACGGATTCGTCGCGGCGCTGATCATGCTCGCCGTCGTCATCGGCGTCCAGCAGCTCGAAGGCCACGTCCTCCAGCCGTTCCTCATGGGCAAGGCCGTGTCCGTCCATCCTCTCGCCGTCGTCCTCGCGGTCGCCGCCGGCGGCTTCCTCTACGGCATCGTCGGTGCGCTCTTCGCGGTGCCTGCCGTGGCGGTGATCAACACCGTCGTCAGCTACATCGTCCACGCCAACGGCCCCCGCGGAGGCGGGCCGCTGGACGAAGCCGAGCCCGACACCGAGGCGGAGGCCGTCCTCGAAACCGCGAAGGACAAGCTCGCCGAGGCGATCGACGACGCGGGCGCCGACCACTCCGCCGCACACGCCGCCGGCGGGGATTCCTCAAGTGCGGACGGGGCCGGCGACTCCGCGGGCGCGAACGCAGCCGGGGACTCCGCGGACGCGGCCGGGGCGAAGGGCGTGCAGCCCCCAGGCGCGTCGGGCACATCCGGCACCGGCACCTCCGGGGATTCCGACACCCCCAAGGAATCCGACGCCCCAGAGGGCAAGGAACCTCCGCAGGGCCGCTGAGACACACAACCGCTCGCCAGAAGTCCACACGCGATGGTCATATCCAGCGCGTGTGGACTTCTGTCGAGCGGTTGCCTGCGTGGGGCTCCAGGTACCGGCCCGCGGACGACTCTCCGCACGTCTTCGGGCACGAGTGTCGGCGCAGATCTTCGGGCACGAGCGCCGAGACACGCGTCTGAGGGCAGACATTGAGAAGACCGGTGGGCGGGTGCGATCGCACCCGCCCACCGGTCTTCTCTGCGAGGTCAGCTCAGCCGGAGAAGGCCTCGATGTTCGTCACCTCGACGGCGATCTCCTTGCCGTTGGGGGCTTCGTAGCTCGTCTTGTCGCCCACGGCGACGCCGAGCACGGCCGCGCCGAGCGGCGACTTCTCCGAGAACACGTCGATGTCGGAGTCGCCGGCGATCTCACGGCTGCCGAGCAGGAAGCGCATCTCGTTTCCGGCGACCTTCGCGGTCACGACGGAGCCGGGGGAGACGGTCTTGCCGTCGCTCTCGCTCTCTCCGACCTTCGCCGAGCGCAGCAGCTGCTCGAGCTGGCGGATGCGAGCCTCCTGCTTGCCCTGTTCTTCGCGTGCCGCGTGATAGCCGCCGTTCTCCTTCAAGTCACCCTCGTCGCGGGCGGCTTCGATTTTCTCAGCAATCTCTGCACGTCCCGGTCCGGAGAGGTGTTCAAGTTCCTTCGACAGGCGGTCGAAGGCTTCCTGGGTCAACCATGTCTCTTCCTGGGTGACATCCTCGGTCATGACTTCTCCTTCTTCGGTTCGATGCGCTGACGGCACGTCAGGCAACGAAAAACCGGGCGTGGGATACGCCCGGGCGGTGAATGAAACTACAGTCTAACCCATTTCGCGAGGATTACGATGATCTGGGTCACGATTCGGGCACCCTCGCGGGGAACTCCCATCGGCGTCGCCGTCAGGGAGGATGCACCTCGGCGACGGCAGGGAAGCTTGCGCGATGCCTGCCTCAGCGATGTCGCGACGACAACGAGGTCACTCGAACCAGCAGGCGTCCGCGTGGCCGGAGGAGGCGAGCTGGGTGGTGGCGAGGTCGACGGTGATCGGCCGCGGCTTGGTGGGATCGGCCTGCGGGTCGGCGTCGAGGCTGACCTCGGTGAAGCCGACGATCGCCTCGTTGCTGTTCGTGGCTTGGACGATGCAGTGGACGCTGCGCTCACGGTCCGGGTAGAGGGCCACGGTCACCGTGGTGCTCGCGGAATCGTTGACCGTGTACTCGACGGTCTGCGGATCGTTCGGCTTCGTCGGGGGCTGGAAGGCGACGACGCCGATGATGATGACGACGATGGCAATGACGGCTGTGCCGATGATCGTCGCCCTGCGGCTGAGGCGACGTCGCGGGGTGCGGGCGCGCCCGTAGCGGTCGCCCTGCGGTTCTGCGGCTGTAACCTCAGTCATTGAATTCCTCATCTGTCACTCTCGCGCACTAATCTAGAGTAGTCGATCCGTGATCTGCGATCATGCTCAGGCACGGACAGAGTGAGGAACGGCTCAGCGCCGAACCGAGAGGGGACCACCGAGAAATGACTGCGCTTCCATATCGCGGGCTGCGTCTGCTGGCTGTCCATGCGCACCCCGACGACGAATCGTCGAAGGGCGCTGCCACGAGTGCGAAGTACGCGGACCTCGGCGCACGGGTCCTCATCGCGACGATGACCGGCGGGGAGGCCGGAGACATCCTCAACCCAGCGCTCCTGCAGTCGCCGAAGGCCACCCGTGACATCGCGGGTCTGCGTCGCGAGGAGATGGCCTCGGCCGCCGCGGCGCTCGGCGCCGAACACGTCTGGGTCGGCCACGTCGACTCCGGTCTGCCCGAGGGCGACTTCGAGACCGAGATCCCCGCCGGCTGCTTCTACCGGGTGCCCGACGAGATCGCGATGCTCCCGCTCGTCCACATCATCCGGCAGTTCCGGCCCCAGGTCGTGACCACGTATGACGAGCTCGGCGGTTACCCTCATCCCGACCACATCAAGAACCATGCGGTGACGATGGCGGCCGTCGAGGCTGCGGCCGACCCCGAGGCGCACCCTGAGCTCGGAGAGCCGTGGGCGGTGCAGAAGGTCTACTACAACCAGGACCTGTCGGCGAAGAAGTGGATCACCATCCACGAGAAGATGGAGGCCGCCGGCCTCGAGTCGCCGTTCGCCGAGCACATCGAGGACTTCAAGAAGCGCGACGCCGAACGCGTCAACTGGCTCTCCACGCGCATCGACTGCGGTGAGTACTTCGGCGCCCGCGATCGGGCCCTGATCTCCCACGCCACGCAGATCGATCCCGAAGGCGGTTTCTTCTCCGCCTCACGCAAGGCCGCACGCACCTACTGGCCGACCGAGGAGTTCGAGATCGCCGTCGACCGCACCGGACGCGAACCGATGACCCCGGGCGTGGACTTCCAGGAGTCCGACCTCTTCGCCGGGGTCCGTTTCGACGACGGCCGCGTCGTTCCTGCCGAGGGGATGCTGCCCGCTTCGCCCGCCGACGACCGCCTTGAAGGAGAGAGCGCATGACCGCAGCGATGGAGATCCTCGCCGCCCCCGCGACGATGCTGGCCGCCGGCACCGCGACCCCGAGCGGGGGACCCGACCCGGACCTCGTCACCCCGGGCACGATCGGCTTCCTCACGACCTTCGGGATCGTCGTCATCGCGATCTTCCTCATCCGCGACGCGCTCAAGCGGGTGCGCCGGGTGCGGGCCCGTTCCCGGGCCAGCGACGCCTACCCGATCCCGCTGCGCAAGTATGCGGTGCCCAATCAGTCGAAGCTCTCCGGGGCCAACGCACCTCAGTCGGTCATCGACGGCACGGAGACTCCGACAGGGGAGCGCATTCCCGCCGACCCCGGACCAGGCGATTCGGCGTCAGCGGATGCTCCTAGCTCCGCCGAGGCGGCCGGGAGCGACAGTGCGGCCGAGTCCGATGCGGACCGCGGAGCGGGCTCCGAAAAGTCGTGAACGCAGACCGATTCGATTGACCTGACTCCGGCCCGGTCACAGCACAGCCTCGGTCACAGCACAGCGGGGGGGGGGGGGGGGGNGCAGACGACTGGTCCGGCCCGTGCCGCGGTAGCGGCGACAGCAGGCTGCAAGCTCGGCCGCCCATGACCCCAGCCGGCCACGGCTTCAGTAGGCGCCGACGGCGGCGAAGGCAACGGCCTGCGTATTCGGTCGCGTGCAGGCTCAGTAGGCGGCGACGGCGGCGACGAGGAGTGCCGCGAGGTGGCAGCCATAGCCGGCGATCGTGAGGATGTGGAAGATCTCGTGGAAGCCCAGCCACTTCGGGGCCGGATTCGGCTTCTTGATGCCGTAGATCACGGCACCGGCGATGTAGCACACCCCGCCGGCGACGACGAGGATGCCGACGGTGGGCAGGGTCGCCCAGATCTGCGGGATGTACCCCACTCCGGCGATGCCGAAGCCGACGTAGATGGGAACGAAGAGCCACCTCGGCGCGGTGGTGAAGATCGTCCGGAACGCCACCCCGAGTGCTGCGGCACCCCAGAGGACCGACAGGAGCACGATCGCCTGTCGGGGCTCAAGCATGAGCACGGCCAGCGGGGTGTACGTGCCCGCGGTGATGAGGAAGATGTTCGCGTGGTCGAGACGGCGGAGGACGAGTCTGGCCTTCGTCCGCCAGCGGCCGCGATGATAGACGGCCGAGGTGCCGAAGAGGAGCATGCCGGTGACGGCGAAGACGGAGGCGGCCAGCCGTGATTCGATCGTCGGGGAGATGATGACGAGGGCGAAGCCCCCGAGCATCGCCACGGGGAACGCCCCGGCGTGGAACCAGCCGCGCAGCTTGGGCTTGACCTGCCCGGCGAGTTTGCCGAGTTCGCTGCGCAGAGCCGATCGGCGGCGGGCGATGCGCAGCGGATGCGGGGCGCGGGCAGGGTGCTTCCGACTGTCGGACGCGGGACGATCGAGCGCGGGCGGGTCCGTGACGGGAGCGTTCATGGGATCAATCTATCCGGATCTCCTGGCAGGATGGCGATAGGCCCATGTGGTGGTCATGAGCGTCCGCAGTGCGACCCGGTCGGCACCGGTCGGGGCCGTCGCAGGTGAGGCCGTCCGGGGATAGTACTCTGTATGGTGTTCGACCGACCGATGGGCATGGGGAAAGAGGACGTCGTGGCGCGACCGATGAGTCTGCTCTACCGTCTCTATGAGCGGAGGCTGCTGCGCGAGCTCGAGACCTCGGTGCCCGTCCCCAGGCACGTCGGCGTGATCACCGACGGCAACCGCCGCTGGGCGAAGGAGTTCGGGGCGACGACCGCCGACGGGCATCGGGCGGGGGCCGACAAGATCGTCGAGTTCCTCGGCTGGTGCCAGGAGGTCGACGTCGAGATCGTCACCCTCTATGTGCTCTCGAAGGAGAACCTCGCCCGGTCCGCCGACGAGGTGGCCGTGCTCATCGAGATCATCTCCGACATGGTCGAGCGGATCGCGAAGCTCGACGACGTGTGGGTCCAGCTCGTCGGTGACCTCGAGATCCTCCCACCCGATCTGCGGCAGCGACTCGAAGCGGCGGCATCCTCGGGTGAGGGCGGCATGCGCGTCAACGTCGCCGTCGGCTACGGAGGGCGGCAGGAGATCGTCAACGCCGTGAAGTCCCTGCTGCGCACCCGGCAGGACGAGGGCACCGATCTCGAGACGATCATCGCCGAACTCTCACCCGAGCAGATCGGCGCGCACCTCTACACGAAGGGCCAGCCCGACCCGGACCTCATCATCCGCTCCTCCGGCGAGCAGCGGCTCTCGGGCTTCCTCATGTGGCAGTCGGCGTACTCCGAGTTCTACTTCTGCGAGACGTACTGGCCGGACTTCCGCCGCACCGACTTCCTCCGCGCCGTCCGCGACTACGGTCTGCGCCAGCGCCGCTTCGGCCGGTAGGTCTGTCGCCTGCTCGGCCCGTCAGGGTCTGTCAGGGCCCGCCGTGGCGTCTCCTCTGCCTCACTACAGCTTCTCGGCGACGAAGACCCATTCCCTCCCGGTCCGGTCGGCTGCGTCCCTGACCTCGCGGACGGCGAATCCCGTCTGCTCCAGCGCCGAGGTGATCTCCGCCTTCTCGTGGAAGCGCAGTCGGGACTGCGAGCCGATCATGTCCCCGGTGTCTGCGAATCGGTAGAGATGGGTGAAGGCGACGAAGGGCAGGTCGATCTGGCCGAGGGCGAAGGTCTCGGTGACCTCGCCGATGCCCTCGATCGTGAGGGTCCGCGGTGCCCGCCCAGCCCAGTCCGCCCACGGTCTCACTTCCGGGATCCGGGACTCGAAGACGAGATGACCTCCTGGCCGCAGGCCCCGGGCGCAGTCGGCGAACACCCCGCGCAGCTCGTCGAGGCCGAGGAAGACCTGGGCGACGTTGCCTGTCATCGTCACCAGGTCGGCGTCGAGTGCGGGGATGTCCGCTGACGTGCCGCGCCGGAAGTCGACGTCGGCGGATGCGGATGCGGCGGCCGCCTCGGCGAAGTCGATCGAGGCCTGGGCCGGGTCGATCCCGATGACCCGGAGTCCGGCGGCGGCGAGGGTGCGGGCGAAGACGCCGGTGCCGCACCCGAGGTCGACGACGGTGCGGGCGGAGAACTCCTCGGCGATCGCCCGATAGGCCTCGAGATCGTCACGGTCTCCGTCGAAGGCGTTGTAGACGGCGACGAGCTGCGGGTTCGCGAAGATCGCATCGGGCATGGGCCGAAACTAGCACAGGTGCCTTGCCTCGGTCGCACCCGATCCCATTCACTCGATGTTCACGACGCGACTTGGCAGAAAGTGCGTGCCGCAACGAGAAGTCGCCGCGATCGGGGATAGGTTGACAGTAGTTGGTCGACACCAACCCGGGGTTCGGGTGATGTCAGGATTCGGACCTCGGCGCTACGTACGCCACAGGGGTCCCCATGGCCGAAAAGGTCCACACATACGTTCTCGACACCTCGGTGCTTCTCTCGGATCCGGGAGCACTGCTGAGATTCGCAGAGCATCACATCGTCATCCCTCTCGTCGTCGTCTCGGAGCTCGAGGCAAAGCGGCACCATCCTGAACTCGGCTTCACCGCGCGCAAGGCGCTGCACATCCTCGACGACTTCCGCTCCGACTACGACCGGCTCGACGAGCCGATCCCCGTCGGCGATGCCGGGGGAACGGTCCGGGTCGAACTCAACCACGTCGACGCCACGACGATGCCGGTCGGCTTCGACCGGTCGGAGAACGACACCCGCATCCTCGCCGTCGCCCGGAACCTCGCCGCGGAGGGCCATGACGTCGTCGTCGTGACCAAGGACGTGCCGATGCGGGTGAAGGCCTCGGCGCTCGGCCTCCAGGCCGAGGAGTACCTGGCCGAGCTCGCGACGGATTCGGGCTTCACGGGGATGAGCGAACTCGCACTCGGGGACGAGGAGATGTCGGAGTTCTACGACTCCGGGTCGATCACCACCGATGCCGTGGCCGACGAGGTCGTCAACACCGGCGTCGTCATCACCTCGCCCAGGGGGTCGGCGCTGGGCCGGGTGCGGAGGAACAACACGGTGAGCCTGGTGCGCGGGGATCGCGACATCTTCGGCGTCCACGGCCGCTCGGCCGAGCAGCGGGTGGCCATCGACATGCTCCTCGACGATGATCTGGGCATCGTCTCCCTGGGAGGGCGAGCGGGAACGGGGAAGTCCGCGCTCGCCCTCATGGCGGGACTGCAGAAGGTGCTCGAGGAGAACAAGCACTCGAAGATTATGGTCTTCCGTCCCCTCTACGCCGTCGGCGGCCAGAACCTCGGCTACCTGCCCGGCAGCGAGGGGGAGAAGATGAATCCGTGGGCCGAGGCGGTCTTCGACACGCTCAGCGCCCTGGTGTCGAAGAACGTCATCGACGAGGTCGTCAACCGCGGCATCCTCGAGGTGCTGCCGCTGACCCACATCCGCGGCCGCTCCCTCCACGATGCGTTCGTCATCGTCGACGAGGCACAGTCGCTCGAGCGCAACGTCCTGCTCACGGTGCTCTCACGCATCGGGATGAACTCGAAGGTCGTGCTCACCCACGATGTCGCCCAGCGCGACAACCTGCGGGTGGGACGCCATGACGGCATCGCCGCGGTGATCGAGAAGCTCAAGGGGCACGAGCTCTTCTCGCATGTCACGCTCACCCGTTCGGAGCGTTCGGAGATCGCCGCCCTGGTCACCGATGTCCTCGAGGAGTTCGATCCCTTCCGGTCGTAGGGTCGCCTCGCCGAGGTGGGGAGAGCAGAGAGCACCGGGGCGGTCGGTTGACCGCGCCGGTGCTCTCACTCCGAGGGTGTCGGAAACTTACTTGTAGGTGCCGATCATCGTTGTGACGTCGAGCGCCTTGTCGAGGTCGGCCTCGGTGATCGAACCGTTCTCGACGAAGCCGAGGTCGATCGTCGCTTCCTTGACGGTCATCTTGTTCGCCACGGCGTGCTTGGCGATCTTCGCCGCCGCCTCGTAGCCGATGACCTTGTTGAGCGGGGTGACGATCGAGGGGCTCGCCTCTGCGAGGAAGCGGGCGCGTTCGACGTTCGCGGTCAGCCCGTCGATCATCTTCTCCGCCATCACGGTCGAGGCGTTGGCGAGGAGGCGGATCGACTCGAGGAGGTTCGAGGCCATGACGGGGATGCCGACGTTGAGCTCGAATGCGCCGTTCGTCGACGACAGCGCCACGGTCGTGTCGTTGCCGATGACCTGGGCTGCGACCTGGATCGTGGCCTCGCAGATGACCGGGTTGACCTTGCCGGGCATGATCGAGGAACCGGGCTGGAGGTCCGGGATCGCGATCTCGCCGAGGCCGGTGTTCGGGCCCGAACCCATCCACCGCAGGTCGTTGCAGATCTTCATGTAGCCGTAGGCGATCGTGCGCAGCTGACCCGAGGCCTCGATGAGACCGTCGCGGTTGGCCTGCGCCTCGAAGTGGTTGCGCGCCTCGGTGATCGGCAGGCCGGTCTCCTCGGCGAGGATCTCGACGACCCGTGCCGAGAACCCGTCGGGGGTGTTGATGCCCGTGCCCACGGCGGTCCCGCCCTGCGGAACCTCGGCAACGCGGGGGAGTGCGGACTCGATGCGCTCGATGCCGTAGCGGACCTGAGCGGCGTAGCCGCCGAACTCCTGGCCCAGGGTCACCGGGGTGGCGTCCATGAGGTGCGTGCGACCGGACTTGACGACCGTGGCGAACTCCTCAGCCTTCTTCTCCAGCGAGGTCGCCAGCGTGTCCATCGCCGGGATGAGGGTATTGACCAGGGCATTCGTCACGGCCACGTGCACCGAGGTGGGGAAGACGTCGTTCGACGACTGCGAGGCGTTGACATGGTCGTTGGGGTGGACGCTGATGCCCTTGTCGGCCAGGGCCTTCGAGGCCAGGGTGGCGAGCACCTCGTTGGTGTTCATGTTCGACGAGGTGCCCGAACCGGTCTGGAAGACGTCGATCGGGAAGTCGGCATCGTACTTGCCGGCGATGACCTCATCGGCGGCGTTCTGGATCGCTTCGGCACGGTCGGCGTCGAGGACGCCGAGTTCGAGGTTGGCCTTCGCCGCAGCCTTCTTCACCTGCGCGAGCGCGTGGATGTGGGCGGGTTCGAGGGTCTTGCCGGAGATCGGGAAGTTCTCCACGGCCCGCTGCGTCTGCGCGCCGTAGAGGGCGTCCTTGGGGACCTTCACCTCTCCCATGGTGTCGTGTTCGATGCGAAACTCTTCGCTCATGCGTTGCACGGTCCTTTCGGTGATGAGTGCGCCCGCGCCTGAGCGGGAAGTCCCGCCCGGCCGCGGAACCGGGTCAGGAGGCGTAGGACGAGACCGCGGCCTCGTCGCCCCCGTACTGGGCGACGACGGTCGTGTGACCGTCGTGGAGCTGATAGGTCATGCCGACGATGATGAGTCGCCCCTCATCGACGGCACGCGAGATCAGGGTCGAGAGCTGCATGATCTTCTCGACCGTGTCGATGGTGTTCTGCACGACGGTCTCGTTGACCGTCGTCCGGTTGTTCTTCCGTGCCCGGGCGACCGTGGGCAGGATGCGGGCCACGACGTCGGAGATGAACCCGGGCGGAGTGTCACCGGTGTCGTAGGCGTTGTAGGCCGCGGTCACCGCCCCGCAGCTGTCGTGGCCGAGGACGACGAGCAGCGGAGTGCCGAGGATCTCGACCCCGTACTCGAGCGACCCGAGGGTGACCGGGTCGACGACCTGGCCGGCGTTGCGGACGACGAACATGTCGCCGAGGCCGACGTCGAAGATCATCTCCGCGGCCACCCGGGAGTCGGCGCAGCCGAAGAGGGAGACGAACGGCGTCTGGTCGGCGCTCACCGCCTCACGGCGGGTGATGTCCTGGTTGGGATGTTCGGGCTCATCGTTGACGAAGCGACGATTGCCTTCCTGCAAGCGCTTCCAAGCCTGGTTGGGCATGACGTCCTGACCTGCTTCCGACGGTGGATGGGTGAGTGAGAGCGTCGCAGTCTCAGACGAGACCGCGACGGGCTGCTTCCTCGGCGGCTTCGACGTACGAGCGGGTCTTCGCGGCCTGGTGCTCGGCGAAGACCGAGCGGACCGTGCCCGACTTCGAGCGCATGACCAGCGAATGCGTGGTCACGTGACCGCCTTGGAACTTCACCCCGTCGAGGAGGTCGCCGTTGGTGATGCCGGTGGCCACGAAGTAGCAGTTGTCCCCGGTGACGAGATCGTCGGTGCCGAGCACCTTGTCGACGTCGAGACCTGCCTTGGCCGCCGCCTCGCGCTCACTGTCGTCCTGCGGCCAGAGGCGGCCCTGGATGACGCCGCCGAGGGCCTTGATGGCGCACGCGGTGATGATGCCCTCGGGGGTGCCGCCGATGCCCATGAGCATGTCGACGCCCGTGTCCGGGCGGCAGGCGGCGATCGCACCGGCGACGTCGCCGTCGGTGATGAGGCGGATGCGGGCGCCGGCGGCGCGGATCTCAGCGATCATCTCCTCGTGGCGGGGACGGTCGAGGATCATCACCGTCACCGAGGCGGGATCCTTCGTTCCCTTGGCCTTGGCGACGCGGCGGATGTTCTCCGCGATCGGCAGGCGCAGGTCGACGGCGTCAGCGGCATCGGGGCCGGTGACGAGCTTCTCCATGTAGAACACGGCCGAAGGGTCGTACATCGCGCCGTCTTCGGTCACCGCCATGACGGAGATCGCGTTGGGCATGCCGAGCGCGGTCAGGCGGGTGCCGTCGATGGGATCGACGGCGACGTCGCAGCGGGCACCGCCGCCGTCGCCGACCTGTTCGCCGTTGAAGAGCATGGGCGCTTCGTCCTTCTCGCCTTCGCCGATGACGACGGTGCCGGCCATGCGGACGGAGGAGATGACGTTGCGCATCGCGGCCACGGCTGCGCCGTCGGCGGCGTTCTTGTCACCACGGCCCACCCAGGGGGCGGCGGCGATGGCTGCGGCTTCGGTGACTCGCACGAGTTCGAGGGCGAGGTTGCGGTCGGGGGCTCCGGCTCCGACCTGAGCCTGCTGTGACCATTCGTCGGTCACTGCGACCGGTGGCGCCTCGGCGTCCACGCGGCCCCGGTCATGATGCGATTTCACGTCAACTGTGTCCTGGGAGTCACTCATGCCTCCAATTGTGCCACCCTCGGCAGGCGGGGGAGGACATCGGAGTGCGCTGGGACACGGGCTCAAGCAGGGCTCCCGCTGTGATCCCGGGCACGCTGAGAGTGCGCCGATTGGCTCGCGGACCCTGCCGCGGGGACAATGGGGAGGTGAGTGTCCGCAGCATCGACGAAGCGGGGAGCAGGTCGACGACCGTCGCACCGGCAGCCGCAGTCAAGGGAGTATCCATGTCCGACCAGTCCGGAGTCGTCCTTCCCGGGTCCCGGGAAGAGATGCGTCTGCTGCGGAAGAACTCGAACTGGGTGAATATGACCGTGGCGATCGCCGCCTGCATGGCCCTCGTCGCCGGTGTCCTGCTGCTGGCCCCGCAGCCGGAGGTCAGTCCCGAACGGGTCGTCGACTACAAGGCGATCGCCGAGGCGTCGCAGGCCAACACCGACTTCGACCTCATCGTCCCTGACGTCCCCTCCGGGTGGACGTCGAATGAGGCGAACCTCGATCCGATCAAGGGGTCGGATTCCTCGTCGTGGTACCTCTCGTTCCTCGGACCCGACGATCAGTGGGTGAGCCTCGAGCAGGCGCAGACCTCGGCGAAGTGGGCCGAGGGCAAGGTCGAAGGTGCCACGGCGGCCGAGACGGCTCAGGTCGGGGGACAGTCGTTCCAGATCTATCGTTCCGACGATGCCAAGGAGTACTGGGTGACGTCGAAGGGCGACATGTTCGTCGTCCTCAAGGCCATCGCCTCACCCGACACCATCAACTCCTTCGCCGACCAGGTCGCCGCCCAGCTCAAGTGAGCGCGGCGTCGCTGAAGGCAGCGGCGCACCCAGTTCACGAAGTGCTCAGTCGTCCTCGACTGACTCTTCACGTGCTTTGTCGAGTCGTTCGCGGGCACCGTCGAGCCACGCTTGGCAGCGGTCGGCGAGTGCCTCTCCGCGTTCCCACAGCCGCAGCGACTCCTCGAGGGGAAGGTTCCCGGCTTCGAGGCGCTTGACGGTGGTGACGAGCTCTTCACGGGCCTGTTCGTAGCTGAGCGTGCCGATGTCGGCTTCGTCCTGCTGGGTGACGGGTTCGGTCATGGTCAGCTCCTTGCTTCTTCGGTGGGATTCTCGGTCTTCGTCACCTCGGCGTCGAACCGTCCGTGGGCGACCCGGACGTGGACTGGGGAGCCGACGTGGACTTCGGAGACATTGCGGACGGCGACGCCATCCTCGGTCTGCACGACCGCGTAGCCGCGTTCGAGCGTGCGCAGCGGTGAGAGCGACCGGGCTTGGGAGCGCAGGTGGGTGATCTCGTTCGCACCGTGGTTGAGCAGACCAGTCATCGCCTGCAGGCTGCGACGGCGCAGCATGAGGAGTTCGTCTTCGCGCGCATCGACCATGGTCTGCGGCTCGGCGAGCACCGGCCGGGAGCGCACGGCGGTGAGCATCTCCTGCTCACGGTCGATGATGCGGTTGACGGCGGCGTCGAGGAGGGCACGCGCATTGAGGATGCCCATCGCCTCCTCGGCGACATCGGGGACGATCCGCTTCGCCGCATCGGTCGGTGTCGAGGCACGCAGGTCAGCGACCTCATCGAGGATGGGCCGGTCGGCTTCGTGGCCGATCGCCGAGACGACGGGGGTCGAGGCGTTGGCGACCGCGCGCACGAGCGCTTCGTTGGAGAAGGGGAGGAGGTCCTCCATGCTGCCGCCGCCGCGGGCGATGACGATGACGTCGATGTTCGGGTCGGCATCGAGTTCGGCGAGGTTCTTCATCACGCCAGGCACCGCGTCGGGTCCTTGGACTGCGGTGTTGCGGATCTCGAATTCGGCGGCGGGCCAGCGGACGTGGACGTTGCGCACGACGTCCTTCTGCGCATCGGAGTCGCGGCCGGTGATCAGCCCGATCCGGTTGGGCAGGAACGGCAGCCGCTTCTTCCGGTTGGGGTCGAAGAGGCCTTCAGCGGCGAGCTGCTTCTTCAGCCTCTCGAGCCGGGCGAGGAGTTCGCCGAGGCCGACGGCGCGGATGTCGTTGGCCCGCATCGTCAGCCGCCCGGTCTTCGTCCAGAAGTCGGCTTTGACGTTGGCGACGACGTGGCTTCCCTCCGTCAGCTGGGCGCCGGTGCGGTCGAGGACGTTCTTCCAGATCTGGACGGGCAGGGACATCTCGACGTCGGTGTCGCGCAGGGTGAGGTAACTGGCCTTGCCGCGGTGGTTGAGTTCGACGACCTGGCCCTCGATCCACACGCTCGACATGCGGTCGATGTAGGACTTCATCTTGTTCGAGAGCAGGCTCAGCGGCCACGGGTTGTCCGCGGTGGTCTCGGCAGCGGTGGCCGGCAGCTCCTGCGGGTCGACGGACTCGCCGAGCGTTCCGGGGGTGCCGGATATGCGTTGTGCCATGTCATCTCCTTGTCCCGGCCCAGCCTAGCGAACGGTGCGGACACGGCGGGGCAGGACGCGGCGGGCGGCGCGTGCGGTGGGCTGCTCGGTGTGGAATGGTTCACCTTTGTGGCTGACGTTCAGCCTCGAGACCTAGAATGGCACCGTGACTGCCGTATCTGTTCCCATGCCCACGATCCCGCGCAAGCGCGTCGCCCCGGAGGACATCCGGACGCCGGAAGGCAGCGACCAGAAAGTGCTCCTCGCCGCTCCGCGCGGGTACTGCGCCGGAGTCGACCGCGCCGTGATCGCCGTCGAGCGGGCGCTCGAGCACTACGGTGCTCCCGTCTATGTGCGCAAGGAGATCGTCCACAACCGGCATGTCGTCGAAACGCTCTCCGAGCGCGGTGCCGTGTTCGTCAACGAGACCGACGAGGTGCCGCAGGGCGCACGCGTCGTGTTCTCCGCCCACGGCGTGTCCCCGGCAGTCCACGCCGAGGCGGCCGCCCGTGATCTCTCCACGATCGATGCGACGTGCCCGCTGGTGACGAAGGTCCACCGTGAGGCTGTGCGCTTCGCCCGCGACGGTTACCGCATCCTCCTCGTCGGCCATGCCGGGCATGAGGAGGTCGAGGGCACAATGGGTGAGGCTCCCGAGCACATCACCCTCATCGAGAACCCTGAGGAAGCGAAGACCGTCGAGGTCGAGGACACCGAGCGGCTCGTGTGGATCTCGCAGACGACGCTGAGCGTCGACGAGACCATGGCGACGGTCGACATCCTCCGTCAGCGGTTCCCGCATCTGCAGGATCCGCCCAGCGATGACATCTGCTATGCGACTCAGAACCGCCAGGTGGCGGTGAAGAAGATCGCGCCGCAGGCCGATCTTGTCCTCGTCGTCGGTTCGGCGAACTCCTCGAACTCGGTCCGTCTCGTCGAGGTCGCCCTCGAACACGGTGCGAAGGCCGCCCATCGCATCGACTTCGCCCGTGAGGTTGACGAGACGTGGTTCAACGATGTCGCCACGGTCGGTGTGACCTCGGGTGCGAGCGTGCCCGACGGGCTCGTCCAGGATCTGCTCGGCCTGCTGGCCGACTACGGTTTCGCCTCGGTCGAGGAAGTCGTCACCGCGGAGGAGGATCTCATGTTCTCCCTGCCGCGTGAACTCCGCAAGGATCTCAAGGCCGCGGGCAAGAAGACCTCGAACAAGCGCGATGGCGCTGACCGTCAGCACGACATCATCTGAGCACCCCCGATCGTTCGGCGCCGGTGCGCCCGATCACTGCGTGCCGGTACGCCTTGTCATCCGGTGCGTGTGCGCGAGGTCATTGTGTGCCGGTACGCGGCCTCCTCAGCTCGGTCGCATCATCGCCGAAGCGCGGCCGTGAGAGTTCAGCGGCGCTGATCCCTCGACTGTGCGCATCGAGTTCGGCCACCGTGTCGAGTTCGTCGACGACGATTCCCGTCGACGGGAACTTCCGCGCAGTGACGAGGAATCGCGACTCGAACGACGAGACGAACCGGTTGTAGTCCTCCACCGAGCGGTCGAGGCTCGACCCCATCTTCGACACATGGGACACAAGGGTGCCGACGCGCTCGTAGAGTTCTGTCCCGAGCCGGAGGACGTCCGCCGCCGAGGTGCTCATATCGGCCTGACGCCAGTTGAGGGCGACGGTCTTGAGCAGCACGAGCAGTGTCGCGGGGGAGGCGAGGACGACGTTCTTGCCCAGGGCGTGGTCGATCATCTTCGGGTACGTTGCCGCAGCGGCGGAGAGCAGCCCGTCGGTGGGGACGAAGCAGACGACGAAGTCCGGTGCCGTGTCGAAGGCCTTCCAGTACTCCTTCGATGCGAGGGAGTCGACGTGGCGCAGCAGGGCCCGCGCATGGTTGCCGTCGATCTCGGTGTCCTCGTCCATCCGGGCTGAGAGCGGGGTCTTCGCGTCGATGACGATCGTGCCGCCGCCGGGCAGGTGGACGATCATGTCGGGTCGGTGCCGCTGTCCATCCTTGTCGGCGCTGACCTGGGTGTCGAAGTCGACGTGGGGGAGGAGGCCTGCGTATTCGACGATGCGGCGCAGCTGCACTTCTCCCCAGTCTCCGCGTTTCGTCGTCGAGTTCAGGGCGTTCGCCAGTGATCCCGTCGATTCCTGCAGGCGGAGGTTCTGCTGGCTTAAGTGGGAGATCTGGGCGTTGAGGCGGGTGATCTGTTCGAGCTGCGCCCGGTCCTGGGTCTGCACGCTCTCATGGAGGTGTTTGACGCTCGCGGCGAGCGGACCGATGGCGGCAGTGAGCTCCCCGGCCATCTGCGCGTCGGCTTCGAGATCCTCGGTGCGGTCGGTGAGGATCTTCGAGGTCGTCTCAGCGCGGGTCAGGCGTTCGACGTATCGGGAGCGGGTGATGGCGCGACCGAGGAGGAAGCCGAGGACGGCTGCGAGGACGATCGCCAGGAAGAAGGCGGCGATGACGCCGGCGGCGGGGAATGCGTTCATGGTCTCAGCGTGACAGAGGGCACTGACACGAGGATTCGGGGACCGCCTCGGCGCCGGGATAGACTTGGCTACCGTGGCACTGACAATCGGAATCGTGGGACTGCCCAATGTCGGCAAGTCGACCATGTTTAATGCACTGACCAAGAACCAGGTTCTCGCGGCGAACTACCCGTTCGCGACGATCGAGCCGAATGTGGGCGTCGTGCCCCTGCCGGATGCGCGGCTGACTCGGCTGGCGGAGATCTACTCCTCGGAGCGGATTCTCAACGCCACCGTCGACTTCGTCGACATCGCCGGCATCGTCCGCGGTGCTTCGGAAGGTGAGGGTCTGGGCAACCAGTTCCTCGCGAACATCCGTGAAGCCGATGCGATCTGCCAGGTCATCCGTGGTTTCGTCGATGAGGATGTCGTCCATGTCGACGGCAAGATCAGTCCCGCCGATGACATCGACACGATCAACACCGAGCTCATCCTCGCCGACCTGCAGACGCTGGAGAAGGCGCGGCCGCGCATCGAGAAGGACGTCAAGGGCAAGCGGGCACCCGCCGAGCTGCTCACCGCGATGGACGCCGCCACGGAGATCCTCGAGGGCGGCCGGACGCTCTACCAGGCGATGCAGGCGGATAAGTTCGACGTCTCGGCGCTGCGCGAGCTGCAGCTGATGACGACGAAGCCGTTCCTCTACGTCTTCAACGTCGATGACGAGGTGCTCGGCGATGAGGCGAAGAAGGACGAGATGCGTGCGCTCGTCGCACCCGTCGAGGCGATCTTCCTCGATGCGAAGTTCGAAGCAGAGCTTGCCGAGCTCGACGAGGATGAGGCACGGGAGATGCTCGAATCCACCGGCCAGGAGGAAAGCGGTCTCGACCAGCTCGCCCGGGTCGGCTTCGACACGCTGGGCCTGCAGACCTACCTGACCGCGGGACCGAAGGAAGCGCGGGCGTGGACGATCCCGAAGGGCGCCACCGCCCCCGAGGCGGCCGGAGTCATCCACACCGACTTCCAGAAGGGCTTCATCAAGGCCGAGGTCGTGTCCTTCGACGACCTCGACGCGAACGGGTCGATGGCTGCCGCGAAGTCCGCCGGCAAGGTCCGGATGGAAGGCAAGGACTACGTCATGGTCGACGGGGACGTCGTGGAGTTCAGGACAGGACTTCCGTCTCCGAGCAAGAAGTAGACCGTCATGGTGAATGAGCGAGTTGCCAGAGGCTCGGTTAGGCACGGTGCTACTCGTTCGACGACTACGACGTCGTTGATGAGCCCGTTGCCGCGGCGATATCGAAGGCATCGAGGGCGAACAGGAGGCCAACTGCAGGTTGGTTGAGCTCGCCAGCCTTGTGCGCTGAACGCGATCCGCTTGATTGCCAGGTCGTGACATCGTCGACGTCATACACGCTAGTGGACTGAAAGAAGAAAAACGGATGAGTCAACTTGGGGCATTTATCTGGGGCACCGCCGATGTGTTGCGAGGTCCGTACAAGGCCAGCCAGTACGGCAACGTCGTCCTGCCCATGACGATCCTGCGCCGTCTCGACTGCGTTCTCGCAGAACACCAAGCAATCATCGGACCGTTGGTGGAGCGCTTCGGGAACAATCCTGAACTGCTGTCCGCGCAGGTCCGGCGCGCTACCGGCCTGCCCTTCTACAACACCAGTCCCTGGACACTGAAGTCCCTGCTCGGGGATTCGAAAGGGCTCGAAGCAAACCTGAAACAGTACGTCAATGGGTTCTCCGACAACATGGACGTCTTCGAGCGTTTCAAGCTTGCCGACGAGATCAGCACGATGGCCGAAAAGAACATTCTGTACATCGTTGTGGAACGCTTCGCCAACATCGACTTGCACCCCAAGACGGTCACCAACGCCGAGATGGGTGACCTCTACGAATACCTCATCCGCACCTTCAACGAATCCTCCAACGAGGCGCCCGGCGAGCACTTCACCCCACGTGATGCCATCCGCCTCCTTGTGGACCTTGTCTTCGAAGGTGACGACGAGGCGCTGAGCACTCCGGGCACTATCCGGTCGATCTATGACCCTACGGTCGGCACAGGTGGGATGCTCTCCATCGCAGAAGAGCACCTGATCGGCGGCTCCGACAAGCCCGGACTGAACCCGCAAGCGCAACTGCGACTCTATGGACAGGAGTGGAACGACCACTCCTACGCCGTGTGCAAGTCCGACCTGCTCATCAAGGGGTACGACTCCAGCAATATCCAGCTCGGCGACACCCTCGCCGACGACAAGTTGGCTGGCCAGACGTTTGACTACTGCATGTCGAACCCACCGTACGGCGACGACTGGAAAGCCAGCCAATCCGCCGTCATGGACGACCTTAAAGAGCTCGGCAACGCATCCCGCTTCTACGCTGGCGGTGACAAGCCTAAGCAGAACGTGCCCGCCGTCAGCGACGGACAGATGCTGTTTCTCCAACACGTAGTGAGCAAGCTGCGCCCCAAGATCAAGGGTGGTGGCCGTGGCGGCATCGTCATGAACGGCTCCCCTCTGTTCAACGGAGGCGCAGAGTCCGGCCCGTCAAATATCCGCAAGTGGCTCCTCGAGCACGACCTCATCGACGCGATCGTGGCGCTGCCGACTGACATGTTCTACAACACCGGTATCGCCACCTACATCTGGATTGTGGATAACAACAAGCCCGAAGAGCGCCAAGGCAAAGTGCAGCTGATCGACGGCACCGAGTTCTATGCCAAAATGCGCAAGAAGCTCGGCGACAAGGGCCGTGAACTCACCGAAGGCAACCGCGCCACGATCGTGCGACTCTACGCCGACTATGCCGAGACCGAGCACTGCAAGATCGTCCCGATCGAAGAGTTCGCCTACTGGAGCATCACCGTGGAACGCCCTCAACGCGGCGACGACGGCGGGGTCATCACGAACGCCCGAGGCAAGAAGCAGCCCGACGCGAGCCTGCGCGACACCGAACGGGTCCCGTTCACCTATAACGGCAATACCCACGCGGATGAGGGTCGCAAGGACACCATCAAGGCCTACTTCGATACCGAGGTCAAACCCTATGTACCCGACGTCTGGGTGGATGAGAAGAAAACCAAGATAGGTTACGAGATCCCCTTCACCCGCTACTTCTACCGCTACCAGCCACCACGCCCGCTTGAGGAGATTGATAAAGAGCTCCACCAGGTCACCCGCGAGATTCTTGAGCTACTGAACGAGGTGACGGAGTGATGTTGAAGTTCCGAGGGGAACCCCTCCCAGCTTGGTTTGGAACTCCATCAGCCGACGCCGAGCTAGAGATCCTTCCGGTGGGGTACCTGTTTGAAAAGTTCCGGGAAATCCCAGGTGCAGGAGATGCTGACGCATACCAACGCCTGTCGTTAACCATGAACGGTGTGCTTCCCAGATCGCGAGGGGCGAATGACGGCCTGCAGCCGGAATCATTTGATTCCTACCAGCTGCTGAAGCCGGGTCAACTTGTGTTCAAACTCATTGACCTCCAGAACGTCTCTACGAGCCGTGTCGGCCTGTCCGACGACGAAGGACTCGTAAGTCCCGCATACATCGTAGTTCAACCTTCCGAGAAGGTTCTTCCACGTTACGCATACTGGTATTTCATGGACCTCTACTTTCGGCGAGTCTTCAATAACCTCGGTGAGGACGGAGTCAGAGCATCCCTCGGATGGGAGGGGCTGAAAGAGCTTCCATTCCCGCTTTTGCCGTTCGAGAAGCAACACCAGATTGTTCGGTTCCTTGATGTGGAGACGGTGAAGATCGACCACCTCATAACCAAACAACGCGAACTCCTGGGCCTGCTCCACCTTCGGAATGAGGCTCGCTGGCATGCTGCCTTCACCGGCTTTACTTCCGTGAAGACGCGCCCGTTGAAGCGGTTGCTTGTGAAAATGGACCGACCAGTGGTTGCGGGGGCTGGCGTCGTTACTGCGTTTCGTGATGGTGAGGTGACGCTGCGCTCGAACCGTCGTGAAGAAGGGTTCACGTTCTCCGAGACTGAGGCCGGGTATCAAGGGATTGCAGCGGGCGACCTCGTGTTCCACGGCCTCGATGGCTTCGCCGGTGCTGTCGGCGTCTCCGATAGCGATGGGCAGTCCACGCCCGTCTATCACGTATGTCGACTCCGTGACGAGGATGATGATCTCCGCTTCATCGCCTACTCACTTCGTTACCTTGGGCATAGCGGATTTTTGTCTACTCAGGCACCCAGCGTCCGTCAACGAGCAGTGGACTTCCGAAATTGGCAGACCTTCGGGCAGGTCCCACTTTCGCTACCAGCCGGGAGAGAACAGCAAGGGATTGTTGCGGAACTTGATGCAAGCGCAGCAGCGCTCGCTGATGCCAAGGTCACCATCGAGCGGGCAATTGGACTTTTACAGGAGCGGCGTTCGGCGTTGATTACAGCTGCGGTGACGGGGCAGATCGAGGCTTAGGGAGAAGATCATGGGTGTTCAGCACGAGAAGAGTTTCGAGACGGAGATCTGCGAGCACCTCGCGGCACACGGTTGGCTGTACGAGGAGGGGTTCGCTGGATACGACCAAGAGCGGGCTCTGATCCCGGAGGATGTGTTTGCTTGGCTGCAGGCGACGCAGCCTGAGCAGTGGGCGCGCGTCGTGCCGGACACCGAATCCCAAGTGGAGACTGAGCTCGCTAAGCGGCTACTGCTCGAGCGACTGGTGAAGGAACTGGATCAGCCCCTCGAACATGGAGGCGGTCTGCTTGCGGTGCTGCGTGGAGGATTTAGGAGGACTCCAGCGAAGTTCTCGATGTGCGCGTTCAAGCCCGCGACCTCAATGAACCCCAGGGCTCAAGAACACTACGAGGCGAACCGACTCCGCGTGGTCCGGCAGGTGCACCACTCTGCGAAGCGCCCACAGGACTCCATCGACTTGGTGTTTTTCGTCAACGGTCTGCCGATTGCAACGGCTGAGTTGAAGACGGACAACACGCAGTCGATTGATGATGCGGTGCGTCAGTACCGCAGGGATCGCCCGCCTAAGGGTGAGCCGCTGTTGAAGTTCGGCGCCCGTGCGCTGGTTCATTTTGCGGTCTCCACGGACGAGATTCATATGACCACGAAACTCGATGGTGCGAACACCGTGTTCCTGCCGTTCAACCTCGGTAACAACGGGGGTGCGGGAAATCCGGTCAATCCTGAGGGTGCTGCGACGTCGTATCTGTGGGAGCGGGTGCTGCAGCGTGACAACTGGCTGCAAATCCTGGAACGTTTCGTCAACCTGCAGATCACCGAGAAGGTCGATCCGATTACCGGCGCTCGCTCGCGTAGCCAGCAGATGATCTTCCCGCGCTTCCACCAGTGGGAGGCGGTCACCAGCCTGCTGGACATCACGCAGGCTGAGGGTCCCGGTAAGAAGTATCTGATCCAACACTCGGCAGGCTCAGGGAAGACGAACTCGATTGCGTGGCTCGCGCACGGTCTCGCGAATCTGCACAACAGCGATAACTCGAAGACGTTCGATTCGGTCATCGTTGTCACCGACCGGACCGTGCTTGACGATCAGTTGCAGAAAGCCATCAAGTCGATTGAGGACATCAAGGGCGTTGTGGGAACGGTCAACGCTGACGAGGTCCGTAAGGCATCGGCTTCCTCGAAATCGGCGCTTCTTGCTCAGGAGCTCAGTAGCGGCAAGCTCATCATCATCGTTACGTTGCAGACGTTCCCGTTCGTTTTGGAGGCCCTCGCAGAGCAGGGTGGGCTCGCGGATCGGAAGTTCGCGGTGATCGCGGACGAGGCCCACTCCTCACAGACGGGTACGAGCGCCCAGAAACTGCGCCAAGTCCTCTCGCAGGCCGAGGTCGAGGCGCTCGAGGATGGCGGCGAGGTGAGCGTCGAGGACGTGCTCGCTGCCGAGATGGCTGCCCGCGCTACGGCACAGAACATCTCGTTCTATGCGTTTACCGCGACTCCGAAGGGCAAGACGCTGGAGATGTTCGGACGCCCCGGTGCGGACGGGAAACCGGCACCGTTCCACGTGTACACGATGCAGCAGGCGATCGAGGAGGGCTTCATCCTAGACGTGCTGCGTAATTACACCACCTACAAGACCGCCTTCCAGCTCGCTCGCAAGACCGGCGACGCTGCGGACGGGGATGACCTGGTGGATGAGGGCGCCGCGAAGAAGGGTCTGATGCGGTGGGTGAGCCTGCACCCGACGAATATCGCCCAGAAGGTGCAGATCATCGTCGAGCACTTCCGCGAGAATGTCGCGCACCTGCTCTACGGTCACGCGAAGGCCATGGTGGTGACCTCGAGCCGTGCTGCCGCGCTAAAGTACAAAATGGCGATCGACGCCTACATCGACAAGCACGACTACGAGCTCGGCACTCTGGTGGCGTTCTCCGGCAGCCTGACCTCGGAGCAGATCGAGGACACCATGCCGGGCGTGCAGGAGCCCTACACCGAAGCGAACACGAACCCCGACCTGCGCGGGCGTGGCATCCCGCAGGCATTCGCCGGGGACCAGTTCCGGGTGTTGATCGTGGCGAACAAGTACCAGACCGGGTTCGACCAGCCGCTGCTATGCGCGATGTACGTGGACAAGCGCCTCGATGGAATCGAAGCAGTCCAAACCCTCTCACGCCTGAACCGCACCCTGCCCGCCCGAGGTAAGGACACCACGTTCATTCTCGACTTCGTCAACGACGCCGACACGATCCTCGAAGCGTTCCTGCCGTACTACCGGACTGCTGAGATCGTAGAGACTACCGACCCTGATCTCGTACATGACCTCGCACGAAAGATCGAGACCGTCGGGATTTACACCAGCGACGACGTGGACGAATTCGCGCGAGCGTTCATCATCGACAAGGATCACGGGAAGCACACCGCACCGCTGAAGCGGGCAGCCGACAGGTTCAACGACCGCTACGTCGCAGCAGTGATCGACAAAGCCAAGGCTGAAGTCGACGAGCTCGACTTGTTTCGCAAAGACGTCGGCTCGTTCGTGCGGCTCTACGACTTCCTGTCGCAGATCGTTGATTACCAGGACACCGACCTGGAGAAGCTCGCGCTGTTCCTCCGCCTCCTGCGGCCCCGCCTCACGGGTCGCAAGACCCCAGAGGAGCTGGACTTCAACAACATCGAGCTAACCCACATCAAACAGACCCGAAAGAGTGAAGGAGCTATTCCGCTCGTCGGCGATGGAGAGAAGCTCAATCCGATGGGCGTTGGCGGCGGACGTTCACGCGACCCGCACATGGTGGCGTGGCAAGAGATCCTCGGCAACATCAACTCACTGTTCGAGGATGAGGACTTCGACCCCGGCTCAGTGGAGTCGTGGGTGCAGGGCGTAGTCACGATCCTCGTACAGAACGAAGCGATTAAGGATCAGGTCAACGCCAACTCTAAGGAGCAGTTCCGCGAGTCCCAGACGATGGAAACGGCTGTCACCAACGCGGTGCTCGATCACCAGGACACCCAGAACACCATCTTGGAGAAGTTCTTTGAGAGCCCTCACCGCAGAGGACAGGTTGTTAAGGAGATCTCAGACCTTGTCTACTGGGAACTCCTGCATCAGACGGAAAAGAGGCTGCGACGCGACGACAGCGCAGAGCCAGCTGCCGATAATTCGTGATCTCTACTACGCAGCGGAGTGGCGCGATGCTTCGAGCAGATGTAA
Source organism: Brevibacterium ammoniilyticum (assembly GCF_038429965.1). NCBI lineage: Bacteria > Bacillati > Actinomycetota > Actinomycetes > Micrococcales > Brevibacteriaceae > Brevibacterium > Brevibacterium ammoniilyticum. The sequence continues at coordinate 273,289 of NZ_BAABNP010000001.1, forward strand.
GAGCGAGACATCTTCGCGTCTGAATGGGGCTTACGTCTAGTTGTATCCTCGACTCATGACCGAGCCATCCATCGCACCCCGCCACGCAGCCATCTACCTTCGCATCAGCCAGGACCGCGAGATGGACGGACTCGCCATCGACCGCCAGCGCGAGGACTGCGAGAACCTCGCCCAGTTCCGGCGCTGGGACGTCATCGAGACCTACGTGGACCAGTCGAAGAGTGCCACCGACCGAACCGCGATCCGTCCGGATTACGACCGCATGGTTGCGGACTACCTGCTCGGACGTTTCGACGCGATCATCTGCTACGACCTCGATAGGCTCACCAGGCAGCCCCGGCAGTTGGAGGACTGGATCGACGCTGCCGAGCTGCGCGGACTCGCCCTCGTCACGGCCAACGGTGATGCCGACCTCTCCACCGACGGTGGACGTATGTATGCACGCATCAAGGCCGCCGTGGCGCGCGCGGAGATGGAGCGCAAGAGCGCCCGCCAGTCCGCCGCCCAGCGTCAGCGCGCCATGCAGGGGCGTGCTCCGAAGGGCATGCGCCCACTCGGCTACGCCGTAGACGGCGAGGTGATTCCCCACGAGGCAGAGGCCGTGAGGGCGATCTACGACCTGTTCACCAGGATCGAGCACCCCGAGTCGCTGCGTTCGCTCGCGCGGGCGCTCGGCGGCTCCGAGAAGATTGATGGCCTTTCGCCTCTTCCCAAGCACACGCACACCGTGAGTGTCGAGCGCGCCGCCGCCCGCGAGCAGCAGGGCCTCGAACCTCGACCGATCGTTGAGGATGGTCCGTGGTCTCCCTCGACCGTGCTGGGCATCCTGCGGAACCCGCGCTACGCGGCCCTCAGCACGTACACGCCGAAGTTCGCCCAGGCGGACGGGAAGCGCCGCCGGATGTGGAAGGCACAGATCCTCCGCGACGACGCCGGTGAGCCGATCCGGGGGCAGTGGGAGCAGATCGTCGACGACGAGACGTGGTGGAAGGCTCAGCAAGTCCTCGACGATACGGAGCGAGTGACGAACACATCCGGCTCGACTAAGCGCAAGCACCTTGGCAGCGGGCTCTACCGGTGCGGATACGCCGACGAGGAGACCGGCGAGGTGTGCGGGAGGAAAGTGACCGGAGCACCGCGCGGCTACAAGTGCGCAGGGCACATCGTCCGCTCGGGCGCGGCCATCGACGATTTCGTCATGACGGTCATCGCCAAGCGTCTGGCGCGCAAGGACGCGAGGGTCATGGTCGAGACTCCGGACGGCGGGCCGCACGCGGCAGGCATCGACTCGGCGATCAGTGACCAGCGGGCGCGCATTCTGCGCGCTGAGGCCGACTACGACGCCGAGATCATCGAGGCCCGCGACCTCAAGCGCGTACGGGACGCCGCAGAAGCGCGGATCCAGGAGCTGGAAGCCGAAAAGCTCATGCAAGGCCGCGCAGGCGCGCTGTCGCCGATCCTGGGCGTCGATGACCCTGCCTCCGCATTCCGGGAAGCGTCACTTGACCTCCGGCGTCAGACCATCGACGCACTCGCCACGATCACGCTTCTCCCGCAGCCGCGCGGGCGCAAGGGGTTCAGGACCGAGTCCGTCGTCGTCAACTGGAGGTAGACCACCTGGTTGGGTAGCCACGCGGAGCGTGGCCGGGAGACCTCTTGAGAGCGGCGACGTGGCGTAAGCGCGTCGATTCACCGAGCACGACTGCCTGTCGCGCCCGCCGCTCTCCTCAACCACGGAGGAGACCCGCAATGACCGCCCGAACGACCACCGACACCACGCCCCGCGCCTGGATCGGCTGTCTCGCCTGCTACAACAACGCTCGTCTCGTCGGCGAATGGTTCGCTGCCGAGACCGCCGACGAAGTCACCCTTGCTGACGTCCACAGCGGCGCTCACCGCGTGCGCCCTGGATGCGAGGAGCTGTGGGTCATGGACCACGAGAACATCCCCGCCCCGGGCGAGATGAGTCCGTCGGAGGCCGCCGAGTGGGCGCGCGTCCTCCTCGCGGTCCCCGAGCATCAGCGCGATGCTCTGCGCGCCTGGACGGCCTCCGGCAGTTATGTCGCAGAAGGCACCGGAGACCTGCCGTCTGTTCCCGACTTCGAAGAGCGCTTCTGCGGAACCTGGGGCAGCTTCCGGGACTACGCCGAGACCCTCGCCGAGGAGATCGGCCTCATCCCGCAGGACGCCCCGGAACAGCTTCTGCGTTACTTCAACTGGGATGCCTGGACACGCGACCTCGAACACGACTACACGGTTGTCCGAGCCGACGCGATCTCCGTGTACGTCTTCGGGGACCTGTGAAGGGAACGATCATGAGTGCTGAGTCCAACGCCTACAGCCACGCCGAGTCGTTTCGCTGGTGGGTCGGCAACCCCGAGATGAGCGGTGAGGAGGCTCACCTCCATGACCTCCTCGCCCTGCACAAGACAACCGTGGAGCTGATCCGCCAGCAGCGGGACCTTCTCGGGTACCACGACACCGATGCCGAATTGTTCGGCGATGACCCAGACGTCGACTGAGTTCAGAGTGCCCCGTAGCTTCGGCTACGGGGCACTCCCTTTCCGTTGGTTACCAGCAGCGGTAGCTCTCGTACAGCTTCTTTCCGAGCCACCAGAGCAGCCAGGCGAACAGAGCGCATCCGCCGAGGGCGGCGAGGGCAATGAGTGCCTTCGCCCACCAGGCACTCGCGGTGGCGAACGAGTCCCAGGCCCATCCGAGCAGCGGTCCGAGGCCGAGCATCTGCGTGATCCCGCCAACCATCCCCGAGAGCATGATGAACGCGACGGTGAACGGGACCAGGGCAAGGCACATACGACCGACCGTCGCCCAGGTGACCCTCGCCGAGAGTCGCTCGACTCGCCGCTCGGCCCGCCCGACGGCGCTGACCACTTCGTGGGCGCGGCCGGTAAGCTCGGCGAGCTTCTCGGAGCTGAGCCTGACCACCCGCTCTTCGAGCCCCTCGACGGTCTTCTCGACCCTCTGGACGGGAACCTCGACGGCCTCTGCAAGTCGGTCATCGAGTACCTTCACAGCGTGCTCGGTGAGCTTGCCCGTGTCGATACGGACGTGGCCGCGCTTACGGACGGCCTCGGCGAGGTCAGCCGAGGCTGAAGTCGTCGTCTTCAGCTCCTCGCTGATCTTCTGTGTCATCGTGTATGCGGCCAGGTCCGCCCTGGTGACCGAGGACCCGTCGGGCAGCTTCACGACCTCGCTGCTGCTCAGCTGCTGCGCGACGGCGCTCAGCGTCTTCTCGATCTCGTTCAGCCGCTTCTTCGTCTCGGCGTCGAGCGGCAGAGTGGAGGGCAGCTCGAGCTGCCGCGAGGTCGACAGGCGATCCAGCCGCGTCATCTGCTCCTCGTCCATCACCTTCACGTACTCGGTCAGGTCGGCGACGGTGTTCGTCAGCTTCGCGATCTGCTGCATGTTGGCGTCGTGCTGTGAGATCAAGTTCTCCAGGAGCTCCGTAGTCTTCTGCTGCTCGTCGGCCTGCTTGATCCTGTCCAGCGCTCCCATGAGCCTGTCCCTTCTGTGCGTGATAGTCGAAGATCTCTTGAGCACCTCCGGCTGTGAATTCGGGTGTCAGCGCCGAGGCCTTCTTCCGTCCGAGCTTCCCGTTGTCATCCCGGCGCATCTTGTAACTCCAACCGTCGCGGTTCGTCACCGCGAGCTTGACCCCGCGCTCGGCGAGGACGTGCTCGAACGCCTCGCGATTCGTTGAGCGCGAGTCGGTCAGTGCGTCATAGATCTTGTCCCCGAGGGCCTGCTCGAATCCGCCCGGCGCGAAGTCCTCGCGCCGCAGCTCCCAGTCGGGCTTCGGTTCCGCGGGATCGGGGAGCACCCGCAGGCCCTCGTCTGCCATCAGCTCGTCGTTCAGCTGGCGCAGTCCGTGCTTCCACGATGTGTACCGCTGGAGGCTCTTACCGGTGAGGTTGTCGTGGTTGATGACGAGGATGTGCGCGTGCCCATGGCCTCCGGCAGAGTCAGCGTGCACCGCGACAATGTAGTCAGCGCTGTGCATGCGTTCGGCGAGTTCAACGGCCACGTCCCGGATGCGCTCAAGGTCGGCTTGGGAGGTTACGTCGAACTCGTCGGGGTGGAACGCCAGCACATAGCTCTGAAGCTGGTTCGTCCGACCATGAGCAGCAGCGTGCGCCTCGGCACACGCTATGAACTCCGACGGGGTCGTCCCGCCGTCGACCATGGACATCGCATACGCGGCTGCACGCGTCGATCCGACCTTGATGAGCTCCTTTCGCACCTCAGGGTCACGCCCGTAGAGGATGTACCCAACGGCTCCTGCAGCGTTGGTCGAGGGACGGACGTTCACGGTGCTCATGTCCGTGTCCGATCGCCGAGCGAGGCGCGCACCTCGTCCACCGCAACCATCACCGCGTGAAGGAGACTGTCATCGACGACAGCACCCTTGCGGAGCGCCTGGTTCAGGTTCACACCAACTCGACGCAGCTGCTCTACTGCCGGAGCAAGAGACGTAGGCGCAGTCACCTTCACTCCCGCGTTGTTCTCCAGCTGATCGACCTTCGAGGACCTAGAGTCCAGCGCGTCGAGCATGACGGCACGAGCCCATGCGCTCGGCTTGACGCTGAGCACGTGGGCACGGCGGCGGATCGCATCGCGATCAGCCACCGTCAGCCGGACGTCGAGAGAGACCTCCCGACGACGGCTGTTCCGAGGCTCCACCGGAGCCTCGGCCGACCCTGCCCTCTGCGCAGCACCACGACCGGTGTTCACCTGGGGGTCGTGGTGCTGCTCCGCTGCCAGGGCCGGGTCTTCCGCACACCCCTCCGCACGAGCCCGACCAGCGCTGCTTGGGGAGTCGGGCTCGCTCTCCGGGGCGTACGGAAGACGGCCAGCAGGGTTTTTGTCGGACATTTCGCTGACGCTCATGTCCTCCAAGAACCGCTGGCCCTCGTCCTCGGTCGCTGCGCTCCCTGCGGGCGAGGGGGTCCCGGGACACTGACGCAAGTCCCGGATCGGAGTCGTCAGCCGTTCCACTGTGCCGCCTCCTCATGCTCGGGATCGACCGTCTGCGAGGCAGTTCCGTCGTTCACCGATCCCGAAGACGATGCCGCCTTCTTCGCACGCCTCGACCTCTTCGCCTTCTCTGCCTCCAAGGCATCGGCCGCCTCCTCGGAGAGCCGGTCGTAGAGGTCGGGGCTCTGGTCGCGCAGCAGATCGATGACCTTCTCGTCGATGCGGCGCTGCTCGGCAGCGACGGCACGCTTGAGCTTGGTGATGCGCTCGGACGCACGGCGGCGCTCCTGCTCGATCAGCGCGTCGAGATTGGTCGTGGTCTTGTTGCTCATGGTCAGTGCCTTTCGGTTCAGTGACCTTCCGGTCGCAAGTTGTTGATGCACTTCTTGATCGACCAGTTGTCGATCGACCCGTCCTCCCGAAAGACGAGAAAGTTCCTCGTGCCCCACTCAGGGATGAGGGCGACGGTGATCCAGAAGACGCCAGCGCCGTGCTTGCGGTCGGCCTCTGGATGGTGGGCGAGGAGGTCACGGGCGAACGACTCATCGGAACCGCGCAGGACCTCCCCGAGCCCCGCTCGGTTCAGCACGGCACTGGCGTGGTTGGCGACTTTCTGCTTGGTGGCGAAGGCAAGTCCTCCGAGGCTGTAGCTCATCGTCACCACCTCACGAAGCGCCAGCAGAAGCCGACTCGTCAAAGGGGTCGATCGCCTGCATCCACTTGACGTAGGGGCGGATCGCCTCCAGGTCGATGTCGATCTGGCGCTCGGCCTTCGACCGGGCGTGCGACCAGAACCGCTCCTTCACGCGAGGCAGCCCGAATGCCTCGAACGCATCGAGCCTGTCTGCCAGAGGCTGTCCCGGATGGAGCCAAGGGATGTCGATGATCTCCTGGCGGAAGGCGATCACGATGCCTTTGGCGATGTGCTCCAGCTGCTCTGCATGGGCGATCGAACCGTCCTCATCGAGCAGAGCGTCGAGCCGCGCAAAGTAGTCCTTCCACTGCTCGACAGTCCGCCGAACGGGGGAGCGAATCCACACGGGTTCGCCGAGGCCGTCGTCCCACTCCTTGAGGCCCTGGTCGACCGAACGCCCCAACGTGGCCTGCTCGGGAGAATCCCAGGGCACGGTGTGCACATGGGCGACCTCATGCTGGACGCCGTCGATGTCGATGACGTCGACCGACATCCCATCGGGGACGGGGCGGCGCTTTCGGTCGAACTCGATGGTCTGCTCCTTGTGGACCACGCGCGGCGCGAAGTCCAGCCGGTTGTCGATGCGGGTCAGTTCCTGCACCGAGGGAAAGACCTTCATCGTCACCGGGAGTGCGCCCTCACGACTCGCCATGAGCTCGTACATGAGCTCGCGGTCGGCCTGGCTGTCCTGCTCGATGCCGTCTGGAAGCTTGTAGCCACCGTGTGCCAGGACGCCGGCAGGCTGTCGGCTGAAGTTCGCCCGGGTAGTGATGTTGAGCAGGTCGGTCTGCTGGTGCTTGCGCTCCCACATCCCCTGCGAACCGGTCAGCGCGAGCCGGGACTCACGCCAGATCGGACCGAGCCCGAAAAGGTCGAGGCTGTCGACCACGTCCAGATCGGCATCCGTGATGAATCCGTCCGTAGTGCAGGACGGCGTGCTGTAGCCCAGGTTGTGAAGCTGGTTCAGCGTCGCAAGCAGAACCGCGCGCACGAGGCCGGTAGTCATGGACGCGTGCCAGGGTGAGGTGATCGCGGACCCGCCGACCGCATCACGTTCCTGCGCCCAGGCATCCCAGCCCCGCTGGCCCATAACTCCCTGCGCCAGCTTGCCGTAGGGAGAGTTCGCCATCAGCTTCAGGACGTTCTGCTCGAACGACTTCGCACCGAACTCCGCCTTGGCCCGCGCACGGTCATCGAGGAGCTGCTTGTACGCACCCCGGAGAAGCCGAGAGGGCTCACCATGCTCATCGGTGAGGACCCGTCCGAAGTGGCCGATCTGACAGGTCACAGTCGCGCCAAGCGTGAGGGCGAGCCAGACCTCGGGACCGGTTGCCCAGACCCCACGAGCACCACCGCTTGTGAGCGGATAGACCATCGATCCCTCGACCGGAACCGGCAACGAAGGGAACGCGACCGTGCTCGGGAACTCGAAGCTCACGAACCCGAGGAACGGCGTGAGTGGGCTCTTGAAGTCGGACAGCGTGAGGTCGGCGTTGTTCACCGTCTTCAGAATCACGCCATCGGGATGCTGGTAGTCGACATCCCAAATCGTCGAACTGGACGTGGGGTAGCAGGACTGAAGATCGAAGTCACTGGTCACGCGCGCGAACAGCCCAAGCTCGGCAGACATGTTGTACCCGCCTCTAAAGCTCATCGCCGCAGCATGGATCCACGTCGCCGCAGCACCGTCGATCGGCTCCAGCGCCCGGACGCGGTAGAAGTCGAGCTGCTGCTCGTCTACACCGGCAGCACCCTCGCGGGTCTTCGTCACCTTGTGGAGTCCGCCGAAGACGGTATTGAAGTCGCGCCCCTCGCCCAGCTCGTCCTGGATAAGGCCCTTCACCGCCTTCGCCGCAGCAGTGGGCAAGGTCAACGGGACAGCACGGTGATCGCCGTATAGCTGGCTCACGTATTCCAGAGCGATCACGGCATCATTCGCCGCGTAGTCGAGGAACTCCGCAGGATGCACGTCGAAGTATTCGTCCATCCGGGTGATCCAGTCACTAGGAACATCCAGCTTCGGCGCTCCGATCGCCGCACCGAGTGCCTTGAGCGGCTCAGCACCGCTCTGCGCCATCGTGTCGCGGATCGAGACTTCCACCGGCAGCTTCCACCGCCAGTTCTCGCCGGAAAGCACCATGCGGGCGGGCTTGGTCGACACCATGCCCGCGCTGGCCGAGATCACCGTGCGGAGAATGTCCGGGGCGCGACCGTCCAGCCACCGGGCACGTCGACCGTCCCAACCCGCACGATCAGACAGCGTCTTCGACCGACCGGGATACGCCTGGTTCCAGACGTTGATCGCCTTCCGGCGGTCGACGAAAGTAGTCAGGTCGGCGTGCTGGTAGTGCGCGACCAAAGTGATCGGCAACGCCCTGGGCGTCCCCTCGGGACTGTGCTTGAACCACACCGAGGGGTGGGACTTGCCGTCGTCACCGATGGCAGACTGCGCCGAGACGCCCTTGTCAGTCCACCCAACTGCGAGCCTGTGCTCATGAAGACCCAGGCTCATGATTGCGATCTCAAGGCCCTTCTCGAAGGACAGTCGCGCCGTACGAGAGCCGCGCGGCCCCCTGTAGCTCCGGGGGATGACCACGCAGAGCCGGAGCTGGGAATCATCGAGAGGGTCAATCGCGGCGAACTGATAGGACACAATCTTCCGCACCATGTGCTCGTCCTCGCCGACCCATACGCGGTCGGCATCCATCAGATCGACAGTCACGAACTCGGTGTCGAAGCCGATGACGATGGAATCCTGATCCGTGGACATCGCGGCCACCGAGGGGTACTGCCCGAAGCCGGCAGCGCCGCGCGCTCCGCGTGCTATTGAACGAGTCAGGACCTCGAACTCGGCCGGGTGCTTCCGCGACGTCGCCGAGTCCGCCACCACTGTCCGAGACCAGCCCGCCGCATCGACCGGGTCGCGAGCATCGGCGGCGGCGGCGTCATGGGGCTGCTCCCCATACGGCGGTGCCGCCATTGCCGTTCTACCAGGGGTTTCAGTGGTGTCGCGCGTGAAGAAGAGGTCTTTCGTGCACGCGAGCCCGGCGCTCATGCCGCACCGCCGAAGATCGCGCTGAGGCGGCGGACCTGGGCGTCGCTCAGCGGGGGAGCGGAGCTGGCGAGACGTTCTGCGGCGGCCTCGACCTCCTCGAAGGTGGGCTGGCGCTTCGGGACCGCGAGGGCATTAAGGTCAGACCGCAGAACCTTGATGCGGCCTCCAACCTTGACCGCAGGAAGCTTGCCCTGGGCGATGTATCGCCGAAGGGTCTGATACGCGCCGAAGCCAAGTTCGACGGCATCGGTGAGGTTGAGGTAGTGGGTGAGGTCGGACGAGGGAGGCGGGGAGTACCCCATGACAACTCCAGACAGCTTGAACTGTCCGGAGACGGGGGAATAGTTGTCCGGCTACTTTCCCGGTCGCCGTGCGCGATGCTCCACTGGGCCCTGAGGGACCTCCGTGCCTTACGGGAGAAGTCACTCCCTGCCGGGTCGTCTGTATCTCAATCTCGACGTGGTTCCCGGCGCTACCCGGTGCTGACTATGCGCTGCTCACCACAGCCCACGTGGGGTGATCCCTCCTCGAACACCTTGCGGTCGCGGTGATCAAGGACTTGACGCGATCCTACCCGGCCTGTCAAGCGCGCGCAAGTTTGAGCGCTCGTGACGATAGTTCTGTCCATAACGTGGTGGAGTTCAGGTTCAATGTGTAGAAAGCGGCTCTGACCAGGGATTTTAGTCGACGGCTAGATGGTCGAGTTTCGTCCTTTCACCACAGCCGAATCCTGTCGATTCTCGTGGTTTGCCGGAATTGGTAGGCGTAGGCTCGCCATATTCGCGATTGTCCGGTCAGGGCTCGGATGGCCGCGGGGAGGCCGGACATCTGCTGCTGGTGAGCACGAGGAGTGCCGGGCTTGTGAGCGTGTGGTTTGCCAGATGGGTTCCTGTTCGTCCGGCGGCTCGGACGATGAGGATTGCGTGTTGCTCGCTCCCGGTCACGCGGGACGCTCGTTTCGTGATGTGAGCCAGCCCATCAGCTTGTTCTTCTTGCTGTTCTGGAACGCGGCGCAGAGCCAGGTGTCATCGGCCTGACGTTCAAAGACGAAAGTCTGGACCTTATTGAGCGGGACGTTTCGTCCTTTGCTGACTCCGCCCTCGCTCAGGATGATCGCAACATCGTCGCCGATGAAACGGATGCTCGTGACTTGCACTCGCATGCGACTGCCCTTCTGGAACCGAGTTAGGACCGGTTCGTGGTCGCTGGCAATCGCGCTCCTGCCCTTGCTGACCGATCCGAGGAAGGTGACATATGTTGCATCGGTAGTGAAGTAGCTCGCGTAGTTTTCGGCATCTCCGTCGTCCCATGCCTCGACCATCTGGGCGAGCACATGCGCTATATTTGTTTGCATGGGAGTAATGATTGCATGAACGCAAGTAAACGACAAGAGCGGTCTCTTGATCCTGAGCTGTATCGCCGGTACCTCGCGGCTCTGACGCTGTTCCACCAAGCTGCGGCTGACTCGGTCGGACTCTCCGGCACTGACTACCAGGCCAGCAACCTGCTGGAGCTTGATGGGCCGATGGCGAGCAGTGAGCTCGCGCGGCGCCTCGGACTGTCACTCGCTGCGGGGTCGCGACTTGCTGATCGGCTCGTCGAGGCTGGGGTCGCTCGCCGACATGCGGACAGCACTGATCGGCGGCGAGTGATCATCGAGCACTCGGGAGTCCTCCCGGGGGAGCTCGCGCGCACGCTTGACCGGGTTCGAGAACCGATTGCCGCCGCGCTGGCATCAATGTCAAGCGAACAGCTGTCAGGCGTCGCCGCGTATTTGGCAGCCGCCACCAGTGCTTACGCACAGTCAGCACGCTCGCTCAGCGACGTGCCTTGACTTCCACTTCGCCGAATAGACGTCGCTGCTGCCTGAGGTCGCGAGCGGATGGTTGTTCGTCGAACGCGTTGCCGTCGAGACGGTCGAGGTCCAGGATCGGATGTCTGACTTCTGCGCAAGCACGTCCGCGTGGACCCCTGGCGCGCTCTTCGGCCGCGAGTTGATCTGAGAATGCGCGGCGACTCTGCGTGCCTTGCTTGTCCGGCTGCACGCCCGCAAGGGGGTTGAGTGGTACCATGAAGTTGTACCGGTCGACGCAGTGGAAGGGGCCATGATGTCTATCAGCGCAAGTGAGGCACGCAAGACCTTGTTCCCGCTCATTGAGCGAGTGAACGAGGATCGCGATGCCGTCGAGATCGTCTCTCGCAAGGGCAACGCCGTCCTCATGCCCGCTGACGAGTACGCCGCGTGGCAGGAGACAGCATACCTGTTCCGCTCGCCGGCAAACGCTCGCCGCCTGCTCGATGCCTACGAACGTGCCCGCGCAGGGAAGACCGAGCACCACGACCTCGATCGTGCTGATGAGGAAGCCTGAGTGCGTCTGGTTTGGGACGAGTCCGCGTGGGAGGACTACAAGCACTGGCAGACAGCTGACCGTAAGATCCTGAAGCGGATCAACACACTCATTGATGCTTGCTTGCGCGATCCGTTCTCCGGAATCGGAAAGCCCGAACAGCTGAAGTATGGAGCACAGGGCTCATGGTCGCGACGCATCACCGACGAACACCGGCTCGTCTACCTCGCCGTCGATGACGACCTCGTGATCCTGCAGGCCCGTTACCACTACTGAGAGCGAGTGTCCCACCTGGACGTAGTCAGGGGTCTGTGTCCTCGAGACCTGCGGACCCGTTCCCTTGCTCCGTGATCTTCTTGACGGCGTCGACGGTGCGGACCAGTTACTGATCTTTGGATCCTGGCCCGCGCGCCGTGCCGGTCAAAGTGGTGCTTTCCTGAACGATATCGACCTGCTCTTGATCGGAAACGTGCCGCGCTGAGCGCTCGCCTCGATCGCTGCTGCCGCGGGTGAGGAGTTGGATGTTCCCGTGAATGTGACAGGATTGACTGCCGACGAGTGGGATGTGGCCGATCCGTCGCCGTTCGTCGCGACACTCGGGTCGAGGCCGATTGACGACGTGCTGACGGGCGAGGTCCGTGCTTGAGGCCAGCGACGCATCGGGCCGATCACTCCCGGAGAGTTCCTGATGCAGGACTTCATCGAGAGGTACGGCATTACGCAGAACGAGCGCTCCGTGTCGATCGGAGCTCCGCTTGGCGGATCAACGAGATCGTGCGCGGAAAGCGAGGCATCACCGCCGACACCGCGATCCGTCTGGCGCGATACTTCGGTACGTCCGAGGAGTTCTGGATGAACCTGCAGTCGAGCTTGCGAGCTGCGAATGGAACGCAGTGTGCTGCGCGAAAAGGATGCAACGATCACGCCGTTGAAGGTTGCGTGAGCGAGGGCGCCCGTACCCAGGTACTGTAATCCAGGTGAAGATGGAGGCATCCGTCGAGATCGTCCCCCGCGATGACAATCCTGCTGGTACGAAACAAGGTGGAGTTGAAGTTCAATGACTGATGACAGTGTGATCGACGAGGCGGCTCTGCCTCCGTGCCCGGAATGCTCCGAGGCGTACACCTACGAGCAGGGCGCGCTGCTCGTGTGCCCGATGTGCGGGCACGAATGGTCCCCAGATGAGGGCGACGAATCAGCCTCCGATGACGGAGTCATGCGCGATGCCGTCGGCAATGTGCTCGCCGATGGCGATGCTGTCACCGTCGTCAAGGGACTCAAGGTCGCAGGCAGCGGCGGAAGCACCATCAAGGTCGGCACCAAGGTCAAGAGCATCCGTCTGCTCGACGAACCGGTCAACGGCCACGACATCGATGCCTCGGTGCCCGGTATCGGGCGGATCTACCTGAAGTCCTCGGTCGTCAAGAAGGTCTGACGCCTCGATGCGGAGCTCCCCAGTCGGGGAGCCCGGAATGCCGGCACCACAGTCCGGTTCGTGATCGACATCGCGTATCGACGTACACTCGACTGCCCAGGCCTGGCTCCGCGGTGAGCTGCTTCGTTCCGAATCTCGGCGGAATATTGACATAACGCCTAGCGTTATTGACGCGGTGCGTTATATCATTCTTCTGTGATCAGATCGTTCGCCGACCGTGATACCGAGCGTATCTGGCGTCGCGAGTCGGCGAAGAGATTCGATCCGCGCATACACCGGACGGCGAATCGGAAATTGCATCTTCTCGATGCTGCGCCCTCGCTCGACGCTTTGCGGGTACCTCCCGGCAACCGTTTGGAGGCGCTCAAGGGCGATCGGGTCGGTCAGCACAGCATCAGGGTCAACGATCAGTGGCGAATCTGCTTCCGGTGGACCGATGCAGGACCCGAAGACGTCGAGATCGTCGACTACCACTGAGGAGGGGCCATGTCCGAAAAACTCTATCCGCCGATCCACCCGGGCGAGGTCCTGATGGAGGACTTCATCAAAGGGTTCGGCATCACGCAGAACAAGCTCGCCGTGTCGATCGGTGTGCCACCTCGGCGCATCAACGAGATCGTCCACGGCAAACGGGGGATCACAGCCGATACGGCGTTGAGGCTGGGGCGTTACTTCGGAGTGTCACCGCAGTTCTGGCTCAACCTGCAGACTCAGTATGAACTGGAACTTGCTCGGGATCGGCTGTCTGATCAGGTCGAGTCGATCGTTCCCCTGCGCATTGCCTGACCGAGTAGGGAATCGGCTCGATGACCGGGGTTCGGGCTCGCCTGATGATGAGGAACTCGGCTAGGAATCTCAGCCCATCAACTGCGGAGTATCCCGCGAGCACGGCCCGATCGTCTGATGGCGAACGAATACACGAGCGCCCACACGACTCCGATCGGAGCAGTGACCGCGAGAGCGATCCCAGAGACGACCACGACGGGGAAGGGCCACGTGGGTCCGTTTCCGTCCAGACTCGAAACGTTGAACCCGAGCAGCGTGCCGAAGACGAAGAGATACGCATAGGTTCCGAAGAACACAATCGACGCCAGTCCTGCCGCCATCAGAGGGCCGAACGTGGTGAGGACTTCGCGTCTGCTCAACTGGTGCCTTTCGTCGTCATGGAGTGGGCCGGCAATTCCACCTCGAGCAAAGGAATCCGGCTTCGCATTCATCAAAGCCGGTGCCTTCCCGTGTTGCGCCCATCGACACACGAAAGTTGCCGATTCGAAATCTCAGACCTGTTCGCCCCCTTTCGAAGAGCAGCTCGCCAGACGCAGCACGTCATGTCGAACGCACTGCCGCTGTGTGGAAGACTGATCCCGTCCCCGCTGATCTTCCGCAAGGAGCACCCGCATGACCGACAGTGCCGCTGGCCTCATCCGCACCCTGATCGAGAACCTCAAGGAGGCCCCTGACGAGTGGACATCGCTGTCGATGGTCCTCGGTTTCGACCATGAGAAGGTCAACAGCGTCGGCGGCTTCGTCTACGGCGCCGAGGATGTGGTCACGTCGGTGACCGCCTCCCCGTACGATATTCGGCCCGCAGTGAAGGCCTTCACCGACGAACGGTACCCGGACGGGACGCCATTGCCGGTCAGCATGCTCGTCCAGTTCGATTCCCCCACAGGGAACTACGAAGTGACGTTCGAAGACACCGACAGCTCGCGGTGGCAGGTGACACCGGCGAACTTCAAGACCATTCGCGAGGTCTTGCGTCCGAACTTCGCGTGACGCTGCTCGCCTCCGCGCGAGCCGTCCCGCTACGGCATGAACGAACGCCACCGCCGCTTCCGCCGCTCGAACGCGAACCGCTCCGAACGCAGCCGCCGGATCCGATCGACGACGTCCGGGGCATAGCCGAACGCCGCATCCGTGTCGACGAGCCCGTCGAGCACCGCAGCATACCGTTCGACGGGAAGATCGATGCTCCGGCACAGCATCACACGTGCCACCTCGGTGGAGGCCGACTTCTCGAGATCGAGGATCATCCGATCGTGCGCGGAGAGCTCGGTGACGGTTCCAGGGACCACGCGCCCCAGTCTGGCACGCCGGTGCGAGCACCCGCCAAACCCCGAGGTCAGCACCGTCCTCGCCCCCACCCCGGTCACGCCTGCGCCGAGGTGTTTGCGGTCGACGCCGCAGACCACCGCCGCTCACAGGTGACATTGTCACCGCATTTCGATCCGCGAGTCCGCACTCGGGGTTATGATCGTCGCCATGACAGCGACCCCGACGCCCCTGACCCGCTCTCGGCTCGTCCCCATGCGCCCGCGCGACCCCAACGAACCCGGCCGCTCCGCCTCGACGCTCGAACTCTTCTTCGACCTCGTCTTCGTCGTCGCCGTCTCGATCGCCTCGGTGCGCCTCGCCGAGGCGATGACCGAAGGCCACGTCACCGACGGCGTCATCGACTACCTCATCGTCTTCTTCGGCATCTGGTGGGCGTGGATGAACTTCACGTGGTTCGCCACCTCCTTCGACACCGATGACTGGCTCTACCGCCTGCTGACGATCATCCAGATGGGCGGCGTCCTCGTCCTCGCCGCCGGTATCGGCCTCGTCTTCGAAGAGCACAACTTCACCGTCGTCATCATCGCCTACGTCGTCATGCGCTTCGCACTCGTCGCCCAATGGGTCCGCGCCTCGTGGTCATCGCCGTCGGCCCGCAGCACGTGCCGCCTCTACGCGATCGGGGTGAGCATCGTCCAGCTCCTCTGGCTGCTCACCCTCCTCCTGCCCGGCAGCGGCTTCTTCATCGCCCTGCCGATCCTCATCCTCGCCGAGGTGGCCGTCCCCGTCATCGCCGAACGTGCCGGACTCACCCCCTGGCACCCGCACCACATCACCGAACGCTACGGACTCTTCACCCTCATCCTGCTCGGTGAGAGCCTGCTCGCGTCGGCCAACGCCATCATCGAAGCCATCCAGGACTCCGATGCCCTCGGCCCGCTCATCGCCATGGCCGTCCTCACGCTCATCGCCACAGCAGCACTGTGGTGGATCTACTTCTGGCCGCCCCACCACCGGTCGATCCGCGGCCTGCGCAACTCGCTCGCCTACGGTTACGGCCACTACTTCATCTTCGCCGCCGCCGGTGCGTTCTCCGCCGGCATCGAAGCCGAGATCGCCGTCATCACCGACCACAGCAAGCTCGAACCGCCCTTCGCCTCGTTCGCGTACACGATCCCCATCGCCGTGTTCATCCTCGGCGTGTGGGCGATCGCGATCCGCCCGAACGCCGACCGGGTCGTCAACATCGTCGTTCCCCTCGGTGGTCTCCGCGTCCTCATCGACCCGCTCATCCCGGTGCCCTTCGCCCTGACCTCGGTCATCCTCATCGGCATCGTCGTCGTCCTCGTCTGGCGCCCGCCCCTGCCTGACCCCGATGACGAACCCGCCGAGGTGCTCGTCGACTGAACGCTCGACCCTCACCCTTGGGGTCGCCTCAGACACTGAGACTCAACCACCGAGACTCAGTCCGCGGATTCCTCCGGTCGGACGAGACCGGGGTCCTCATCGATGAGGGTGAGCAGTGCCGTGAGCGCCGGAGGCTGCCAGCGGCGGCGCGGCCAGGTCAGGGAGATCCGCCACTCAGGCGTCGGCTCCGGCAGGTCGATGACCCGGATGCCGGTGCGCCCGAGCACGGTCGAGCGCGGCAGCAGGGCGATGCCGAGACCGTGCCGGACGAAGGCAATGATGAGTGCCGCCGTCGACGATTCGGTGCTCACCTGCCGCTGCAGCCCCTGAGCGCTGAACGCCTCGTCGGTGACGGTGCGCTGTCCGAAGCCAGTGGGGAAGTCGATGAACTCCTCGTCGACGATCTCGGGCAGAGTCACTTCGGCGGACCCTGCCAGGCGGTGATTCTCTCCGACGATGACGACGACAGGGGAGCGCGAGATCTCCCGGGAGATGAGCGACGGATGGGCGGTGAGGTCGGTGGAGAACGTCGCGTCGAGACGATTGTCCGTCGTCTCCTGCCGCAGACCGGCCGAACCGGCAGGGGAGGAGATGAGCTGGAGTTCGACGGCAGGATGGAGCTGCCGGTAGCGGCCGATGAGCTGCGGCAGGTCGAAGGGCAGCTCCGAGGTGGGCGTGCCCAGCCGCAGCCGACCGCTGACGACGCCCTCGGCCTGCCTGACCGCGGCCAGGGCCGCCTGCTCATCGGCGAGCAGCGCCCGAGACCGCACGAGCAGCTCCTCACCGGCAGGGGAGAGGTGGAAGCTGCGGGTGGTGCGGATGATGAGCGGCACCCGGGCCTCGCGTTCGAGCGACTTCACCGCAGCGGACACCGTCGACTGGGCGACATGGAGGGCCTCGGCGGCACGCGTGAAGCTGCGCGCCTCGGCGACGGCGACGAAATATTCGAGCTGGCGCAGATCCATCGACCAATCATCGCACAGAACGATTTCTGTCATCCGAATCATTCGTTGGACACGATGAGTGCTGCGGGTGGAAGGTGGAAGCATCCCCTGACGAGTCCCGCAGCATCCCCGTGAGAACAGGAGCGAGCATGAAAGCGACGATGAGCAGCCCTGCAGCATCGGTCAGCCGCCGGCATGGCCGTGGATTCTGGTTCGTCGCCTTCGCCTTCCTCGTCGGCATGGCCTATTCGACCCTGCCGACCCCGCTCTACGCGATCTACGCCGAACGCGATTCGTTCTCCACCTTCGTCATCACGATCGTCTTCGCGATGTACGCCGTCGGCGTCGCCGTCAGCCTCCTGCTCGCCGGACACGTCTCCGACTGGGTCGGCCGCAAGCGCATCATCATCGCAGCCCTGGGACTCGAGATCGCCTCGGCGCTCATCTTCCTCCTCTGGCCCGACCTCCCCGGACTCCTCGCCGCCCGGTTCATCTCCGGTTTCGGCATCGGCATGCTCACCGCTACGGCCACCGCCCATCTCCACGAACTCCACGGCAGGCACCGTCCGGAGGCGAGCTCGGCCCGCTCGGAGACCGTGTCGATCGCGGCGAACATCGGCGGCCTCGGGCTCGGCCCGCTCATCGGCGGGTTCCTCGCCCAATACGTCGCCGGGCCGCTCGTCGTGCCCTACGTGGTCTTCCTCGCCCTTCTCGTCCTCGCGGTCGTCGGCGTGGCTGGGACCCCGGAGACCGTCGAGGTGCTGCCCTCACGGCCGCGGTACCGTCCGCAGCGTCCCGGCGGTGCCGGATCCGGGCGGGGATTCTGGTTGGCGGGGATGGCCGCGTTCACGGCGTTCTCCGTCTTCGGCGTCTTCACCTCGGTGGCCCCCGGATTCGTCGCCGGCGCCCTCCACCAGCCCAACCGGCTCGCGGCCGGGGCGATCACCTTCGTCGTCTTCGCCGCAGCCGCCCTCGCCCAGACGGCCACGCGAAACCTGAGGGCGCAGGTCAGGCTCTCCCTCGGCTCACTCGCCGAGGCGGTCGGCCTGCTCGTCCTCGTGTGGGCGATGCTTGCCAACAGTGCGCCGCTGTTCCTCCTCGGCGGAGCGCTCGCCGGTGCTGGTGCGGGCTTCCTCTTCAAGGGCGCGATCGGCACGGTCCTCGCCTCGACCCCGGCCCGCAGCCGAGGGACGGCGCTGGCCGGTCTCTTCCTCGTCGCCTACATCGGGCTCATCGTGCCCGTCCTCGGACTGGGGCTGGCGGTGACCGTGGTGTCATCGACGGCGGCGATGATCGGACTGAGCATCATCCTCATCGTCATCCTCGCCGCCCTCCAGGTCAGCGCACGCCGCAAGTGAGCGCGCGGCCAGTCAGCGCGGGCCGCCGGTGAGTGCACGCCTCCGGTGAAGGCACTCCGCCGATGAGCGCGCGACGCCGGTGAGCGACAGCTCAGTCTCCGTACTTCTCGAGCAGCGCCGTCACCGAATCCTTGCCGAGCTGATTCGCCGCGAGGGGACTGTCGCCGGTGAGGAGATTCCGGTCGCGCATGGTCGCCCCGGTCATCTCCGTGTTCTCGACGACGATGCCCGCCTTCTCCAGCGCTTCGCCGAGCGCCCAGGGCATCTTGCCGGGCAGGTACCCGATGTCGATGTTCGCGCCTTGATCGAGGGAATCGGGGAAGGCGACGATGCGGTATCCGGAGAACGGGTTCTCATCCCTTCCGACTCCGGAGGCGAGCAGTCCGGCCGGTCCGTGGCAGAGGGTGATGACGAGGCGGTCGTTGTCGAGGAAGAAGTCGAGCGCCTCCCCGAGCACGGCGCTGTCGGGGATGCCGTTCATCGCCCCGTGCCCGCCGGGGATGAAGATCGCGGCGTAGTCGTCAAGCCCCTGCTCGATGACCTCGGCGAGCCTCTTCGGGTCTTTGAACTGCTCCTTCGTCGCCTCCCACGCTGAGCCCACTGCTTCGTCGTCCTTCGGGTAGGCCCACCATTCGAACTTGCCGGGCTCGCCGCTGACGGTGGCGATGTCGATGCCATAGCCGGCCTCGGCGATGTGATGAAGCGGCAGGAGCGTCTCCACGGGATGGTTGCCGGTGGAGAAGAACGTCTCGTTCTGCATGAGCATGTAGCGCTCGTCTGTGGCGATGACGAGGACCTTCCACCGCCCGCCCGTGTACTTCTCATCCGTGCTCAGCCCGTCGAAGTCGGTCTTGTCCGCCGTGTACTGGGACAGCGAGTACGGGGACGGGAAGTAGGCGTTGTTCTCCGCCGGGTCCGGCTTCGGCTGGCGGTCCTGGTCGGCGGGGGTGGTCTCGGACATCTCGTTCCTTCCATCGTCGGTGCCGGGGCACCGGATCTCTCGCCGAGGCGGCCCTCGGCCTGATCATGCAAGTTCGGTTGTCGTGGTGCCGCCCAACCTATGTCAGGTGCTGAGGATGCACAAGGGTGAGGTGGGTCGGGTGCGCAGTGGAGATCCGCCTTGCAGCGTCGGGAGCAGCCGGGCGCACCTGGGCTGTGGGACGATGAGACCATGCCTGTGCCCACACCGACGTTGGTGACCGAACGCCTTCGACTGCGCCCTTTCGCTGCCTCCGATGCCGATGACCTCTTCGCGCTGCAGTCCGATGCGCGAGTGCTCGAGTTCTGGGATTCTCCTCCGTGGACCGATCGCGCGATGATCGAACGGTTCCTGGGCGGATGCCGGACGATGGCCGATGAGGGCACCGGTGGGCGAGTGGCCGTCGAACGCACCGAGGATCGGGCGTTCATCGGCTGGTGCACGTTCAACAGCTTCAACCCGGACTTCCGCAGCGGGTCGCTCGGGTACTGCTTCACCGCCGAGTCCTGGGGGCACGGATATGCGACCGAAGCCGCCGGAGCGGTGCTGAGCTGGGCCTTCGGAGCCTTCGACCTCAACCGAGTGCAGGCCGAAGCCGACACCCGCAATGCCGCCTCGGCGCGGGTGCTCGAAAAACTCGGCTTTCAGCGGGAGGGAACCCTGCGCGAGGACTGCATCGTCGACGGCGTCATCTCCGACTCGTGGGTGTTCGGTCTGCTCAGGCGGGAGTGGAGGGGATGAGGGGCCGCCCTCCGCGCAGGGACAACGGGTCTCCGGGCAGGGACGACGGGATCGGCCAACCACCTCGGCGAGGATTGAAAACGACCGGGGAGAGTGCAAGGATCACTCTTCGTGAACACCGATTCGGGTGAGCAGCCCGAGAACCCGCCGACGCAGGCAGACCCGGCACCACCTGCGACGAAACAGCCGCGCGATCCCCGGCGACTCGCCACCCCGCTGCCGCTGCTCATGCTCGGGGCACTCGGGATCGTCTTCGGTGACATCGGCACCTCCCCGCTCTACGCCCTGCAGACGGTCTTCAGCATCCACCACAACTCGGTCGCCCCCACCGAACAGGACGTGCTCGGAGTGGTCTCCATGGTCTTCTGGTGCCTCATGCTCATCGTCTCCATCGCCTACCTCGGCTTCATCCTCCGCGCCGACAACGAAGGCGAAGGCGGCATCCTCTCCCTGGCCGCGCTCATCAAACGCAAGCTCGGAGCCGGATCCTCCCGCGTCAAGGTCGTCATGGTGCTCGCGATCATCGGCGCCGCCCTCTTCTACGGCGACTCGCTCATCACCCCCGCAGTCTCGGTGCTCAGCGCCGTCGAAGGACTCCACGTCGTCAGCCCCGAGCTCGGCCCGTGGGTGGTGCCGTTGGCCGTCGTCATCCTCGCCACCCTCTTCGCCGTCCAACGGTGGGGGACAGGCTCCATCGGCCGAGCGTTCGGACCGATCATGTTCGTCTGGTTCGCTGTCCTCGCGCTCCTCGGCATCCCCCAGATCATCGCGAATCCGACGATCCTCCGCGCTCTCTCACCGACCTATGCGATCGACTTCGCCCTCGACCGCCCTCTCGTCGCCTTCATCGCCGCCGGCGCCGTCGTCCTCGCCGTCACCGGAGTCGAAGCGCTCTACGCCGATATGGGCCATTTCGGGCGTCGTCCCATCGTCGTGGCCTGGTTCAGCATCATCTTCCCTGCCCTCGTGCTCAACTACTTCGGGCAGGGTGCGATGATCCTCGTCGACCCCTCGGCGATCGAGAACCCGTTCTTCCGCCTCGCCCCCGACTGGGCGCAGATGCCGCTCGTCGTCCTCGCCACCGCCGCCACCATCATCGCCTCACAGGCGGTGATCTCCGGGGCCTTCTCCGTCTCCCGGCAGGCCACCCGACTCTCACTGCTGCCGCGACTCAAGGTCATCCAGACCTCGAAACGCGAAAGCGGACAGATCTATGTGCCGGCGGTCAACGGGATCCTCTTCATCGGCGTCATGGCGCTTGTGCTCTCCTTCAGCTCCTCCCAAGCGCTCGCCTCCGCCTACGGTCTCGCCGTCACCGCGACGCTCCTCCTCGAACTCTCCCTCTTCCTCCTCCTCGCGCTCGAGATCTGGAAGTGGAAGCTGCCGTGGGTGCTCCTCACCGGCCTGGCCATCGGCGGCGTCGAATTCGCGCTCTTCTCCGCCAACGTCGTCAAGATCGCCTCCGGCGGCTGGCTGCCGCTCGCCATCGCCGCGGTTCTCGTCACGATCATGCTCACGTGGAAGAAGGGTTCGGCGCTGATGTTCGGCAGGCGAGCCGAGATGGAAGGACCCATCGAGGACTTCGTCGAGGAGATCGGCCGTGCCCCCGTCCTCCGGGTGCCCGGCGTCGCCGTCTACCCGCACGGCAATCCGGCGACGGCCCCGTTGGCGCTGCGCTCGAACGTCGACTGCAACCACATCCTCCACGAACACGTCGTCATCGTCACGATCAAGAACCTCGGCGTCCCCCACGTGAGCCATGACAGGCGTGTCGTCGTCTCCGATCTCGGCCGTCCCGACGACGGCATCGTCCACGTCCTCTACAGCATCGGATTCAACGACTCGCAGGACGTTCCGAGTGCACTGCGGCAGGCCGTCGGTCGGACACCGGAGCTCGACTTCGACCCGAAGGAGGCGATGTACATCATCTCCGTCTTCCGGATCGAACCCGGCGGCGACGCCCGGATGGCGCGCTGGCAGAAGAGCCTCTTCCGGACCCTCGAGAAAGCCTCGGCCAACCGCACCCACGTCCTCCACCTGCCCGCCGACCGCACGACGGTCATGGGGGAGACCGCCGAACTCTGAGCGGAGTCGGGGCACGGTTGGGGCACTCAGGCGCCGAGGTTGGGGCTGTAGCCGAAGTCGGAGCCGTGATCGAGGCTCGGGTCGCCGGCGGGCGCCTGGAGAGTACACTCGGCCACGTCAGTTCAGTGCGCGTCCACCGGCGAAAGGGGCGAAACCGTGCTCGAGGTTCCACCGCTGGTCATCGGCGTCGTCCTCCTCCTCGTAAGGGGAGTGCTCGCCTTCACGTTCTTCCACGAATCGCTGCTCAAACTCAAGGATGTGCGCGCCTTCGCGAAGAACGACGGACTGCCGCTGCCGCTGGCCTGGTTCGTGCCGATCGCCGAGTTCGCCGCGGCCCTGTCCTTCACCACCGGCGTGCTCGCTCAGTTCGCGGGCATCGGCGTCGTCGTGCTCATGCTCATCACGATCTCGATGCAGAACTTCCGCTGGCACAGCAGGTACTGGGCGGCCGACAACGGCTGGGAGTACGACCTCTTCCTGCTCACCATGGCCGCAGTCATCGCGGTCTTCGGTCCCGGCCCGATCAGCATTCCCGGACTGCTCAGCCTCAGCTGACGAGGTTGAGCCGACGAGGTTGGGCGAACCAGGCTGGGCAGCAGGACCCTCAGTGCAGTTCGCCGGCCGCGTAGGCCGCCTGACCGGCATGCTGTGCGGCATCGTCGACGATCGAGACGAGGCGCACGCCGCGGGTGACCGGCGGTGTCCAGTTCTCGTCGATGACGACGCCGAAGTCCTCAGCCGACAGCGTGTTCGCATAGTCGATGAGAGCGGTCAGGGCGGCCGTGACGTAGTCGGTGAGCAGTCCCTGATCGTTGACGACGATCTCGGACGCCTGCTCGGGCGTGTGTCCGTAGCCGACCGTGTCGCCGATCGCGCCGAGGCCGAACCGCTCACGGTACTTCTCCCACACCTGCGGTTCACCCGAGAGCCCGGAGAGCTGGACGTCGACCTCCCGTCCGATGTGCCACAGCAGCCACGCGATCGAGTTCGGATGCGAACCCGGATGCGCGTTGAGCTGCTCCGGGGTGAGGTCCGGAAGACCCGTGACCGCGTCGATGGGACGGTGGGCGAAGTCGGCGAAGAGCTCGGTGATCGTCATGGCTCCCATTGTGCTCCTCGCACCCGCGGATTTCAGCCCCCGCCGCTGCCCACCTCGGTGTCCACGATTCGGAAGACCGCCTCGGCGAGGGAATAAACCAACCTCCGTTGCGGCTGTTGTGGGCACCATCGAACGTCAACGAAGGAGTCTCACATGAGTCGCGTCGTCATCCTCGGCGGACACGGGAAGGTCGCGCTGCTCGCGGCCCCGAAGCTCGCGGCGGCCGGGTTCGCCGTCGACTCAGTCATCCGCAACCCCGAGCAGGCCGCCGACATCGAAGCCGCCGACGCCCATCCGGTGGTCCTCGACATCGAGACCGCGGACACCGACGCGCTCGCCGAGGTGTTCGCCGGAGCCGATGCCATCGTCTTCTCCGCCGGTGCCGGGGGCGGGAGCCCGGAGCGGACCAAGGCCGTCGACCTCGAGGCCGCCAAGCGAGCCGTCGACGCCGCCGAACAGGCCGGCGTCAAACGCTTCGTCATGGTCTCGTATGCGACGGTGGGCATCGACCTCGACCGCATCGACCCGTCGAACTCGTTCTACCCCTACGTCGAGGCCAAGCACGGCGCGGACGCCTACCTGCGCAATAGCGACCTCGACTACACGATCCTCGGACCCGGACACCTCACCCTCGATCCCTCGAACGCGCTGGTGACGATCGCCGACGAGCGCGGCGACATCGAAGGCCGCACCCCCGGCGACGGTCAGGGCGTGACCTCGCGCGAACTCGTCGCCGACGTCATCACCTACGTCATCGTCAACGACGCCGCCGTGCGGGAGACGGTGAACTTCTACGACGGGTCCGTGCCCCTCGCCGAGGCGATCGGCTGAACCTGCGGCCGCCTCGGCGAGGGTGCGGTGGGGTCGGTCGACGGGCGGCGGGTTCGGGGCTCAGTCGAGTCGATTCCACAGATGGTGGGTCAGCCCGCTGGCGGTGCCCACCGTCTCGAGTGAGAAGCGGTCCGTCAGCGTCTCCGGGTTCTCCCACAGCCGCACCCCGGTGCCGAGGACGATGGGCACCGTGACGGTGTGCATGAAGTCGACGAGTCCCGCGGCGAGGAATTCCTTGACCGAGGTCGGGCCGCCGCCGAGGCGGACGTCGAGTCCGTCTGCGGCGGCCTTCGCCTGCGTGAGCGCCTCGAGCGGATCGGCGTCGATGAAGTGGAAGACCGTGCCGTTGGGGAACTCCATTGGCGGACGGGGGTGGTGAGTGAGGATGAAGCACGGGGTCGCGAACGGCGGCTCCTCGCCCCACCAGCCCCGCCAGCCGTCCTCGGGCCACGGCCCGGTCTGCGGACCGAACTTCTTCCGCCCCATGATCTCGGCCCCGATGCCCTGACCCCACATCGCGAAGAGCGCACGGTCGACGGTCACCGGGTCGGCCGGGGCGCCGTGGACACCTGAGATGACGCGACCGTCGAAGTAGGAGAAGAGGGCTCTGGCTCCGCCGATGGGCTCGTCGAAGGTCACATGGTCCCCGGCCGCGTAGCCGTCGAGGGAGACGAAGAGGTTGTGGACTCGCGTGCGTGCCATGGCTGCTCCTGCCGGTTGCCGAGTGCGGGTGGATCCAGAGTAGGATGAAGCACTTGCAGAGTGCAATCACCTGAGGGAGGAAATGTGGCCAGGGAACCGCGTTCGGGCTGTGCGATCAACGCCGCCGTCGAGGTGCTCGGCGATGCGTGGAGCCTCATCGTGCTCCGTGACATCGTCTTCGGCAACCGCCGGCACTTCCGTGAGCTGCTCGTCGGCAACGACGAGGGCATCGCCTCGAACATCCTCGCTGATCGCCTGAAGAAACTGGTGGACGAAGGGCTCCTGACCAAGGCGGAGGCGGTCCGCGGTCAGAAGGCGAAATACTCGCTCACCGAGTCGGGGATCCAGACCCTGCCGGTCATGGTTGCACTCGGAACCTGGGGGATGACCCACCGCGAGACCTCACCGGAGCTGACGATCCGATCCAGACTCATGACCGAAGACCCCCAGCTCGTCTCCGGCCTCATGGAGGAGCTGAGGGAGACTCACCTCGGCGTTCCGCGTCCCGATCCGGATTCACCGCGCGCTTCGGAACGGCTGCAGGCCGCCTTCGACGCGGAGATCGCCGGAAGCTGAGCCGGTCGTCGAACTTGGTTGCGGCCGGCGCCGATGATCGGGGATTGCCGCGCGGAGGTCGCTGGGACGATTCTGTTGTCTGATCCTTCGAGGTGTGATTCCATGGAATAAGCAGTTGCAATATGCAATCGCTTAATCCCAGTACTGATCCCGAAGGAACGATCATGTTCAGCGGACTCATGGCCGGCATCACCGTCGGCAGCGAGGAGGAAGCGACAGAATGGCATTCCAGTCTCTTCGCGCCCATTCTCCCGATCACCGTTCCGGACGGGAACCAGGTGGTGTTTTTCAGTGAGTGAGTTCGCAGACGATCAGGGCGCACCTGTGACCGCGACGATCAGCCTCGGTGCTGATATCGAGCACCCGGTCTCGACAGTGTGGACTGCCTTCGCCGAAGCAGATCAGCGTGTGCAGTGGGGAGTCCCCGAAGGGGAGGAGATGGTCTGTGACATCGACGAATTCCGCCCCGGTGGATCGATCCGCGCCCGTTGCGGGGCGCCTGGAGCATTGGAGTTCGCATCGACTGGGCAGTACTGCGCTGTCATGCCGGAGCGTCACATCGTGACCACTGAGACTCTCACAAGAGACGATGAGATCCTCTCGACCGCCATCATCACCTGGACCCTGACGGCCACCTCGACAGGCACCAGAGTCGAACTCGTCGACCAGGTCGTTTCCTTCGTCGGTCAGGGGATGATCGACGGCCACCGGAACGGCCACGACATCTGCCTGCGACAGCTCGGCGAATTCCTCAGTTCGTGAGATCCGCAGCCCACGGAATATCGGCGCCGGTACGGCCGACGGTGATCCCGGCCAACGTCGACGCCCTGTCGCCCAATGACGTCAGTTCCGCAGTGCCGAGGTCGGACAACGCTGACGTCGCGGCATGCAGATCGTGGATGAGGGAGACCATGAACGTGTCCCCGGCCCCGATCGTATCCACGACGTCGACCCGAGCCGAAGCCACCGTCGCCCGCGCCGAGGCGGTCGCCAGGACTGCGCCCTCACCTCCGCGAGTCATCGCCACCAGGTCCGGACCAAGGCCGAGCAGACGATCGACCTGCGCTTCTTCAGCGAGGTCGGGGTAGAGCCACTCGGCATCGACATCGCTGAGCTTGACGACGTCGACGCGTGCGGCGAGGTCCTCGAATCGGGCCAGTGCCGCCGTCTGCTCGCCGATGATCGTCGGGCGGATGTTCGGGTCGAACGTCACCAGTCGCGTCGACGGGTGACGGTTGTCGAGCAGGGCGTCGATCGTCGCGGCGCCCGGCTGGAGGAAGGCTGCGATCGATCCGATGTGGATCGCCTCCCACGGTTCGCCTGTGACCGGTGCCGGATCAGGAGCCCACCGCAGGTGGAAGTCGTATTCAGCCGAGCCGTCGGCAGAGAGGACCGCGCGCGCCGTCGACGTGGCTCCTCGCGGCGTCGCATGGACGGTGACGTTCGAGGCGCGCAGGTGGGCCAGCAGGAAGCCGCCGTGGAAGTCATCGCCGACATCGGTGAGCAGAGCGACATCATCGCCGAGGCGGCCGAGCCCGAGCGCGACATTCGCCGGCGCTCCGCCGGGAGCGTATCTGTCCGAGGTGCCAGGAAGAGTGACGATGTCGATGAGCGCTTCGCCGATGACGAGGATGGTCATCCGTCCATTGTATTCACCCAGGTGAACGCTGGTCTCTGCGGCATGAATCGGAGATCGATCGAAGATCGGGGTGATCTGCGTCTCACTCGTGTCAGTGCCCCGTGGCACCGTATGTTCATGGACAACGACACTGTGAGAACAGACATCAGAGAGATCACCAGAAAGACCGCTGAGACCGATTTCAGGCCCCGAGCGGGCGAATGCCTCGTCTGCTACGTTCACCGGCAACTCGGAGTGCACGGCTGCGACGATACCCATCGTTTCGCTGAGAGCTTCCGGGACCAGACGGCACCGCGGGCGACCGCGCTCATCCCACGACTGAGAGGATTCGGCGCGCGCCGGTGCGACTGTGAGCTGCTGCGTGAGGTCTATACCTACGCGCCGAGACCACTCCTGGCTCGCGGCACCGTCGCCGGGACGGTTGGGGCTCGGTTGGGCACCGATGACCTCTTCGACATCGGGGTGCTGAGGAAGGTGAGGGAGTACGAACCCGGCGGCGAATACTGGCGCGAACGGGTCTATGAGGACATCACCCGGTTCGGAAACGCGTGGTCGTACAGGCACGGAGGCGAGTACGGCTGCAGCGACGAGAGTGGGTTCGCCAGTGAGCATAATCTGGTCGCCGGAGAGGGAGCCTACACCGAGCACCAATGGGAGAGTGTCCGCCGGTACGCCGACGCACACTCAGTCGATGTCCCACGCGTGGGTGAATACTCAGCGCCGCACTGGGACGACGGTGGCTTCGGTGGGACCGAATCGGCGGAGTACCCGTATCACTCGAACGGGTATCGACGACACGAGCTCGAGGACCCTGCGGACCCGTTTGGCCCAGGGTTCCGGATTCGGCGTGTCGAGCAGGCGGAGGAGATCTATCTCTGCTGTCAGTATGTTCGTCGAGGCTCCACCCAGCCATGCGGCAACTGGCAGCGCGGCAGACGTCGTCCTCGATGGACCCCGCCGGTTCCGCCATGGGGAATGGAGTCACCGGGATGGAGAATCGAGTCGCCGGAGGAACCTGGACTGCGCGCTCCGTTCTGAGAGTTCTCAGCGCTGAGCAGTCCGGCAGAATGGAGGGATGACTCTGCCGCTCTTCCTCGACTGCGACCCCGGTATCGACGATGCGATCGCTCTGGCCTACCTGCTGTGCCAGGACGACGTCGATGTCGTCGGAATCGCCGCCTCGGGAGGCAATGTCGCCACCGCGCAGGTCGTCGTCAACACACTCGGATGGCTCGAGCTCGCCGGTCGTTCCGACATTCCGGTCCATCCGGGTCACCCCCTGCCGCTGGCCCGGCATGGCGATGACGTACCCGTGACGGCGACAGAGATGGCGGACATCGAATACGCGGACCTCACCCACGGGCAGACCGGCACCGGCTACGCGACCCTGCCGACGCCGACTGTTTCAGCGAGCGCCACCTCGGCGGCACAGGCCTGGGTCGATGCCGCCCGCGCCCACCCGGGCGAACTCATCGGCGTCGTCATCGGACCCTCGACGAATCTCGCGCTCGCCCTCGACATCGAACCGAGACTCCCGCACCTGCTGCGTCGGCTCTTCATCATGGGCGGGGCGTTCAACTACCGCGGCAACACACATCCGACGACCGAATGGAACGTCACCTTCGACCCGGAGTCGACCGCCCGAGTCCTCACCGCCTGGGACCGGGCACGCCACGAGCAGCCCGACCTCGAATATCCTGTCATCGCCCCGATCGAAGCCACCGAGGCCGTGGCGATGACCCCGGAGCGCCTCAGCGCCATCCGGGATTCCGCAACCGGGGAAGCCTGGACGCCGGTGCTCGATCAGCTCGCCGAAGCGCTGCGGTTCTACTTCGAATTCCACGACTGGGACGGACTCGGCTACCTCGCCCACATCCACGACCCCTTCGTCCTCGCGTGCGCCCTCGCCTGGGCACGCAACCCCGACCAGCCGGCGGGAGAACTGCCGTGGGCGCAGACCGCGACGGCACCGGTCGACGTCGAACTCACCGGTACACTCACACGAGGCGAAACCGTCGCCGACTGGCTGGGACGGTGGGGGAAGGAACCCAACGCCGAGATCATCCGCACGATCGACGCCGACTCCTTCCTCGACCACCTCGGCGCCACCCTGACGAAAGGACCACACCATGAGCAAAGACCTGAGAACACGTAGCCTCTCTGGGCAGGGGCCAGCCGCACCGACTGGTCCCGGACAAACCCGCATCCCCGCCCTCGCGCTCACCCTCACCCTCCTCGGCACGCTCGTCATCATCACGACCTACCTCGCCGTCCTCCTCACCCAACCGGCCAACCTCGGCATCGATCTCGGCCACACCACTTTGTGGGTCATGGTCGGTTACCTCGTCGGCGGCGGCCTCCTCGCGGCAGGAACCTTGCCGCTCATTCCCCGCAGCGTCCTCGCGCTCATCCCTGTCGCGATCGCCCTCAACATCGTCATCGGCCAGATCGTCGGCACGATGACCACGATCCCGCTCTACCTCGACTCCATCGGCACGGTGATGATCGGCGTCCTCGCCGGTCCTGCCGCGGGAGCCTTCACCGGGATCCTCTCGAACCTCATCTGGGGTGTCACCCTCAACCCCAGCGTCATCGCCTTCACCACCGGAGCCGCCTTCATCGGTGCGGCCGCCGGGTGGGCCGCCCGCCTCGGCGCCTTCCGCACCCCGTGGTTCGCCGTCCTCGCCGGCGCGATTGCCGGTGTGCCCACCGCTGCTCTCGCCGCCCCGGTCGCCGCGTACGTCTTCGGCGGCGGGCTCGGCATGGGCACCGGGAGCGTCGTCGCGATCCTCCAGGCCACCGGCCAGCAGATGCTCGCCGCGACCCTCACCCAGAGCCTCATCTCCGATGTCCTCGACAAGGCGATCATCTTCGCCCTCGCCTACGTCATCGTCCGCTCCCTGCCCAGGCGGATCCTCGACCGGTATCCCTTCACGGCGCACAGCCTCGCAAAGCGTGCCCGCACCGCTGACCGGCGCTGAATGAGTCCGTCGGTTCTGACCGAGACGGAATCCCGGCGCTGGCACCCGGCCACCGAGATCATCGTCCTCGGATGCGCGCTCGTGCTCGTGTTCGGGATTCCGTCCCCAGTCGTCCCTCTCCTGGTCCTCGCAGGGTCCACCGTCGCGGCCATGGCGTCCCCGAGCGTGAAGGTCGCCACGTGGGCCGCGACCGTCGTCGTCCTCTGCGTGCCGATGCTCATCGTCGTCGGCCTCGTCCAAGGCCTGTTCTACCCGGGGGACGACGTCCATGTGCTCTGGCAGGCAGGACCCGTGCGGTTGAGCATCGAAGGGCTCGCGATAGCCGTCCAATTGTGGCTGCGGGCAACGGCGCTCGTCGCCCTGTGCGCCGTCATCGGCCTAGGCAATGATGCGGCCAGACTCTTCGACGGTCTCATCACCCTGCGCTTTCCTGCCTCGATTGCCTACGTGTGCGCGTCCTCGCTCAGCCTCATCCCCCTCGTCAGCACTCGGGTCCGTGAGGTCCTCGAGGCCCGTGCCGCCCGCGGCTGGGCGACCGACCGCTGGTCGGTGCGCCTCCGCCTGCTGCCCGGCATCGTCACCGGAGTCTTCACCTCCCTTCTCGTCACTGTCGACCAACGACACGAGGTCCTCGAGCAGCGCGGCTTCGCCGCCTCCGACCATTCCGTGTCCCTCCAGGATCATTCCGACAGTCGGTGGCAGCGCCTCCTTCGCCGAGGCGGGCCAGCACTCACCCTCGTCCTCATCGTCCTTTCCGTGCTCGGACTGCTGCCTCTGCCCGGTGCCGAAGACATGCTCGGAGGGCTGCGATGAGAGTGCTCGATCTTAAGTCAGTCGACGTCACCTACCGCGGAACTGAGCAACCCGCGCTCACCGGTCTCGACCTCCGACTCGACTCCGGGCAGATGCATGCGGTCCTCGGTCCACAGAACTCCGGAACGTCGACACTGTGCCGACTGGCCGTCGGGCTGCTCGCCGACCGGGGCACGGTCCACGGCGAGGCGCACGCTGTCGAGGACGCCGTCATGCTCGGTGACGACCCCGAGGCGCAGCTGAGCGGGATGGCCAGCCGAGTCGGTGACGAGGTCCAGCTGCCGAGCCGCCTGCGCGGACGTGACCCGGCGACAGCACGGGACGCCGCGATGCAGGCGCTGGAGTCGCTCGGTGCGGCCGCGCTGTGGGAGCGTCGCCTCGAGACGCTCTCGGGAGGGCAGAGGCAACTCGTGGCTCTCGCCGGACTGCTCGCCCTCGACCCGGCACTCCTCGTCCTCGACCAGCCTGGACTCTCCCTCGACCCTGTGATGCGGGGCGGCCTCGTCGCTGCTTTGCAGGACTACGCCGCCAATGGGGGTACCGTGCTTCTCACCGGCCACCAGTTCGACGAAGTGGCCGCTGCCTGCGGGGCGATCAGCGTCCTCGGCAACGGCCGCATCGTGACGACGCTCGACATGGCAGAACTGACTCCACAGGCGCTGGCCTCCCACGGCGTCTGGAGCGCTCTGCCCACGATCGCACCGGCCGGTGAGTCGAAGGATCCAGAGCGGATCGAGGCGGAGCCGGCTGAGTCCGCGCAGGCGACGCCAGAGCCGGACGAGACAGATACGGCAGTGGCAGCACCGGCTGGATCGGAGACGGCCAGCCGGCGTGTGCTGTCGATCCGCGAACTTCGAGTCGAGCGCGGCGGCAGGGCGGTGCTCGACGGTCTCGACCTCGACATCCGTCCGGGCGAGTTCGTCGCCCTCATGGGTGCCAACGGCGCAGGCAAGTCGACGCTGCTCACGGCCCTGCTCGGCCTCCTCGAACCGGGAGCCGCGGTCACGGGCACGATGACGGTGCACCGCCTCGGCGAGGACATCGCTCTCACGGGGCTGCCGACGCACCGGAGGGCCGCTCATCTCGGCTGGGTCCGTCAGGACCCGGGAACCCAGCTCTCGACTGCCACCGTGCGCGATGAGCTCCTGCGGGCGGCACCGCTGCCGCGGCATCGACGCCGCAACCGGGCGGCGGTTCGCGCGCAGCGGGAGTCGACGGTCGCCTCGGCGCTGGAGGCCACCGGACTCGCTTCCGTTGCCGGGACTCACCCCTTCGACCTGGGCACCGCCCGTCGGAAGGACGTCGTCATCGCGTCCTCGCTCGTGGCTTCTCCACCGATTATGCTCCTCGACGAGCCCACTCAGGGCAGGGATGATGGGGACATGCACAGGCTCACCGGTTTCATCACCGACTTCCTCCGTGGGGGCGGCTCTGTGCTCGCAGCGACCCACGACGAACGGTGGGCGGGAACAGCCCACCGGGTCGTTCGCCTTGATGCGGGCAGACTCACCGAGCGACGGATCGGGGCATGAGCGTGGCGGTGCCGGGCATGGGCATGGCGGTGACGCCGTGAGAGCACATGGCCCCGTGACGTTCTTCGGAGCGTGGGCGCTCCACGATCTCGAAGAGATCGGCGCCTTTCCCGCGACGACGCACCGCTTGGCCGAGGAGACGGGAGCGGACTGGCTGCGCACCTCCGGACGGCAGTCGGCGGTGGCGATCGGGCTCATGGGGGTCGTAGTCGGGGTTGCCTGCGTGCGGGGAGCGGTGACCAACGGCCGCTCGCGCTTCTATCGCCGAACGCTCGCCGGGCTCGACCTGCACGTGTGGTCGCATGTGGCTGCCTCGGTGGTGCTGAGGCGGTACACGGCAGGAGTCCTCACCGCGGTCCCCGTCATGCTTCCCGGCGCATCAGTGGCCAAGCGTGAACTGGCGGCTTCCGGTCACGCCCTGACGCGAGCCGACCGGGCGGTGGGGGCACCGATGATGGTGATCGCGGCGCTCGCCTGCCATGGTGTGACCAGAGCTCTGGTGCGGGAGCGAGCGGTGCCGGAGTGACAGGGGAGGCGGGCGGGAAAGCCAGAGTGCCTGGGTCAGGAGCCGCCGTCAGCAGTCGACGGGCTCAGTAGTCGAAGGACGAGTCGGTGTCGAGCGAGCCGGGGCCGCGGAACTTCTGCAGGTGGATGTGGCGGGCGAAGCGGATGACCGGGCGGATGAGCATCTCGATGCTGCCGAGGACGAAGAGGCAGGTGCCGGCGAACATGAGTTCGTCGGAGAAGAACATGAAGCTGCCGATGAGGAACCACAGGCCGATGAGGACATCGTTGACGATGCTGATCATCTGATAGCGCTGACGGATGACGATCTCGTCGTGTCCGATGTGCATGACGAGATCATGTTCCTGCGTGGTCACGCATTCCTCCGGGGGTGAGGCGAAAAAGGCCAGGACGATCCTATTCGGCCCCGACCGGCTGATGCCAACGAGATCCGCCCGACTCACGGAGCTCGCACCTGATTCTCGGCGGTCACGCGGGTCGTTGAGACCGGACTGATCGATGGGACGTCGATGTCAGGACCGTCGACTAGTCTCGGCGGAAAGGCACACAGCCTGGGGCGCCCGGTCGACGGGCGCACCGTCTGCAGGCCCACCCGAGACGATCTCGATGAGGAGACACCATGAGCCGTTCCGTGCAGATCACCTTCGACAGTCACGACCCGATCCTGCTCGCCAGATTCTGGGCTGAGACGCTCGGCTACGTCGTCCCCGGTCCGCCGGGAGTGACCCTCGGCGAGGACGACGACCCCTTCGACGCGTGGCGGGACTTCCTCTCCTCCCTCGGCGTCGAGATGCGACCCGAGGACATGAGGGCGGCCATCGAGGATCCTGCCGGCCGCGGACCGCGAGTGTTCTTCCAGACGGTGCCGGAAGGCAAGACCGTGAAGAACCGGGTCCACCTCGACGTCCGTGCCGCCCCCGGGCTCCAGGGCGACGACCGGATGAACGCCCTCGAAGCCGAATGCACCCGCCTCGTCGCGTTGGGCGCGACCCGGCTCGAACGCTTCGAACCGAGCCCGCCGATGGAGACCGGCTTCATCGTCATGGCCGACCCCGAAGGCAACGAATTCTGCCTCGACTGACACCGGCAGGACGCGGCCGCCGACCAGCGCCGCCGACGCATTCTGAGAGACCCCGTCCCCAGAACAGCGGCATTGCTACCGTGGCAGGTATGAACACCGCCTCGCCCGCACCGTTCGCCGCCGTCGTCGCCCTCACCTTCAGCCTCACCCTGGCAGGCTGCACCGGAGGAAGTGAGGACGCCCCACCGTCGCAGACATCCGGCGACCCGGTTCCCACGCAGTCCGACGACACCTCCTCAGGTCAGTCCTCGCCCGCACCCTCAGCGAACACCACCGGCCTGCCCGAAGACGCCGACCTCAGCAGGAACTCGCCCCGGGTCACCCCAGATGAGGCGATCGCCACCGCGCAGAAGGCGGCCGGTGACGGAACACTCCACGCGATCGAACTCGACTACGACCGACGCGACGGCGCGTGGCAGTACGAAGTGAAGATCCTCAAGGACCGAACCGACTTCGACATCGACGTCGATGCGGAGACCGGGAAGATCGTCAAGAACGAGAAGGACACGACGAACGACACCGAGAAGGCCATCGACCTCAAGTCGCCGATGATCTACGGCGAGGCGTTCGACCTCGCCTCCGATCAGGGCAAGGGACGCCTCACCGGGTGGAAGCTCGAATCCGACGACGATCGCACCGAGTACCAGTTCGACTTCGACGACAACGGCACCGAGACCGAAGTGAGCGTCGACGTCGACTCCAAGCGCGTCACCGTGGACGGCTGAACCGTCATCCGTCGTAGTCTGGTGCCATGCGCGCACCCACCGGTCGACTCGAAGTGATCACCGGCCCGATGTTCTCGGGCAAGTCCGAAGAGCTCATGCGCCGCGTCCGGCGCGCCCGCATCGCCGGGATCAATGCGCTCGTCATCAGCCACGCCCTCGACACCCGGGCCGAGCTCTTCGCCGTGACCTCCCACATCGGCGTCACCGTCCCCGCCGTTCCCGTCCCGGACGTCACCGCCCTCGCCGAGGCGGCCCGCAGAGAGGACTTCGACCTCATCGCCATCGACGAGGCCCAGTTCTTCGGCCCCGACCTCATCCCCGTCGTCGACGACCTCCTCAGCCGCGGCATCGACGTCATCGTCGAAGGACTGTGCGTGACGTTCGACGGCACGCCCTTCGAACCGCTGCCGAGCTTCATGGCCGTCGCCGAAGACGTCACGAAACTCACCGCCGTCTGCACGATCTGCGGTCGCGACGCCGTCTTCCACGAACGCCTCTCCGCCGATGCGGTCGGCGCAGCCACCGACATCGATGCCAGCCACATCGGCGGCCTCGACTCCTATGTCGCCCGCTGCCGAGAGCACTTCGGAACCGGTACTGAGGGGAACTGACGCCGACGGGGATGACTCAGTCGGTCGAGACGATGTCCGCCCACACCTCACGCCAGATCTCCGCGAGCGCGGGAATGTTGTAGTGCGCGTTGAGTCCGCTCGGCTGCGGCACAACCCGCAGGGAGACGTCCTCGGGCCAGCCCGGAATGAGCGAGGCGTCCTGCACGCCGAGTGTTGCCTTCGGCTGCGAGAACGCGATCCGGAACGACGTGATCCCGGCGATCGCCACCGCCTTCGGGCGGATCTCCGACAGCCGCTCGACGAGCCGCGCCCCACCGGCACGCAGCTCTTCGGCGCGGAGTTCGTCCGCGCGAGCGGTCGCCCGCCCGACGAGATTGGTGATCCCGATGCCCCGGGAGAGCAGATGCTCCTCATCGGCGGCAGAGAGCCCGAGAGAGGCATCGACGAGATGATCGGTCAGCCCGGCCTGGTGCAGCGAGGGCCAGAACCTGTTGCCCGGACGGGCGAACGGGGCATTGACCGCCGCCGTCCACAGTCCCGGATTGATGCCGACGATGAGCAGGGAGAGCTCCCCGGGTCGGGCGGGCAGCACGTCGTCGATCGCGTCGGGACCGTCTGTGGCGAACCGGGCGAGATCGTCTTTCGTCGGTTTCCTCCCCGCCAAGGGCGACGGTCTGCGGGACCTGCGATTTTCCTCGGACACGTCGACCAGACTACCGTCGAAGCACGACGAATCGAACGGACCAGACCATGAGCCACGTGCACACCCGACCGGGTGCCGGCGAATCCCCGCCCTTCCACTTCGAGACGGCCTGGCGCGTCGCCGAGGCGGTCGAACCGGTCTGGGAGGTCCTCTCCGCAATCGACGACTGGCCCCGGTGGTGGCCGGGGATCGCCGAGACTCATGCCCTCGATGGGATGCTCGTGGAAGGGTCCCGCGCCGACATCGTCGTGCGCAGCCCGGTGGGCCTCACCTTGACCTTGCGACTGCGCATCGAGCGCATCGCCCCGCCTCGGCAGGTCGTGCTCGACTGCGACGGCGATCTGCGGGGCCGCGGTGTGTGGACACTCGACAGTTCGGGTCCGCTCACCGTCATCGACGCCGTGTGGTGCGTGACGACGAAACGCCTCCTGCCACGGCTGGTGCGCCCCCTCTCCGCAGGACTGCACTCCGCGGTCATGCGTTCAGGAGAACGCGGTCTCCGCAGCCGACTGAGCGCACTCACCTGAGCTCGAACCGCGGGCACGCGACCCCGAACCGCAGGCGCTCGTTCCCGCACCGCACCCGACTTCGCACCGCGGGTGCCGCACGGTCACCGGTGGTCGGCAGGCGGCAGCGCGTGCGTGATGAGGCCAGTGAGGAAGTCTTCGACGGTGTCGAGTGCCCGAGTGCTGCCCTCGGCCCGGCACACCCCGACCGCGCCCTCGAACGAGCACACGGTGAGAGCGGCGATCCCCTCGGCGTCGTCGTTGTCGACACCCGCCTCGACGAGGCTTACCCGCAGCGCCCTCTCCCAGCGGGAGAAGGACTCCTTCGCGGCGTCGACGGCACCCTGCGTCGATCCGGAGCGCGACTCCGTCACCGCGACCGAGAACACCGGGCACCCGGCTTCGAACTCGCTGTCGATGAGCATCGTGCGCGTGACCGCAAGCAGACTGCGCAGACCGTCGACGGGCCCGTCCTGCAGAGCCGCTTCGAGCATCGTCGAGATCGACTCGCCCGCATACTCGACGGCTTCACGGGCGAGCTGCGGCTTGCCCTCGGGGAAGTAATGGTAGGTCGACCCCAACGGAGTGTCGGCATGACGGGCGAGTTCGCGCACACTCGTGCGCGCCAGTCCGCCCCGGGCGAGCATGTCCGCGGCTCCGGCGACGATCCGCTCGCGGGGGTTGTTCGGCATGGCGCCTCCTCGATCAGAGTTGCCATCGATCATAGTTCGCGCTATGTCGACTGTCATAGAAGGTGATCGTGATTTCAGAGACGATGAAGTCAGCGGGGGCCATTGGGGTCGTCTCTGGTCAGGGCTGCTGGTCGTCAGCCGCGGCCGCAGTCCACGCCTCGATCCCGCCCGCCAATGACCGTAGGCGCACCCCAGCCGGGGCACCGGGCGCCGCCGCCTCGAGAGCCGTGGCCGAACGGACCCCTGACCGGCAGTGAAGGACGATGTCTGCGGCACCGCCGACCGCCTCGGCGAGGGCAGGCCATCCGGAGGCGACGATCGCGGCCAGCGGCACGTGCACAGAGCCGGGAATGCTCACGATCTGCCGCTCCCACGACTCGCGGACGTCGACGATGACGGCCCCACCGCTGCCGTCCCGCACCTCGGCGACAGTCGCCTCGGCCACCGGGGGAGCAGCGGTCACGGCGGGTGCCGCACAGGCCGCAGTCACCTCGGCGAGGTCCGTGACGGCCCTTCGGTCCGGGTCGGCGGAGAAGCGCAGGGTCGTGAACGCCGTGGTCAGCACATCACAGCGGAGGAGGCGGCCGATGAGCGGCTCGCCGATGCCGCAGATGAGCTTGATCGCCTCGGCGGCCATCGTCGACCCGACGAGGCCGCAGAGGACCCCGAGCACCCCGCCCTCGGCGCAGCTCGGCACCGAATCAGCGTCCGGGATGTCGGGGAAGAGGTCGCGCAGCATCGGCCCGTGCCCGGGCACGAACGTGCTCACCTGACCCTCGAAGCGGAAGATCGTGCCCCAGACGAGCGGTGTGTCGGTGAGTTCGGCGGCATCGTTCGACAGGTACCGGGTCGCGAAGTTGTCCGCACCGTCGATGACGAGGTCGTGGGCGGCGAAGAGACTCAGGGCATTGTCCGGGGTGAGCCGGTCGTCGATTGCCTCCACTGACAGGTGCGGGTCGAGACGGACGAGGGCATCCCTGGCCGATTCGACCTTCGGCCGACCGACGTCGGCATCCCGGTGGAGGATCTGGCGCTGGAGATTCGAGGTCTCCACCCGGTCGTCGTCGATGACGCTGATGTGGCCGATGCCCGCCGCCCCGAGGTACTGGAGCACCGGTGCTCCGAGCCCGCCGGCACCGATGACGAGGACCCGGGCCCCGCGCAGGCGCCGCTGCCCGATCTCCCCGACCTCGGGCAGGCTGAGGTGCCGGGCATAGCGGGTCACCTCCTCCCGGGAGAGCTGCGCGACGGGCTCGACGAGAGGGGCGAGGACCGGGGCGCCGCTCACGGTCCCATCACCAGGTTCTCCACCGAGTCGATCAGGCCCGTCTCCGGCGACGAGGCGAGGGCGAGGGGACGCTTGGGGATGCGGCCGGCCGAGGCGGCCAGGCGTCCTGCGTCGACGGCCAGGGCCATCGCCCGGGCCATCGCCGGTGCGTCGTGGGCGCGGGTGACCGCGGAGGCGAGCAGCACCGCCGTGCACCCGAGCTCCATCGCCAGCGCCGCGTCCGAGGCCGTGCCGATGCCCGCGTCGAGGATGACGGGCACCTGCGCGCGGGAGACGATCGTTTCGATGTTGTGGGGGTTGAGGATGCCCAGTCCCGAACCGATCGGGGCACCCGCGGGCATGACCGCCGCGACTCCGGCGTCCTCGAGCCGTTTCGCCAGCGCCGGGTCGTCGTTCGTGTAGGCGAAGACCTCGAAGCCGTCGAGGACGAGTTCCTCGGCGGCGCGGAAGAGCTCGACAGGGTCCGGCAGCAGTGTGTCCTCGTCGGCGATGACCTCGAGTTTGACCCACGAGGTCTCGAGCGCCTCCCTGGCCAGCTGTGCGGTGAGTACGGCGTCGCGGGCCGTGTAGCATCCGGCGGTGTTGGGCAGGGCCCGGATGTGCAGCCGCTGAAGCAGGGCGAAGACCGAGTCCCGGGCTTCGGCGTCGAAGCGGCGGATCGCGACCGTCGTCAGCTCTGTCGCCGAGGCGGTGAGTGCGTCTTCGAGGATGGTCAGGGTGCTCGCCCCACCAGTGCCCATGACGAGGTGGGAGTCGAAGGTCGTGCCGTCGATCGTCCAGCTCATCTCAGCCTCCCTGCACTGCGGTGACGAGGTCGACGGTGTGCCCGCCTTCGATCGTGAAGTCGGCCCAGAGTCCGCGGCGGACGACTTCGCCGTCGATGGCCAGTGCCACACCGAGGCGGCCGCCGTCGGCCGGGGTGCCGTCGGGTGTCAGCTGTCGACCGGTGACGTCTTCGACGAGCGCGCGGGCGGTGGTGCCCGCTTCGAGTTCCCGGCTCTCGCCGTTGAGGGTGATGATCATGGTGTCTTCCTTGCAGTGGTGGGTCGGTGGAGCAGTCCGCAGTGGTGGTCGATGTCAGTGTGCAGGCGCCGGCTCGCGCTCGAACCGTTCGGGGGAAAGACTCTCGAGAGCACCCGGTGGCAGCCATTCGGAGTCGGTGTCGAGGACGAGGTCGGCGCCGAGTCTCGCGCCCAGCGGTGCGAGGAGGACTCCGTGTCGGAAGTATCCGGTGGAGACGACGCAGCCGGGATCGGTGCGCCCGATGATCGGCAGGTCATCGGGGGACCCGGGACGGGCGCGGGCGGTGATCTCCGTGATCTCTGCGCGCAGCAGTCCGGGCACAAGGCGTTCGGCGTCGTGGAGGAGCCGGTGGACGCCTTCGGCGAGGACACCGGGGCGACCGTCCTCGCGTGAGGTGGCCCCGAGGACGAGTTCCCCGTCGGGTCGGGGCACGATGTAGACGGGTCGGCCGGCGACGAGTCCGCGGATCGTGCGGGTGAGCAGCGGCGGCGACTGGGGGTCGCTGCGGAGGCGGATGATGTCGCCGTGGACGGCGCGCAGCGGCAGCAGGGGCGCCTCGGCGATCGCGTTGCCCGCCTCCCCGGCGGCGATGACGACCTGGTCGCCGGTGAGCAGGCTCCCGTCGGACAGGCCCACCCCGGTGGTCCGACCCGCGGTGCGCACGATCTCTATGGCCTCCATGCGCACGACGCGCTCGGCGAGCAGACCGAGCAGGGCAGCGGTCACCCTGCGGGGGTCGATCGCATGGTCGCCGGGGATCCGCACGGCACCGCACACACCCGGCGCCAGCGCCGGTTCGAGAGCACGGGCCTGGGACCCGGTGAGAAGTTCGACCGCGGAACCCGCCCGGATCTGCAGGCTGCGGAGCTCGCGCAGAGTGGTGAGGTCGGCACGGTCGCCGGCGCACACGAGGGTCTCCGCCGCAGTCTCGCCGAGGTCGTCGCCGGAGGCGGCGGCCAACCGGGCTGAGAAGTCGGGGTAGAGCGCGGCCGAGGCGCGCATGAGCGGGAAGAGCGGGGACTGGCCCCAGGCGATCTCTGCAGCTGGGGCGATCATTCCCGCCGCCGCGTACGTCGCTCCCTCACCCGGCTGCGGGTCGACGACCGTGACCGCGGCTCCCCGGGACTCGAGCTCCCACGCCGTGGCCAGGCCGATGATCCCGGCCCCGATGACGATGACGTGCATGCGATTCTCCCTCCGGCGGCATGACCCGCATCAGGTGTGACGGTCGGCACGAAGCCCTCTCAGCCTCCCATGCGAGGCTCCCGCGAACTCCTCTACTCTAGGAGCATGGTTCCCGCGATGACAACGTCCACCGCAGAGCGAGACATCACCCGCGCACAGCGGCAGCGAGCGCTCGCCGACTCCCGCCTCTACCTGTGCACCGACGCCCGCAGGAGACAGGGGGATCTGCCGGAGTTCCTCGACGCCGCCTACGCGGGAGGCGTCGACATCATCCAGCTGCGGGACAAAGCCCTCGAAGCCCGCGAGGAGATCGCCGCCCTCGAGGTCCTCAGGGACGCGGCCCGGCGTCACGGAAGGCTCTTCTCCGTCAACGACCGCGCCGATGTCGCCCTCCTCGTCGGCGCCGACGTCTTCCACGTCGGGCAGGATGACCTCACGAGCGCCCAGGCCCGCCGTGTCCTCGGACCCGACGTCCTCCTCGGCCGCTCCACGCACTCGGTCGACCAGGCGCTCGCCGCCGAGGCGGACCCGGAGATCGACTACTTCTGCCTCGGCCCCGTGTGGGAGACCCCGACGAAACCGGGCCGGCCTGCCGTCGGCCTCGAACCGCTGACGACCATCGCCGGCACCGTGACCACCCCGTGGTTCGCGATCGGCGGGATCGCCTCCGGGCAGCGCCTCGACGCCGTCCGGCAGGCGGGAGCCGAGCGCATCGTCGTCGTCCGTGCCCTCACCGAGGCGGCCGACCCTGCCGCAGCCGCCGCGCAGCTGCGCGGCGAACTCACCCGCAGTCAGGCAGGTGCACTGTGAGGATCCTCATCGCCGGCGCCGGCGCCACCGGCGGAGCTTTCGGCACCCGTCTGGTCGAAGCCGGTCGCGACGTCACCTTCCTCGTCCGCGGCGAACGTGCCGAGGCGCTGCGCGCCTCCGGTCTGCGCTTCATCGGCCCTGACGAGGACCGGACGAACCCGGTGGTCGTGGTCACCGCCGAGGAGCTCGCCGCGACTTCCGAGCTTGCCGACCTCATCCTGCTGGCCGTCAAAGCCGGGGGACTCGAGTCGATCATCGACGACCTGCGGCCCGCGGTGGGTCCGAACACGCTCATCATCCCGTTCCTCAACGGGATGGCCCATATCGACCGGCTGCGCGAGGAGTTCCCGGACCAGGTGCTCGGCGGGCTCGTCAAGATCGTCGGCACGATGCGCGGATACGACGTCGTGCAGATGACGGATCTGGCGACGATGACGATCGGTCGCCTCGGCGGGGGAGAGGTGCCGGCCGCCATCGTCGAGGCCCTCGACGTTCCCGGCTTCCGCCTCCAGGTCATCGACTCCGTCGACGATGCGCTGTGGGAGAAATGGGTGTTCATCGCCGCGGCCGGAGTCGTCACCTGCCTCTTCCGCGCCCCTGTCGGAGCGATCATGGCCGCCGGAGGCGAACCCCACGTCGTGGCGATCATCGACGAACTCGAAGCCGTGGCGATGCGGGCAGGACACCCCGTCTCCGCCCGCGCCCGCGCGGCCACCCTGTCGATGCTCACCGCGGAGGGCTCGTCGTTCACCTCGTCCCTCTACCGTGACGTCACGGCGGGACTGCCGAACGAGACCGAGCACATCCTCGGCCACCTCGCGGCCACGGCGGCCGGACTCGGGGTGGCGACGCCGCTGCTCGACCTCACTCTCGTACAGCTGCGAGCAGGCGAGATCGACCGATCGGACTGACCGGCTCGGCGGCACCGTGGTCGTCCGCGGAACCCGCCGCGGACCGGTCGGGCTGCGTCCCAGCCGACCGGCCTGCCCGCCTTCCGCGCAGACGGCGGACGGCCTCGGCGAGGCCCGTGAGGACGAAGGCGATGCCGACGCCGAGGACGACGCCCCACAGCGGCTGGTCGCGGAACATCGCCCCGCCGAGGAGGCCGATCCCGGCCGCGTAGACCGACCAGGCGAGGCAGCCGATGAAGTCCACGGCGAGGAACCGGCCGAGCGGATAGCGGAGCATGCCCGAGGCGATGGTCGTGGCGGTGCGCCCGCCGGGGATGAACCGTCCGGCGACGAGCATCGCCCCACCGCGCTCACCGAACATCGCCTGCGTCGCGTCGAGGAGACGGCGCAGGCGGGCCGAGCGCACCCACCGATCGGTGACCCGGCTGCCCCCGCGGCCCACACAGTGGGCGGCGAGGTCGCCGAGGAGCGCTCCGAGAGCGGCCGCTGCGATGATGCCCGCCGCATGCGGACTGCCCGTGACCGCATACGCGGCCGCGGTGATGACGACGGTCTCCGAGGGAACGATCGGCACGAGCGAAT
Source organism: Brevibacterium ammoniilyticum (assembly GCF_038429965.1). Taxonomy (NCBI): domain Bacteria; kingdom Bacillati; phylum Actinomycetota; class Actinomycetes; order Micrococcales; family Brevibacteriaceae; genus Brevibacterium; species Brevibacterium ammoniilyticum. The sequence continues at coordinate 316,161 of NZ_BAABNP010000001.1, forward strand.
CGAGACTCGCGACGAGTGCGATGAGGAGGTAGAGCCACGGGGATTCGAGCGTCTGGCGGATGAGGTCGAGAGCGAAGTCCATGTCTCACCACCGTACGCACGCTCGGGCCGCAGCGATACGAGGACGCACCCACGACCGGAGGCGGATCTCCCGACGATGCACTGAGGGAAACCGGAACGAGCGCTGCGGTCAGGCCCCTGCTCGGCCCGGTGCCGCGTTGCTACGATCGAGCCATGCCCTGGCCTGCGACGATTCCCCGCGAACCGCGCATGTTCGCGCGCCGGTGGGTGCTTTCCGTGCTCGGCGTGCTGTGGGGCGGACTGCTGTGCCTGCCGCTCCTCCTCGTCTCCTGCCTTCCGCTCTCGACGCGGTTCTCCCGCCGGATCCTGGGCTGGGAGCGGAGCCGGCAGCAGCGGTGCTTCGGAATCGTCCTCACCGGGTGCGCACCCCGGCGGGGGCCGGTGGCGCTCACCGGGCTTCTCGCGCTGGCTGCCGTCATCCCCGTCCTCAACCTCCTCACCGGCTTCGTCTTCGTCACCGTGGGTTCGCTCCTGCAGGGGCTGTTCGCCGGCGGGGGAGTGACGATCAGCTTCTCCCTGTGGACGATGAGCCAGCCGACGATCCTCGTCGGCGTCCTCTACGGGGCCGCGAACCTCATCGGGGCGGTCGTCCTCGCCGAGCTCGCGAACTGGCTCCACGGTCGCATCGACGCCTCCGTCGCCGTCGTCTCCCGCCCGAACGCCCGACACAGCCGGATCTCCGAACTCCTCACGACCAGGCGCGGCGTCGTCGTCGCCATCGACGACGAGCGCAGACGCATCGAACGCGACCTCCACGACGGGGTGCAGCAGAACGTCGTCTCCCTCTCCGTCCTCATCGCCCGCGCCCAGCGCGCCACCGACCCGGACAAGGTCTCAGCCCTCCTGAACTCCGCGCTCGTCCAGTCCCAGGACCTCATCGACGAGATGCGCGAGGTCGCATGGCGGGTCTATCCGACCGCCCTCGACGACCAGGGGCTCGGCTCCGTCCTCAACCGCATCGCCGATCACTGCCCCGTCCCGGTGAGGATCCTCGAGCTCCCGGACCGGCGCCTGCCGCAGGCCGTGGAGTCCGCAGCGTACTTCTTCGTCCGTGAAGCCGTGACGAACGTCGTCAAGCACGCGGGCGCCCAGTCCATCACCATCCGCGTCCATGATGGTACGGATGGTCTCCTCGCCGAGGTGGTCGACGACGGTCGCGGAGGTGCCGATCCTACTGGGTCGGGTCTTCAGGGGCTGGCCCGCCGGGTCAACGCCCTCGACGGGCAGCTGAGCATCGAGACTGCGACGATGAAGGGAACGACAGTGAGAGCGGAGATCCCCTATGAGTGAGCCGACCACGGGCGATTCGGTAGTGGAGACCGGGAGACTGCGCGTCGTCCTCGCCGATGACGCGGTGCTGCTGCGCGAAGGCGTGCGCAGCCTGCTCGAGGATGAGGGCATCGAGGTCGTGGCCTCGGTCGACGACGGCGTCCAGCTGCTCGCCGCCGTCGACGCGCTCACCCCGCAGCTGGCGATCGTCGACGTCCGCATGCCGCCGACCCATACGACCGAAGGGCTCGAAGCGGCACTGGAGATCAAACGCCGGCACCCCGACATCGGCGTCCTCGTGCTCAGCCAGTACGTGCTGCGCGAATACGCCACCGAACTCCTCAGCTCCGAGATCGTCGGGGTGGGCTACCTGCTGAAGAACCGGGTGACCGACATCGACCGGTTCCTCGACTCCGTGATGCGCATCGCGGTCGGCGGCACCGTCATCGACCCCGAGGTCGTCCGCCAGCTGCTGCGCTCCTCGGAGCAGGCCTCGTCGCTCTCGGCGCTCACCCCGCGGGAGAACGACGTCCTCGAAGCGATGGCCGAAGGACTGTCGAACAGGGGGATCGCCGAACGCCTCTTCGTGTCCGTCAGCTCCGTCGAGAAGGCGATCAGCGCGATCTTCGACAAGCTCGGACTCGAGGCGGGGGAGACGACGAGCCGCCGGGTCGCGGCGGTCCTGCGCTACCTCGACCGCGGCTGAGACTCGCGCATGCGCCTAGCGCGAGCAGGGAGATTCACGCCTCGAGGAGGCGGCGCACGAGCCGGAACTGCTGGTTCGCCAGCGCAGCGACCTCGGCACTGCTCGGCAGAGAGCCGGTGCCCGCGGATGGGTTGCCGCGCTCTTCGGCAAAGCCGCTGTTCTCTGCTGCAGAGTCATCGCTCTGAGCAGCCGAGTCGGCGTCGATGAGGGCGAGCGACCATCGGTCGAACCCACGCAGCAGGGACATGAGCGCGACAGCCTGCAGCTCTGCCGGCGCACCGGCGTCGACGGCTTCGGTGCGCCGGCCCACGTCGAGCACGGCGGAGAGCCATGCGTCGACAGCGGCGTGGAACCCCTCCACGCTCGGATGACGGGGTTCTGCCCACACGATGCGCCAGAGCAGACCCAGTGCTTCGCTCTCCGGCCAGCTGCGCATGGCACCATCCCACATCGACTCCGCGACCGACCAGAAGTCGACGGCGAAGTCCTCGGGGCGAGGCGGTCGCCAGTCCTCGAGCGCCCGCTCGGTCAGGGTGGTCACGACGATGCCGAGGAGCTCATCCTTGGAGTCGATGACGTGGTAGAAGGAGCTCTTGCTCATCCCGCACGCCGCGATGATGCGATTGAGCGAGGCCTCCGCGGCCGGGTGCGCGGCGAACTCGCGGGCGGCGGCGGTGACGAGGGCGTCCCTCTTCTCGGGGGCCATGCGGGCGAACGGGGTCTCGGTCACGGGCCCATCGTAGCAAGCGACGACACCTTCTGGACCATCTGGTCCACAGCGTGCTATCGTGAATGGACCAGGTGGTCCACAACCGTTCGGGGCCGCCGCGGAACAGAAGCGAGGAGAGCCATTATGATCAGTCGACGCAGCGTCGCCGAGCAGTGGACGGACATCGAGGACGGTGAGCTGCGCATCCTCATCGTCGGGGCCGGCATCGCCGGAGTGACGCTGGCCCAGCTCCTGCGCACCCAGGGACGCCATCCCGTGCTCATCGAACGCTCGGCGACCCCCGACCGGATGATCGGCCACGACGCTGCGGGCTACATGCTCGCCCTTCTCCCGCTCATCGACCCCGTCATCGACGAGCTCGGCATCCGCGATGCCTATCGTGAACGCAGTGTCGTCATCGACGACTACGCCTTCCACTCCCACCGCGGTGACGTGCTCAGCGGCGGGGACATCGGTGCGCTGCTCTCCGCGTACGGAGAATATCGGGGGATCGCGCGCGGCGACCTCATCGAGGTGCTCACCACAGCTGAGACTCCCGTCGCATTCGGGACCACTGTGACGGCGATCCGCGAGGATGAGGACGTGTGCGTCGACCTCGTCACCGACGGTGTCGAGCCGGCTGCGTGGACCTTCGACCTCGTCGTCATCGCCGACGGTCTGCAGTCCCGCACCCGTGACCTCGTCGATGCCGGTGACGTCGAGAGATTTGAGACCGGTTGGGGCGGCTGGGTCGTGTGGGCCGACGCCGATGACCTGCCGGGGACGGGCACGGAGGTGTGGGGCGACGGATTCTTCCTCGGCGCCTATCCCGTCAAGGACAGACTCGGCATCTTCCTCGGAGGCCCTGAGGAGATCCGCGAGGGCCGGGTGGCCCGGTTCGCCCGAAAGGTCCGGGGGAGGCTGACGTCGCTGAGCCCACGACTCGACGCGTCTCTGCGTGCCGTCGAGGATGCCGCGGATCCTTACTGGTGGCCGCTGCACGACGTCCGCAGCTCCCGATGGACGACCGGTGCGACCGTCCTCCTCGGCGATGCCGCAGCAGGATTCCTCCCCACCGCCGGGGTAGGGGCGGGAATGGCGATGGAATCGGCATGGGTGCTCAGCGAGACCCTGCGCACCGCCGATCGGATGAGCCTGCCAACTGACCTCGCCCGGTTCGAGGAGATCGCCCGCCCTCGGGTCGAGCAGGCACAGGGCAATTCGCGCTCACTCGCACGCCTGATGTTCCGGTCCTCGACGCTCTTTGCGGCTCTGCGCAGTCAGATCGTGCGCCGCCTCAGCCTGCGCCTCGTCCTCCGTTCGATCATCGGACTGCTCGAACACCGCCTCGAGCGTCCGCAGTCGTCATCGTCGACCTCGTCGTCGCACTGATGTGATAGGAATGGCCGTGGCCCGCAATCGGGTCCGACCGGAACGAGCAAGGGGCAGGATGACTCAGGCGGACACCTCGGCGAAGAAGACCCGCGAACTCAAGCGGGGACTGCACTCGCGGCACCTGCAGATGATCGCGATCGGCGGCGCCATCGGCACCGGACTCTTCCTCGGCTCGGGCGGAACGATCTCCCAGGCGGGACCCGGTGGGGCGCTGCTCGCCTACGCCGCGATCGGCATCATGGTGCTCTTCGTCATGCAGTCCCTCGGCGAACTCTCGACGCACCTGCCCGTGGCCGGGTCGTTCCACACGTACGGATCGCGGTACGTCAGCCCCGCCTTCGGCTTCGCGATGGGCTGGAACTACTGGTTCAACTGGGCGATCACCCTGGCCGCCGAACTCGTCGCCGCCGGCGTCATCATGTCCTTCTGGCTGCCCGACGTCCCCTCATGGATCTGGGCAGCCGTCTTCCTCGCCCTGCTCACCGGACTCAACTTCCTCTCCGCCCGCGCCTTCGGCGAAGGGGAGTTCTGGTTCTCCGCGATCAAGGTCACCGCCGTCCTCCTCTTCCTCATCCTCAGCGTGCTCATGATCGCCGGCATCATCGGCGGCCGCTCACCCGGATTCTCGAACTGGACGACCGGGGAGGCGCCGTTCGTCGGCGGCTGGATGTCGATCATCAGCGTGTTCATGATCGCCGGGTTCTCCTTCCAGGGCACGGAACTCGTCGGTGTCGCCGCAGGGGAGTCGAAGGACCCGCGCCGCGACATGCCGCGTGCCATCCGCACCGTGTTCTGGCGCATCATGCTCTTCTACATCGGCGCGATCGTCGTCATCGGCTTCCTCCTGCCCTACACCGATCCCTCCCTGCTCGCCTCGGCCGACAACAACGACATCACCGCCTCGCCCTTCACCCTCGTCTTCGAACGCGCCGGCATCGCCGTGGCCGCAAGCGTGATGAACGCCGTCATCCTCACCGCGATCCTCTCCGCCGGCAACTCCGGCCTCTACGCCTCGACCCGCATGCTCTACTCGATGGCCAAGGACGGCACGGCGCCGAAGCTCTTCGCCCGCCTCAACGAACGCGGCGTCCCCGTCATGGCGCTCATCGCCACCGCGCTCATCGGCCTCTTCGGCTTCCTCACCGAGGTGATGGGCGACGGGGCGGCCTACACGTGGCTGATCAACGTCTCCGGACTCTCCGGCTTCATCGTCTGGATCGGCATCGCGTGGTGCCACTTCCGGTTCCGGCGGGCCTACGTAAGGCAGGGCCACGATGTCGCGAACCTGCCGTACCGGGCGCCGCTGTTCCCTGTCGGTCCGATCATCGCCCTCATCATTCTCATCGTCGTCGTCGCCGGGCAGAACATCGAAGCCGTCGCCGACGGCCGCGTCATGGAGGTCGCCTCCGCCTACATCGGGCTGCCCGTCTTCCTCCTCGTATGGGGCATCTACCGCTTCGTCAAGGGACCGGCCTCCGGGCTCGTGCCGCTCGAGTCGGTCGACGTCGGCGGACTCGAGATCGCACCGAAGGACTGAGTCGCCAGAGCAGCAAGCAGTCCTGCCGGCCGAGGATTCTGCGCACCCGCGCGTGTGGATTAAGCTAGGCTCACCTAAGGCCGCAGACGCATCCGTGTCAGCGGGACGAACCGAGAAAGAGATCCATGCGCAGAATCCTCGCCCCCATCCTCGCCTCGGCGCTGCTGCTCACCGCCTGCTCCGGCGGCGGCAGCGACCAGGAGGCCGCCCCCGGCGCGACCGTCGACACGAAGTTCGGGGCCGTCGAGGTCCCCGCCGATCCGCAGCGCGTCGTCGCCCTCGGCTGGGGCGACGCGGAGACTGCGCTGGCGCTCGGCGTCCAGCCCGTCGGCGCCTCCGACTGGGTCGAGTTCGGCGGTTCGGGCGTCGGCCCGTGGGCGGAGAAGCTCTACGACACGGCGCCGGAGATCATCGCGACGCTCGAACCCGACTACGAGGCGATCGCCGCCCTCGACCCCGACCTCATCCTCGACGTCAAGAGCTCGGGCGAGCAGCAGCGCTACGACCGGCTCAGCGAGATCGCCCCGACCGTCGGCCCGCCCAAGGGCGGCGACAACTACCTCACGTCGATGGACGACCAGGTGACGATGATCTCCGAGGCGCTGGGCAAGGAGGACGAGGGGAAGAAGCAGCTGAGCGACCTCGACGCGCAGTTCGCCGCCGCGCGTGAGGCCAACCCCGAATTCCAGGGCAAGACGGTGACCGTCGCAGCGAAGACCTCGGAAGGGTGGGGCGCCTACGTCAAGGGCACCGAGAGGGTGCAGTTCATGGAGAAGCTCGGCTTCACCCAGTCGCCGAAGATCGACGCCCTCAAGGCAGAAGGGTTCAGCGCTCCGGTGTCCGAGGAGAAGCTGGGCGACCTCGACGCCGACCTCCTCGTCGCATTCCCGATCTATGTGCCCGACTCCGAGGTCACCGAGGATCCGGGCTTCAAGCGGATCCCCGCTGTCGCCGACGGCCGCTCGATCGTGCTCACGGAGAAGGACGACGAACTGCGCAAGGCCTTCTCACTCAACTCCGTGCTCTCGGCCCGCTACGCGGTCGAGAAGATGCCCGACCTCATCAAGCCGGCCGTCAAGTAGCCGACCCGCAGGGTTGCTCAGCGCAGCCGAGCGAGGCTCACCGCTGCTACCGCTGCTGCGCGCGTTCGGCACGCCAGGCATCGAGACCGACGTCGATGATGCGGGCGTGCCGGATGCGCGACAGGGCGGCGACCGAGATCCACTCCGCCCGATCGGTCGTGCCGTCGACCTCGAGCGTGCCCAGCGTCCCGCCGACGATCTCGGCGAGATAGACGACCCGCACCCCTTTGAACGGGCGGCCGCCTCGGCGCTTCTCGGTGAAGCTGTGGGTCGTCAGGGGACGGAGGAGCTCCGCGTCGAATCCGGTCTCCTCCCGGATCTCCCTCACCGTGCCGGCCTCGATGCTCTCGTCGTAGTCGATGCCGCCGCCCGGCAGCGTCCACAGGGCCCGTGACGGTTCGCCTCCTCCGTTGAACCAGCTGAGCAGGATCTCATTGCTGTCGTTGACGATCACCGCATAGCCGGCCAGGCGGGTGTCGTACTCGGAGAAGTGCAAGTCCATGCCCACACCCTACCCATGTGGCCGCCTTCACAACCGCTCGCCCCGTGCCTAGGCTGAGACCATGGCCGAAACCTCTGCGCGCACCGACGCCTATCCCGACGACAAGATGTCCGCGACCCGAGTCATCCCCGCCGAGGCGGGGGAGATCTTCGCGCTCCTCTCCGACCCCGGCCGCCACCAGGACACCGAACCGGGGGACTGGGTGCGTTCGTCGATCACCTCCGAACCGATCACCCGCACCGGTCAGGTGTTCTCGATGAACATGTTCCTCGAGCAGGCAGGCGGGGCCTACCGGATGGACAACGTCGTCACGACCTTCGAACCCGAGACGGCGATCGCCTGGGATCCCGGGCAGGCAGACGCCGCCGGCGAGGTGGCCACGGGCGGCTGGCGCTGGCGCTACGACCTGCGTCCGGTCGACGCCGGCACCGAGGTGACGCTGACCTACGACTGGTCGGAGACGACGCAGGACGTGCGCGACAAGTTCGGCGGCTTCCCCGTCTTCCCGCCCGCGTTCCTCGCAGCCTCCCTGGCCTCGTTGGAGAAGACGATGACCCGCCGCAGGTGACGGGTAGTCTGGTGGCGTGAGTACGATCGCCAGCAGACGCATCGGGGAGAGCGGGAAGCTCATCGTCTTCCTCCACGGGCTCTTCGGCCGGGGCAAGAACTTCGCCACCGTCGCGAAGGCGCTGACCCCGGAGTTCTCGAGCCTCCTCGTCGACCTCCCCAACCACGGCGACTCCGCGTGGACCGAGGAGTTCAGCTACGTCGACATCGCCGATGCCGTGGCCGCCCACATCGCCGAGGTGACCGCCCCCGAGGAGAGGCCGGTCCACCTCGTCGGGCACTCCCTCGGCGGCAAGGTCGCCATGGTCCTGGCCCTGCGCCACCCCGAGCTCGTCGACCGCCTCGTCGTCGTCGACATCGCCCCGAGCGGGGGAGGGGACGTCGGGACCTTCAATCATCTCCTCTCGAGCCTCGCCGAGCTCGACCTCGGCGCCGTCGTCTCGCGCACCGAGGCGGATCAGGCGCTGCAGGCGTCGATCCCCGACCCGGTCGTGCGCGGATTCCTGCTGCAGAACCTCCGCCCCTCACCGGACGGCTATGCGTGGCAGCCGAACCTCACCCTGCTGCGTGCGAGTCTGCCGACGATCGGCGGATTCCCGGACGCGACGGAACTGACCTCTCGCGCCGGCGGGTCCGCAACCTTCGACCGTCCGGTGCTGTGGATGGCCGGGGCGGAGTCGGACTACATCGACCGCGCACAGCTGCCGCTCATGCGCTCCTTCTTCCCCCGCACCACACTGCTCACCGTCAAAGGCTCGGGCCACTGGGTCCACTCGGAGAAGCCCGAGGCCTTCGTGACGGCCGTGCGGACGTTCCTCGAGCGACCGGAATATGCTGGTTGAGCACACTGTTGAGCAGTATGACCACGAACATCGCTTCCCAGGAGGACCGAGTGAGCACACCGAGTGACCCGACGCCCAAGTTCGCCGACTACGCCGACGGATCCCGACTCGTGAGCACCGACTGGGTGGCCGAGCACGGCAACGACCCCGGCGTCGTCGTCATCGAAAGCGACGAGGACGTCCTCCTCTACGAGACCGGCCACATTCCCGGTGCCGTCAAGATCGACTGGCACACCGAGCTCAACGACCCGGTCTCCCGCGACTACGTCGACGGGGAGGGTTTCGCGAAGCTGCTCTCGGCCAAGGGGATCTCCCGTGAGGACACGGTCGTCTTCTACGGCGACAAGTCCAACTGGTGGGCCGCCTACGCCCTGTGGGTGTTCTCGCTCTTCGGCCACGCCGACGTCCGCCTCATGGACGGCGGCCGGGCGAAGTGGGAGGCCGAAGGACGCGAGTTGACCACGGCCCGACCCGAGCGCACGCCGAGCGACTACCCCGTCATCGACCGCGACGACTCGACCCTGCGGGCCTTCCTGCCCGAGGTCAGGGACGGCCTCGGCACCCGACCGCTCATCGACGTCCGCAGCCCCGAGGAGTACACGGGCGAACGCACCCACATGCCGGCGTACCCCGAAGAGGGCGCCCTGCGCGGCGGACACATCCCCGGTGCCCAGTCGGTGCCCTGGGCGAAGGCCGCGAACGAGGACGGCACCTTCAAGACCGCCGAAGAGTTGCGCGCGATCTACACCGAGGGCGCGGGCCTGGGCACCTCCGAGGACATCATCGCCTACTGCCGCATCGGTGAGCGCTCGAGCCACACCTGGTTCGTCCTCCAGCACCTCCTCGGCTACGACCGCGTCCGCAACTACGACGGCTCGTGGACCGAATGGGGCAACGCCGTGCGCGTGCCCATCGCCGTGGGCACCGAACCTGGCGAGGTGCAAAGCCGCTGATGAGCGAGGGCATCGTCACCTCCGACCTGCCGGAATCCTTGGCCGAGATCGTCACCGACTTCGCCGAGACCGACCCGGCCGACCGGCTGCAGCTCCTCCTCGAGTTCTCCTCCGAGCTGCCCGAGCTCCCGGCGCGCTTCGCCGACCATCCCGAGCTGCTCGAACCGGTGCCCGAATGCCAGTCGCCGATCTTCCTCGTCACCGAGGTCGACGATCCGGAGCAGGGTGAGCAGGCGATCGTTCGACTGCACTTCTCGGCTCCGCCGGAGGCCCCGACGACGCGCGGCTTCGCGGGGATCCTCTCCGAAGGTCTCGACGGCCAGTCCGCCTCGGCGGTCCTCTCCGTCCCCGCGGACCTGCCCCTGCGGCTGTCGCTGACTGAGGCGGTCAGCCCGCTGCGCCTGCGCGGGATGAGCGGCATGCTCTCGCGCATCCAGCGGCAGGTGTCTGAGAGAATCGGCACAATCACCTCCGCGTGACGACGACCTCGGTTGGCTGAGCGATCGAAGTGGGCTAGATTGTGGTTAGCCTGCCCTAATCAGCCACCCGAAGGACCTTCGATGACCGGTCTCGCCACCACCGCCTCGGCGACATCCACCGGACAGGCGTCGTCGCGGACGCTGCGGGTCAAGCGCACCGTCGGACTCATCGTCTCCCTCGCGCTCCTCGTCATCGTCGTCCTCGCCTCTCTGGCAATCGGGACCCGGGACATGCCGCTGTCGGAGGTCATCGGCGCCTTCGTCGCGCCCTCGGGCAGCGACGACCAGCTCGTTGTCCTCGAACTGCGGTACCCGCGCACGGTGCTCGGCATCCTCGTCGGCATGGGCCTGGGACTGGCCGGCGGCCTCATCCAGGCGCTCACCCGCAATCCGCTCGCCGATCCCGGCATCCTCGGCGTCAACGCCGGAGCCTCGTTCGCCGTCACCGTCGGCATCGCCTTCTTCGGGATCACCTCGATCGGCGGCTACATCTGGTTCGCCTTCGCCGGGGCGCTGCTGGCGACGACCGGGGTCTACATCATCGGCTCCTCGGGACGCAATCGCACGGTCGACCCGATCCGGCTCACCCTCGCCGGAGTGGCCGTGGCCGCGGTGCTCGCGGGCCTGACGAAGGGCATCCTGCTGACCAACGAGCGGGCCTTCGACGCGTTCCGCTCGTGGGACGTGGGAGCGATCGCCGGCCGCGGATTCGACACCGTGACCGCCGTGGCCCCGTTCATCGTCATCGGCGTCGTCCTCGCCCTCGCGCTGTCCCATTCGCTCAACGCCGTCGCCCTCGGAGACGATCTCGCCGCGAGCCTCGGCACCTCGGTCAACCGCACCCGGATCCTCTCGATCATCGCCGTCACCCTGCTGGCGGGAGCAGCCACGGCCGCGGCCGGTCCGATCGGATTCATCGGGCTGATGATCCCGCACATCGCACGGTGGATCGTCGGACCCGACCAGCGGTGGATACTCGGCTATTCGGTCATCCTCGCCCCGATCCTCCTGCTCGCCTCCGACATCATCGGCCGCGTCGTCATGAAGCCCGGGGAGCTGCAGGTCGGCGTCGTCACCGCGTTCGTCGGTGCGCCCGTGCTCATCGCCCTCGTCCGCCGGAAGAAAGCGAGCGGTCTGTGAAGTCGTCGGAGAGTCCCGTCGCGCTCGTCCCCGGCGGCGAGGTCGCCCCGGGGGAGAGGATCGACTTCGGGCGCCCGATGGTGGTCGCCTTCGGTCGCCGCATCGACGTGCGGGTCGTCGTCATCGCCGGCATCGTCACTCTGCTCGCGTTGGTCTGCGGGTTCCTCGGGCTGCTGCTCGGCAAGTTCGCCCTCACCCCCACCGAGGTGTTCCAGGGGCTCTTCGGCGTCGCCGACAAGCGCATCGTCAACACGGTCGTCGGCGAATGGCGGGCCCCACGGATCCTCGCCGGAATCGTCCTCGGTGCCGGGCTCGGCGTCTCGGGGGCCGTGTTCCAGTCCCTGACCCGCAATCCGCTCGGCAGCCCCGACATCATCGGCTTCTCGACCGGTGCCTACACCGGCGGCATCGTCACGATCATCCTCTTCGGCACGAGCTTCGTGTCCACGGCCTTCGGCGCCATCCTCGGCGGCATCCTCACCGCCCTGCTCGTCTACGTCCTCACATGGAAGGGCGGGGTCCAGGGATTCCGCCTCATCATCGTCGGCATCGCGCTCACAGCTATGCTCAATGCGTTCAATACGTGGCTGATCATGCGCTCCGACCTCGACCTCGCGATGGCCGCGGCGACCTGGGGAGCCGGCACGCTCAACGGCATGGGCTGGTCGACGATCCTGCCGGCGACCGTCGCCGTCATCGTCCTCGGCCTCGGCTGCGGTGTCTTCGCCCGCGACCTCGGGACCTTGGAGCTCGGCGACGACACCGCGAAGGCGCTGGGTGTGCGCAACGAACCCGTGCGCGCGGCCCTCATCCTCATCGCCGTCGCCCTCGTCGCCGTCGTCACCGCGGCTGCCGGGCCGATCGCGTTCGTGGCGCTGGCCGCCCCGCAGATCGGGCGACGGATCGCGAAGTCGCAGGGCACGAGCCTGCTCATGGCTGCGGCCGTGGGCGGTCTGCTGCTCGTCGCCGCCGATCTCATCGCCCAGCACGGGATGGCGCTGACGAACCAGCTGCTCGTGTGGCTGGGTGTCATCGGTGTCGACACGGCGGACGACATCCAGTTCCCCGTCGGCGTCGTCACCGTGTGCATCGGCGGCGTCTACCTCATCTGGCTCCTCATCCACGAAGCACGGAAGGCACCATGAGCGCTCACACCATCTCCGCCGATTCGTCCGACCTGGGCAGCGGCACGGGCACGGCACCTGCTCCGCTCGCCGCGGAGGGCCTCGATCTGGCCTACGACCAACGGCAGATCGTCACCGACCTCGATGTGCGGATCCCGGCAGGGAAGTTCACCGTCATCGTCGGTCCCAACGCGTGTGGGAAGTCGACGCTGCTGCGAGCGCTCGCACGGCTGCTGCCCCCGGCGAAGGGCACCGTGCTCCTCGACGGCGCCGACATCTCGAGGATGAAGACGAAGCAGATCGCGAAGCGACTCGGGCTGCTGCCGCAGTCGTCGATCGCCCCTGAGGGCATCACCGTCGGCGAACTCGTCGCCCGTGGACGGCACCCGCACCAGTCGTTCCTGCGGCAGTGGACGGACGAGGATGAGGCGGCCGTGCTCTCGGCCCTGCGGGCGACGAACACGGAGGTCCTGTCCTCGCGTCTCGTCGACGAGCTCTCGGGAGGCCAGCGGCAGAGGGTGTGGGTGGCCATGGTGCTTGCGCAGGAGACGCCGCTGCTCCTCCTCGACGAACCGACGACGTTTCTCGACGTCGCCTTTCAGATCGAACTGCTCGATCTCTTCGCCCAGCTCAACCATGAGCACGGGCACACCCTCGTCGCCGTCCTCCACGACCTCAATCAGGCGTGCCGCTACGCCGATGAGATCATCGCGATGAAGGACGGTGAGATCGTTGCGCAGGGTGCGCCCGGCGACATCGTCACCGCCGATCTCGTCCATGCCGTCTTCGGCATCGACTGCAGCGTCATCGACGATCCCGTCACCGGGGCGCCGATGATCGTGCCCGGTCCGCCGAAGAAGACCTTCGCCCAGCGTCAGGCCGCCGAGGCGGTCTGATCAGCCGGTCGGAGGCTGATTCCGCGCGGAGTCCGCTGATCCCGTCGCGTCGTCCTTCGCGGTGGTGTCCTGTGCTGCGGTGTTCGTTCCGGCCGCAGCGGGTGCGTCGTGCGTCGTCTCTGCCTCGGGCTTCTTCACCAGCTTCTGGATGCCGATCGCGATTCCCGCGACGATGCTGCCCCAGATCGTACCGAGGATGAGCGAGAAGAACGTGTTGACCAGCCAGCCGAGGATGCCCGCGACCTCGGCAGCGGGAGCCTCGAGGCTGTGGACGAAGTCGTAGATCGCGGTGAAGCCGAGCTCGTCGGTGCCGACGAGGATGATGTGCCCGCCGACCCAGAGCATCGCGAGGGTGCCGATTGTCGAGAGGCCGGCGAGGAGCTTCGGCATCGCCTTGACGAGGAAGCGGCCGAACTTCTGTGAGCCCGGGTTCTCGTGCTTGGTCATGTGGAGGCCGATGTCGTCCATCTTGACGATGAGGCCGACGACGCCGTAGACACCCACGGTGATGGCGAGGGCGACGACGACGAGGATGATCGCCCTGGACAGCAGCGGCTCGGTCGCGACCTCGTTGAGCGCGATGACCATGATCTCGCAGCTGAGCACGAAGTCGGTCGTGATCGCCGACCGGACGATCTTCTTCTCCCGACCCGCTTCGTCTTCGTCACTGGGCTGGGCGGCGGTCGGCTCCTCCTCGTGGTGTTCGATCCAGCCGAGCTTCTCGAAGATCTTCTCCGCGCCCTCGAAGCACAGGTAGGTGCCGCCGATCATGAGCAGGGGAGTGAGCAGCCACGGGAGGAACTGGCTGAGCAGGAGAATGATCGGCAGGATGATGACGATCTTGTTGAACAGCGAGCCGAGCGCGATGCGCTTGATGATCGGCAGTTCGCGCTTCGGATCGACCCCCTCGACGAACTTCGGCGTCACCGCCGCGTCATCGACGACGACACCGACGGTCTTCGCTCCGGCCCGGGACGCACCGGCGGCGACATCGTCGAGGCTGGCCGCAGAGAGCTTGACGAGGGCAGCGACATCGTCGAGGAGGGCGAAGAGACCGCCGGCCATCTACTTCTCCCCACCGGTGTCGCGGATCATCTCGCCGAGGCGGTTCCCGGCATGATCGAGGACGATGAGCGTGTCGCCGTCGACCGTGGCGCGGTGGATTCGGCCGACCCAGGGAGTCATTCCGGGGGCGGCCATCTGCGTGGTGAGGAAGGCATCGACGACGGCTTCATCGCCGTCTGCCTGCCAGCTCGTCGAGATGCGGTTGGCGCCGTCGCTGCCGGAGAGTGCGCCGCCGTCGGCGAAGTCGAGGAAGGCCTTCGATCCGGGTTCGGTCACCCACCGGCCGGTGATGTTCTGTGTCATTTCTCCTTCTCCAATCCGCCGATGACCGAGCCCTGGCCGTCCTTGACGGTCATGACGTCGCCGTCGATCGTGGCACTGGCGGCTTTCGCCAGCCAGGAATCGATCCCTGCGCATGCCTTCTGAGTCGAGGCGAAGGGTTCGAATGCGACCGAGGTCCCGTCGAGTTTCCACGTGGTCGAGATGCGATTGCACCCGTCGGAGCCGGTGACATTTCCGTCGTCAGTGAGCTCAAGGAACGGATTTCCCGCCTCAGGCGAGGTCCACTTGCCGACAGGGTCGATCGTCGCGCTCGCTGAATCGCTCGGAGTGCTCGTGTCGCTCGCCGAGGAGCTCGATGGCTCGGTCGGTTCCGTCCCCGGTCCGCAGGCGGCAAGCGGCAGGGTCGCCGCGAGCGCGACAGCGCCGAGCGCGAATCTGAGGCGGCCCGTAGGGCGGAGCTGCATGAGGGTGTCCATGTCCCGATCATAACGGGCTGGCTTGTCCTCTCGATGGGTTCGGCGCATGCGGTCGGAGAATCCAGGTTTAGTTCGTTTTGTTCACCCGCAACACGCAGACTTGTTGCCCGGCGTCGTTGCCGAACCGTAATCTGGCATGTGGTTGAGAGGCTGTTCTCGTGACCTTGGTGTGATCTTCGGGTGACATTGGTGCGAGGACATCAGCCGATCGTCACCATGTATCCGACCAAGGGAATCCAAGAGTATGCAGAAAAAAATCGTGCAGAGTTCGCTCGCCCTGACCGCCGCAGCGGCGCTCAGCCTGGGCAGCGCGTTCTTCGCGTCGCCGGCGATGGCTGCCGGACCGCAGAAGCTCGACGTGCAGAGCGACAAGCAGATCCAGAAGGCACTGTCAGAGGTCGAAGGCGTCAACGCCTACGGTGAGCGCAACGGCAAGCTCAGCCTCGGCGTTGAGAAGATCACCCCCGAGATCGAAGAGCTGACGAAGAAGTTCTCGAACGTCAAGGTCACCGAGGGCATCAAGGAACTGGAGCCCTACGCGAAGAACGACCTCGTCGGCGGTGCCGGCTACCTCGTCGGCTCGCCCTCCGGCGGCGGCGTGTGCTCGACCGGCTTCTCCGGTTGGGATGACGCGGGCAATCCCGTCGTCCTCACCGCTGGTCACTGCTCGAAGGACTACAACCCGAGCACCGGTGCGATCAAGGGTGCCACGGTGGTCAACGAGACTGAGCTTCCGAGCACGGCTCAGGCCGCCGGCGGAGAGGGCTTCGACAAGTCCGGACTCGGCGTCATCGGCAAGTGGGGCTTCACCAGCTACGGCAGTGGAGATCTCCTCAGCGGCGACCCGAAGACGTGGCCGCTGCCCAAGGAGAGCGACATCGACTTCGCCGTGATCAACGTCGACAAGTCGAAGTACAACGTCAAGAACGGCGTCACCGACTGGACGACCGCGAAGACCGACGATCTGTCGACGAAGCTGGCCACCGACATCGCCAAGGTCGGTCCGCACACCGAAGGCAAGATCCAGAAGTCGGGACGTACGACCGGTCTGACCGAAGGCCAGGTCATTCCGCGCTCGGAGTACGACTTCGACTTCCAGAACGTCGGCGGATACTGGGTGCACGGCTTCGGCGTGACCTCCCCTGCCTCCAAGCCGTTCTCGCAGCCGGGTGACTCCGGTGGCGCGGTCTTCCAGGGTGACACCGCTGTCGGTGTCATCTCGGGCGGCGGACCGCAGGGTGACGGCACCGAGTTCGGCTGGGTTGCCGACCTCGACTACTCGCTCGAGCAGTCCGGACAGTCGTTCAACCTTCAGAAGCCCGGCACCGAGACTCCTGAGGCACCCGCTGCCCCGGTGGTCAAGGACCAGACGATCAAGCCCAACGGCGACGTCAAGGGCAAGGCCGCAGCGAACGCTGAGGTCAAGGTCGACTGGAAGCCCGCCGCGGACGCCGGCACGAACAGTGCGCAGGCAGCTAAGGACGGTTCGAAGACGGTCAAGGCCGATGCCGACGGCAACATCGTGCTCGAAGGCCCTGCGGATGCCGGCGACTACGACTACACCGCGACCGCTATCGTCGGTGGGCAGGAGTCGAAGCCGACCGAATTCACCGTGACGGTCGAGGAGGAGAAGACGGAGACGCCGACCCCGGTCGAGCGGGCCATCACCGTCGATCCGAAGGAGATCGCCGCATCGGACTTCGTCAAGCAGGACAAGGCCGTGAAGATCACGGTCAAGGGCTTCGACGAGGGTGAGAAGGTCTCTCTCAAGGTCGTCGCCGGTCCGAAGAACGTCAAGGGCATCGAGCTCGATGAGACGGCGAACGCCGACGGTGTCGCAAAGTTCTCGATCTACGGCACGAGCGCCTCGGACCCCTCGGTCTACGTCGGCAAGTACGACGTGAGCGTCACGGGTGCCAATGACACCGAGGACGAGTCGGCTCTGACCGGTTCGTTCAAGGTCGTTGCCGATGATCAGGGCAACGGCGGCGGAAGCGATGACGGCAAGGGCGGCGGTGACGGCGGTGGAGATCTGCCCCGTACCGGTGCTGAGCTGACCGGTCTTGCTGCCGGTGCAGGTCTGCTGCTCGTCGGTGGTGCCGCTGTGGTGCTGACGATGCGTCGGGTCAAGAAGAACTGAGGTCTCTGACGGTCACTCTGTGACCAGATGAATGATCTGAGAAGGGCGCTTCCGGTAGTCTCACCGGGAGCGCCCTTCCTCGCGTCTGCACTCGGTGGCGCATCTGTCCGACATCTGTCGTCAAGTGCGCTTGTCGGTCGGTTCAGGCGGCCACGCATGGACGGTGACGTTTCGTTCATTTAGTTCACAGCCAGAAGGCCTGATTCTTGGTGGTTGCTGGGCGCGGACCGTAACCTGTTTGTGACTAAGGTCATCGGTTTGTGACATTAGCAACTCCCCTGAGAAGAGAGACGGAAAGTATGCAGAAGAAGCTCGTGCAGAGTTCGCTTGCTCTGACCGCCGCTGCGGCGCTGGGTCTGGGCAGTGCGTTCTTCGCGTCGCCTGCGATGGCCACCGGCCCGCAGAAGCTCGACGTGCAGAGCGACAAGCAGGTCGAGAAGGCTCTGGCCGACATCGATGCCGGCAATGTCAACGCCTATGGCATCAAGAACGGCAAGCTCAACCTCGGTGTTGAGAAGAAGACCGATGAGATCAAGGACCTCGAGAAGAAGTTCGACAACGTCGAGGTCATCACCGGAATCGGCGAACTCAAGCCCTACGCTGCCAACGACATCGTCGGAGGCGCAGGCTACCTCGTGAAGACTCCTTCCGGTGGCGGTGCGTGCTCAACAGGCTTCTCCGGCTGGGATGACGCCGGCAATCCGGTTGTCCTCACCGCAGGTCACTGCGCGAAGGACTACAACGCCGACACCGGTGTGATCTCCGGGCCCTCGACTGTCGATCAGACCGAGCAGCCGTCCACCGCTCCCGCAGCCGGTGGCAAGGGATTCAATGCGTCGGGACTCGGCGTCATCGGCAAATGGGGCTTCTCCAGCTACGGCAGCGGAGACCTCCTGGTCGGCGAAGATTCGAGCACCTGGCCCGAGCCGAAGGCAACGGACATCGACTTCGCGGTCATGAACGTCGACAAGACGAAGTACGGCGTCAAGAACGGTGTGACGAATTGGGAGAGCGCCAGTTCCAATGATCTCTCGGCTAAGCTCGCCACGAACATCAAGCAGATCGGTTCCGAGCAGCCGGGCAAGATTCAGAAGTCAGGGCGTACGACCGGTCTGACCGAAGGCGATGTCTGGACCGAGTACAACGCGAAATTCCAGTACGCCAACATCGGTGGCTACTGGGTGCACGGATTCGGTGTGCAATCGTCGGTCGAGAAGCCGTTCTCTCAGCCCGGTGACTCCGGGGGCGGCGTCTTCCAGGGTGACACTGCTCTCGGCGTCATCTCGGGCGGTGGACCTGCAAAGGACGGGACCGGTCAGCCGTTCGAGTTCAGCTGGGTCGCTGACCTTGACTACTCGCTCCAGCAGTCCGGCGTCGACTTCACCCTCACCCCGCCGGACAACGGCGGCGGATCTGACGCGAACGCTGACGACTCGGCTGCTGCCAACGCCGATGCCGGTGCTGATGCGAAGGACGCCAACGCTGACGCGGGTGCCGACACCAAGGACGCGAACTCCGACGCTGGTGCGGACACGAAGGACGCCAATGCTGACGCCGGGGCCGACGGTGCCGCTGCGAACTCGGATGCCGGTGCTGACGGTGCCGACTCGAACGCCGGTGCTGACGGTGCCGAAGCCAATGCATCGGACGACGGCAACCCGGAGATGCCGGAAGCACCGAAGGCCGGCGACCAGACCATCGAGCCGGGCGGTCAGGTGACCGGTAAGGCCACCCCGAACGCTCAGGTCGAGGTCTCGTGGGCTCCTGCCCAGTCAGGTCCGCAGATCGCGGCCCAGGCCGCACCCGCTGAAGGCTCCAAGACCGTCACGGCTGATGCCGATGGCAACTTCACCCTCGAGGGTCCTGAGGCCGAAGGCTCCTACGCCTACCAGGCAACGACCGTCGTCGACGGACAGAAGTCCGAAGCCACCACGTTCACCGTGACCGTTCAGGCCACGGACGATTCGGGTGCCGCTGCCGATGGCAACGACGCGAACGCCGATGCCGGTGCCGAAGGCGGCGACAACGCCGACGCCGGTGCCGCAGCTGACGCCAAGGACGCAGGTTCCGACTCTGACGGTTCGAAGGACGGCGAGGCTCCTGCCGAGCGCGCCATCACGATCGATCCGAAGGAGATCGCAGCGTCTGAGTTCGTCAAGAAGGACAAGGGCGTGAAGATCCAGGTCAAGGGCTTCGATGAGGGCGAGACCGTCACGCTGAAGATCATGGCCGGCCCGAAGAATGTCAAGGGCATCGAGCTGACCGAGACCGCGAATGCCGACGGCATGGCCGGATTCTCGATCTACGGCATCTCTGCCTCCGATCCCTCGGTCTACCTCGGCAAGTACGACGTCTCCGTCACCGGTGCCAACGACACCGACGACGAGTCGCCTCTGACCGGTTCGTTCAAGGTCGTTGCCGATGACCAGGGCAACGGCGGCGGAAGCGACGACGGCAAGGGCGGCGGTGACGGCGGCGGCGATCTGCCCCGTACCGGTGCTGAGCTGACCGGTCTTGCTGCCGGTGCAGGTCTGCTGCTCGTCGGTGGTGCCGCTGTGGTGCTGACGATGCGTCGGGTCAAGAAGAACTGAGGTCTCTGACGGTCACCCTGTGACCGGCTGAGGTTTCCAAGGAAGGGCGCTTCCGGTGATTTCACCGGGAGCGCCCTTCCGCATCGCCGACTCGCTGTTGCCGCACTCCAGGCATCACCGCTGTCGGGTTCCACCGCGCAGGTCCACCCTCGAGCTGATGCAGTCGGGCAGTCAGTCATCCCAGCGAACGGGCACGGTCACTCCCGTCTCCCATTCCTCACGCAGGATCGCGTACCCGACAGCGTCGAGCAGAGTTCCGTCCGGCGTGGGCCATGCCCGACGATGGTGCGCCTCCTTCGACCAGCCCGCCCGGTCGAAGACCGTCCTCATCGCTGCGTTGTCCTCCCGCGTCTGCCCTTCGAACCTCGTCGCCGAGGTGGTCGTGAAGACATGATCCGTGGCCGCCTGCAGCGTCGGCACTCCAAGACCGCGGCCCCTGAACCGCTCTGCCAAGCGCAGATCGATCATCGGCGTCGGATCGCCGAGGTCGCCGAACCGGACGAGGCCCACCCTCCCGAGCTCGGAGTCCATCGCCCACAGCGCCGCACCATCGTCACCGACGAAGCCGGCGGAATCGACGAAGTCGGCAGCCTCCTCGGCGGACCGGGCAGTCGCATGGCCATGGAAGGGGAAGGCATTGGACGAGAAGAACTCGATGAGGGGATCACGATCGACTCCACGATGATCAATCGGCTCGAGGACTATGCTCATGGTGACCACCGTACTGTGATGGGGACCAGCAGATGCGGGGAAGGGGCTCACTGGGGCCCATGAATGTATATGGGGCACCGCTCGCAACCCCGCACTATCGGCGCACCCACACCCAACCCTGAACGGTCCCTATACTGTCCCGATGAGCCATGTGGTGCTGATGTGCGGCGCGGCGGGCTCCGGGAAATCCACCGCGGCCCGGGAGCTCGAGGCGCGCGGCATGCTGCGGCTGTCCGTCGACGTGGAGGCCTACGAGCGGGGACTGCGCAGTATGCCGCTGCCCACCGAGATCAATGCGGAGATCATCACCGACCTGCGGCGACGCCTGCTCGACGCGGTCGCGGAGGGACGCGACGTGGTCGTCGACCTGTCCTTCTGGTCCCGGGCGATGCGGGAGGAGTGGCGGGAACTGCTCGCCCCCACCGGCGCCACGGTCGAGATCCTCCACGTTGTCGCCGCTCGCGGCACGGCGCTGGCCCGGCTCCGGGAGCGCGCGGGCGCCCATGCGGACGACTTCACGCTCCCGCCCGGCCTCGCTGAGCTGTATCACGAGAATTTCCAGCCGCCGGGGCCGGACGAGGGGCCGGTGACTGTGCTGCGTACCGACGGCCTGTCGACCGCCTGACTCCGTGCGGCGGACGGCGGGTCAGGACATGTCGGCCGTGACCTTCTCCGGCTGGTGCCGCACCGCCGGCGCACCCACACTCAACCCTGAAGAGCCCGATTACCGCATCACGAAGGCCGGCATGGTCATCATCGGCCGCACTGTCATGGTGGTCGGCGGCAGGCACGCGGCCGCAATCATCCCCAAGCTCGGCATCGACGCCGACTCCGACCAGCAGCTGCTCGCACGCGTCATCGTCGAGGCACTGAGAAGGTCGGGGAGGGAAAGCGCTATGGCCGTTGAAGCAGCCCCAGTATGGGCAGCGGTCGCTGTAACAGCGGACACTGGAACAGCAGAGCAGCGGACAGCGCTGAGGGCGATCCGCACAGAAATGACTTGTCGAACGTTCAGTAATTGGTAATCTGGATCACATGACGACTGAGACCCAGAGCGACTTCGCACGAGCGACCGCAGTGACCGGACGACAGGACTCGACCTTCGCGACCGACCTCGACGGCGCCTGGACGGTCGCCGGCGCAGTCAACGGCGGCTACCTCCTCAGCGTGATCGGCCGTGCGCTGTCGGCGACGGTCCCGGAGTTCCCGGACCCTCTCGTCTTCTCCGCCTACTACCTCGGTCGCAGCGACCCCGGCCCCGCCGAGGTGGCGACCCGGGTCATCCGGGCCGGCCGCTCGAGTGCGACGCTCGGTGCTGATCTCAACCAAGCCGGTGCCCCGACGATCACGGCCCTGGCCACCTTCGGCAGCCTCGGCGCGCTCCCTGACGATGTCGCCACCTCGGCGAGCCATCCGGACCTTCCCGCCCCCGAGGACTGCATGTCGATCGCCGACGGACCCCGGGAATACCTCGACCTTGCCCCGATCGCCAGCCGATTCGATATGCGTTTCGACCCTGCCACGGCCGGATTCGCCACGGGAGCGCCGATCGGGCGCGGACTGCTGCAGGGATGGATCCGCCACAGCGACGGGGCCGACACCGATCCGTTGGCACTGCTCACCTTCCTCGACGCCTTCCCTCCCGCGATGTTCGACCTCGGTCGGTTCGGGTGGGCGCCGACGATGGAGCTCACCGCGCACGTGCGCGCGATCCCGGCGCCGGGATGGATCGCCGTGACCGTGGAGACCCGCAACATCGCCGGTGGGATGTTCGAAGAGGACTGCGAACTCTGGGATTCGACCGGGCGGCTCGTCGCCCAGTCCCGCCAGCTCGCGAGGCAGCCACGCTGACGGCGTGTGACGTCGGACCACGCTTCGTGACCTCAGGACGCGGCAGTGTCAGTGCCGCAGTCTAGAGTGATCTTCAGCACCACAAGCCGACAAACGCCGACGATGTCGTCGAGACCTTGACCGCAGCGGTGAGTCGTTGACGGCAGTGCTCTAGCGCTGGCGGCTGTGCCGAGGTGCTGACGAAAGTGCCGAACCGAAAGGAACCGTATGGCTTCGCTTCAGTCCCTGAGCATCACCTTCGACTGCCTCGACGTCGAAACCCAGTCGCTGTTCTGGGCCGAACTCCTCGGGGCGGAACTCGACGAGGGTGCGAACGAGTTCGTCGCGAGCATCGGCGGAGTCCACTCGGGGGAGTCGCCGACTCCGGGCATGCTCTTCCTCAAGGTCGATGACCACGTCGAGACGAAGAACCCGCTCCACATCGATCTCGACGACCCGAACTACCCGGCCGACGTCGACCGGGCGATCGCACTCGGGGCCACGAAGGTCGGATCCTTCGACGAGTACGGCATCGAATGGACGACGCTCAAAGACCCCGAAGGCTATGTCTTCGACATAGGACGCCGCAAGCAGAACTGAGACGCCGACGGAATTGATCTGTCGTCGGAGCAATGCACGAGAGAGTCGGAACCAATGACGAGATTGCCGACGCAACATGAGAGAACAGAGGAGTTCCGATGAGCCTGCCGCTCGATGATCCGCGCCCGAGACCGAACGAACGCGAGGGTCTCGTCGACTTCCTCGAGTACCAACGGCAGGTGCTGCGCCGCAAGGTCGACGGTATGAGCGCCGAGGACCTCGGGCGCACGACTGCGGCGTCGAGCCTCACGCTCGGCGGGCTCATCAGACATCTCACCTTCGTGGAGAACTTCTGGTTCCTCGACCGCGTCGCCGGGGAGGCGATGCCTGCCCCGTGGACGGACGTCGACTGGAAGGCTGATCCCGATTGGGATTTCACCAGTGCCGCAGACGTTGAGCCCGCCGACCTCATCGCTGGATTCGAGGCGGCCTGTGCGACATCGCGCGCGGTGCTCGAGAACATCGACGACCTCGACGCTCCGCTGAGCCGCAAACATCATGGTCAGCGACTCAACGTCCGGTGGGTGCTCATCCACATGATCGAGGAGTACGCCCGCCACGCCGGACACGCCGACCTCCTCCGGGAGAGCATCGACGGCAGCGTCGGCGACTGATCCGAGCCCGTGCGTCGGCTCACATCGCCTGCCGTGGGGGTGGGACCTGTGAGACCCTAGAGGGGACACTTCACGCCCTGTTCCCGGACGAGAAAGCGATCCTTGACCTCTCCTGCCCCGCATGAAACCAGCACGACCGACGAGCCGACCCCGCGCTCGAAGGCGTGGATCCCCCTCGACCTCGTTCGCGGATTCCTCATCGGCTCGGCCGAACTCGTCCCCGGCGTCTCCGGCGGCACGGTGGCGCTCGTCACCGGCGTCTACGACGAACTCATCGACTCCGCCGCCCACGTCGTCAAGGCCGCGAAGACCCTCGTCACAGGTCCCGACCGGATCGCCGGCGCACTCACCGAGCTGCGCCGTACCGACTGGTTCCTCATCATCCCCGTCCTCCTCGGCATGGCCACCGCGGTGTTCAGCATCGCCGGCGTCATGGCTGCGTTCGTCACGAACAACCCGGAACTCGCCCGTGGGCTCTTCTTCGGCCTCGTCGCCGCGAGCATCATGGTGCCCCTGCGCATGCTTCCCGCACGCACTCCGCGTCAGCCCATACTGCTCGGCATACTCGCGTTCCTCGCCGCGGCAGCCCTTGCCTTCTGGATGACGGGCCTCGCCGGGGGAGCCGACGTCGAGAACCCGCCGCTCATCGCCGTCTTCCTCGTCGCCTCGATCGCGATCTGCGCTCTCGTCGTCCCCGGCGTCTCCGGATCGTTCTTCCTCCTCGCCGTGGGCATGTACACGACGACTCTGCGCGCCGTAGATGAGCGAGACCTCGTCTACATCGCCGTCTTCGGCCTCGGCGCCGTCGTCGGACTCGCGGTGTTCGTCAACATCCTCCGCTACTTCCTCCACAACCACCGCTGGTGGACGCTGCTCATCATGGCCGGACTCATGCTCGGTTCACTGCGTGCGCTGTGGCCGTGGCAGTCCGCCGCCGAGGTGGGAGCCGACGGCGAACCGCACGGTGCAGGTGGGCTGCTGGCCCCCTACGACCCGGTCCTCGCGCCGATCCTGCTCGCTCTCGCCGGTGCCGTCGTCGTCCTCATCCTCGTCATCATCGAGTCCCGCTTCGCCGGCAAGCGGACTCACGAGTGAGCACGCGGACGCACGGGTGGGGCCGCGCCGATTGACGTAGAGTGAGTGTCGACCGCATCACCCTCAGATGAAGGAATGATCGAAGCATGGCGACCACAGCACTCGAAGGCACCCCCGTCCACACCGTCGGAGATCTCCCGGCCATCGGCGACCAGGCTCCGGCCTACACGCTCGTCGGCAATGACCTCGGCGAAGTGAACTCCTCGGAGTTCGCCGACAGCCGTGTGGTGCTCAACATCTTCCCGAGCGTCGACACCGGAGTGTGCGCCGCCTCGGTGCGCCGGTTCAACGAACTCGCCTCCGGGCTCGAGAACACCACCGTCGTGTGCGTCTCGAACGACCTGCCCTTCGCACAGGCCCGCTTCTGCGGTGCCGAGGGCATCGAGAACGTCGTCACCGCGTCTGGCTTCCGCAGCGCCTTCGGCAAGGAATACGGAGTGACGATGGTCGACGGACCGCTGGCGGGTCTGCTCGCCCGCGCCGTGGTCGTCCTCGACGCCAACGGCACCGTCGTCTACGAAGAGCTCGTCAAGGAGATCACGACCGAACCCGACTACGACGCAGCGGTGGCCGCCCTCGGCGAGTGAGGACTGAGGTCCTTGGCGAGTGAGGACTACCGTTCCCGCCGAGTGAGGACTGAACTTCCGGGCGAGTGAGGAGTGCCGTCCTCAGCAGATCGGGGAATGGCGCTCAGAAGCGATGAGCCCCGCCTCGGCGGTCTCGATTGTGCGGAGGCCTCGGCAGGTCGGCACGAACATGACCGCCACAGACTTGCCCGCCACATATACGAAGGACCCAGGGGTCACCCGGCCGCTGGGTCCTTCGTCGACTCTCGGCCGTCACGGCAGCCGACGGCGTGAGCTCGCGCGAGTTCACATGTCGATGACTTCGATGGGCAGCGCGTAGGCGACCCCTGCTTCCCTGCCCGTGGTCGAGCAGATGTCGGTGATCATCTCGTTCGGGTCGGGATGGTCGGGCAGAGCCTCGAGGTAGACCGTGTGCGCTTTGAGCGATTCGACGCCCTTGGCGACGTCGTCAGCGCTGAGTTCGATCGCACTCGTCGGCTGGGCACCGGTGACGAGGAGCTTCTCGGCCTTCCATGCCGCGAGACCCGCGTTGCCGAGGTCGGTGAACAGCCACGGATTGTCGGCGTCCCTGATCGCATCGATCGCTGCGACCCCGGCGGCCCGGTGATCGACGTGATTGAGCCCCCACGGGACTTCGAGGCGCCAGTTCGTCATCATCACCGCATCGGGCCGGAACTCCCGGATCCGCTTGGCGATCGCATGCCGCACCGCCTGGTCGGGTTCGAGCAGGCCGTCGGGGAAGTCGAGGATCTCGAGGTCGGAGACGCCGACGATCCGGCACGCTGAGGCCTGCTCTTCGGCCCGCAGCGGTCCGACCTCGACCGGGGGAAGGTTCCTGATCCCGGCCTCGCCGTGGGTGAGGAGCAGGTAGGCGACGGTCTTGCCCTCACCCGTCCATTTGGCCACTGCGGCAGATGCCCCGTATTCCATGTCGTCAGGATGGGCGACGATGCAGAGGATGCGGGAGAGGTCGGAATCGTCGAAGAGCGGGAGATCAGCCATGGTCTGAGCCTATGCCTCGCCTCGGTCGCGCGCCACACCCTGAATCGGCCAGAACGTGATCCCGCCGAGGTGGCACTTAAGTTCCAGCCCTCGCGCGGAGCCATCCTTCGCGTCCGGCAATCCCTCCTGCGGAGTCGTCCCTCGCCGAGGCGGGAGCGCGGTTTCGGCCCTCGCGGCGTGCCGTACGATGAACGTGTCCCTCCGACCCGATGCGAAGGCAGGCCCATGTCCCGTCGACTGCTGCTTTCCGGGCTGCTGCTCACGAGTCTCCTGACCGCAGGATGCTCGGCGTTCACGGTGAGTACGAGTGAGGGCGACTCGGCACCGGTCAAGGTCGGTGTCGGCAGCAAGCAGGGGCAGACCCCCAGCGCAGCGACTCCCACGGTTCCACCGGGGATGGACGAGGTCGCCGTCGACATCGGCCCGACGTGTCCGACCTCGATCAGCGTGGCCATCGACGACGAGTGGAACCAGCCCATCGGCTACGACGGCTACCGCCTCTACGAACGCACGAACGGTGCGCTCATGACCGTCAACTGCTACGAGAACGACGACGTCACGCCGAGTGACATCGTCGATGAGGGCACAGGGACGATCTTCGCCTCTTCGGGTTCGACGCTGCGGTCGAGTTCCTCGGGGACCCTGCCGGGCGGCGAGTACATGACGTTCACCGGCACGATCGGCGCCGATGATGTTCGCGCGATCGAGTCCACCGAGTCGTCGATCTTCGGAGCCGTGGCAGGCGTCCAGGTCGAGGGCAGGCTGTTCAAGATCACCATGGAGATGGTCGTGAAAAGCGATGATCAGGCGACGGCTGATGTCTTCGCGCAGATGCTGCCGACCCTGCAGATCGGCGGAGCTGCGCTCACTCCACCGCCGACGCTGAGCTGAGAGGCGCCGAGGCGGGACCGGGGGTCGCCCCGACAGGACTCGCGTCCGCAGCGCCGTCCTCTCCCGCCCCTGGCTGTGGTGCCGCTCCGTCCTGTGCTGCGGCTTCGTCCCGTGGTGCTGCCGCCGTCTGCGACCCCGTGCCGTCCTGTGTTGCCGCGTCGTCACGTGCTGCCGCGTCGTCACGTGGTGCTGCCGTCTCGTCGCTGCCCGGTGACCGCGTCGCCTCGAGTCGTTTGAGGAGTTCGCGCGCGGCGAGGCGACCGGCGCGGGTGGCCCCGACCGTCGAACTCGCCGAACCGTAGCCGACGAGGAAGATGCGGTGGTCGTTCGTCACCGCCACCTCGGTGTCCATGGCGATTCCGCCTGCACGGCTGCGCAGATGCAGGGGAGCGAGGTGGTTGAGTGCGGCCCGGAAACCGGTGTTCCAGAAGATGACGTCGACCTCCTCGACGCGATCCTCGGGGTAGGGCTGCCAGGACTGCGGCAGGGCGAGGTGGTCGCTCTGGGACGGTCCGAGTCCTTCGGAGGAGGCGGCCGCCTCGGCGGGACGTGCGGGGAAGTGCACACCGTGGGGGAGGATCTCATCGAACATGCCGTGGGAGACGAGGACGCCGGATTCGACGCCGTCGAGGAATTCGCGGCGCAGCGGCAGTCCGGTCGTGCGCACGACGCTGGCCGGCGGCAGGCCGGCCAGGGTGCGGGAGCGCACGGCGCGTTCGACTTCGAGACCCCAGTTGCCGTCGAATTCGCGGGAGGTGAAGTTCGGGGGTCGGCGGGTGGCCCACAGGGTGTCGGTCACCTCGGCGATCTGGAGGAGGAACTGGGTTGCGGAGATGCCGCCGCCGACGACGAGGGTGCGCAGTCCGCGGAAGTCCTCGACCTCGCGGAACTGGGCGGTGTGCAGCTGCAGGCCCTCGAATTCGGCGATGCCGGGGACGAATGGGACGTACGGGTGGGTCCACGTGCCGGTCGCGTTGATGATGAAGTCGCTGGTCAGGTGGACTCGTTCGCCGTCGAGTCGGACGGTGATCTGCAGCGGTCCGGTGCCGGGCTCGGCCGAGGTCACGGTGGCCACCTCGGCGGGACGGACGACGCAGAGTTCGAGTTCTCTCTCGAACCGGGAGTAGTAGTCGGTGACGACTGCGGAGGCGGGAACGGACGGGTCGGGGGTGCCCAAAGGGAAGCCGGGGAGGTCGGCGATGTGGTTCGTCGATCCCAGGGTCAGTGATTCCCATCGCTGCCGCCATGCGCCTCCGGGACCGTCTCCGGCGTCGAGGACGATGAAGTCCCGACCGGGCTTGAGTCCATCGCGCCACAGGTAGTGGGCCGCTGAAAGGCCGGCCTGACCTGCGCCGATGATGACGACCGGCCAGTGGGAATCGACGAGCAGCTCGGTGAGTCGGCAAACCATGGCGACAGTCTCTCAGGGACCCTTGGGGTTTTCCTGTGTGAGTTGACGGGGAGCGTGCGTGCGTCGACAGGGCGTGCGTGTAAGTTGACGGCGAGTCGGGTGAGGTCGAGGATGAGGCGGTGAACTCTCCCTCTCAGACCACGGCGAACCCGTGGCGTGCGCTGTGGGCGCTGTGCGTCGGCTTCTTCATGATCCTCGTCGATTCGACGATCGTCTCCGTTGCGATGCCCGACATCATGGAATCGTTGGATGCCGACATCAACGCGGTCGTGTGGGTGACCTCAGCGTATCTGCTCGCCTACGTCGTGCCGCTGCTCATCACCGGCCGCCTCGGCGACAAATTCGGTCCGAAGCGGGTCTACATGGTCGGGCTCGTCGTCTTCACGCTGAGTTCGCTGTGGTGCGGGCTGACGACGAGCGTCGGGGCGCTCATTCTCGCTCGTGTCGTCCAGGGGCTGGGGGCGGCGGCGATGACGCCGCAGACGATGGCGGTGATCACTCGGGTCTTCCCGCCCGATCGCAGGGGTCCGGCGATGGGGCTGTGGGGTGCGGTGGCGGGCATCGCGACGCTCGTCGGCCCGATCCTCGGCGGGCTTCTCGTCGACGGGTTCGGCTGGGAGTGGATCTTCTTCGTCAACGTCCCCGTCGGCCTCATCGCGCTCGTGCTTGCGTGGCGGCTCGTGCCGAAGCTGGAGACGCATGCGCACAGCTTCGACTGGGTCGGCGTGGTGCTCTCGGCGTGCGGGATGTTCCTCCTCGTCTATGGGATTCAGCAGGCGCACGGGGTGGAGTGGGGTCCGCTCATCGGGCCGATCACCGTGCCGTTCGTCATCGGCGGGGGAGTGGCGTTCCTCGTGGCGTTCGTGCTGTGGCAGAGGCTCACCACCGCCGAGGTGCTCGTCCCCCTCTCGCTGTTCCGTGACCGGAACTTCACGCTCGCGTGCATCGCGATGACGACGGTCGGGTTCGGGGTGACGTCGATGGCGTTCCCGATCATGCTGTGGGCGCAGAGTGTGCTCGGGTATTCGCCGACGCAGGCGGCGCTGCTGCTGGCGCCGATGGCGATCCTCTCCGGGGTGCTCGCGCCGTTCGTCGGCCGGATGGTCGATACAGGGAATCCGCGGGTGCTCGCGGGCATCGGGCTGGCATCGTTCTCTGTGGCGCTGTTCTGGTTGGGGGCGTTGCTCGGGCCGGACACCTCGCCGTGGGCGATCATGCCGCCGGTGCTGCTGCTCGGTGTGGCCAATGGGTTCATGTGGGCGCCGATCAGTTCGACGGCGACGCGGAATCTGCCGATGCGCTTCGCCGGGGCGGGGTCAGGAGTCTACAACACGGTGCGTCAGGTCGGCGCGGTGCTCGGCAGCGCGGCGATCGCCGTGGCGATGGAGTCGCGCTTGGAGGCGAACATCGGCGATGCCAGCGGAATGGCCGGCGGTATGGGCGGCGGCGAAGCGGGCGCGGGAATGGGTGCCAGTTCAGGAGTCGCTGAGGGAAGCGCCGAGATGGGTTCCAGCATGCCGCCGGCGATCGCCGAGGGGTTCGCCCACGCGATGGGGCAGTCACTGTGGGTGCCGGCGACTCTCATCCTCGTCGGGTTCGTTGCGGTGCTCTTCTTCGAGCGGCCGAAGGCGCGTGCTGGGGCGTGATTGCGGCGCGTGCTGTCGCGATGGTGGGGCAGTTGCGGTCGGGTCGCAGGGTTGGGTCGTCAGGGTCGTAACGGGCTGAGTCGGGGCGGTCAACGGAGTCTCGGGTTGAGTCGGGGCGGTCGCAATGGTGGGGCGATGAGTCAGTTGCAGTCGGGGCCGCGGGGGTTGGTTCGGCAGTCTTCGTCGACGAGGTACCGGTGGTAGCGGTAGACGTCGATCGTGAGTTCGTTGCTCGCCACGTAGGCGTAGCCGTCGATGGGGATCCAGGGGCCACCGTCGACGGAGAACTCTCCCGAGAACGTCGTCGTCATGACGACCGTCGTCGGGCCGACTTTCTGGAAGTCGTGGCCGATGGCGGGTTTCTCGCCGGGACGAGGCTTCGAGCCTTTGACCGTGGTTGTATCGCCGGTGCCGTCGCCGAAGTCCCAGTTGTACTTCTCCGGGGTGACTTTGACCGTGACGGCGTAGGTGAGCAGGGTCATGTCGATATAGCTGACATCGGCGTCGGTCCAGAAAGCCGCGGGTTTGCCGATGACCGCCCAGTCCTTGGGCCATGCATTGATCTTCGGAGCGGGGATGTCGAATGTCTGGAACTGTGATTCCGGGATCTCAGAAGGCGGTTCGGGGCGCACTGGCGCTCCGCCTCCACCGCCGGGTCCGGGACCAGGTCCGGGCAGGTCGGCGCAGATGTAGCCGAGCTCCTCATACACACAGTCCGGCGGCCCACTGCCTCCTCCGCCGCCACCGGATCCCCCGCCCCCGCCGGAGCCCCCGGAGCCGCCGCCACCGCCCGAGCCGCCACCTCCGCCGGAGCCACCGCCGTCACCTCCGCCTCCGCCGCCGGGTCCAGGCGGTTTCGGGGGTGCAGGTGGTTGCACCACGCTGCAATTCCGTTCATTCAACGCGTCGCATCCGGGGCCCGATGCAAACGCAAGTTTTGGAATCGCAATGACAGCGACACCGATCACTAAGGCGAAGCAGAGGACACGCTGACTCAGGCGCACGTCTTGCTCCAGAGCTCTTGGTTAGCAATCTTCCACGCGCCGTCTTTCTTCTTCGCGGTATGTTTCAGTGTCAAGCTCTGCGGGCTCTGGGAAGGAAGCGGCTCGCCCACATCCACAACGGCTCGATCTGAATCGTTGGAACAAAACAGGATCACCACCGAGTTCGGCTCGGCCCCCGCCGGATCGCTTTCCACGGAACGTATCTGGACCTTGTAGTAGTTGTACTCACCCGCCATGTACTGCTGATTGTCTTTCAGATCTTTCGCACTCTTGTTCAACGCTTCTAATGAACTTCCAGTTGCATACTCATCTGCGCCCTTGAGGTCCGTTCCACCCGAGGAAAAGACTCGATTCATCGTCCCGATGTAACCCTCGAACGCCAACAGCGCGCCGTCGACGGCCTTCTTCTCTTCGTCGTTGAGGTCGAGGTCCGTCGTGTATTCGGGAACCGTCGGCGCAGCCTCGGTGGGCGAAGGTTGCTGTGCTGGAAGAGTAGATGTCGGCACGGATACGGGAGAATTGTCCCCGCACGCGGTCGACGCCGCGCTCACCGCGATTGCCACGACGATCGCCGTGCATGCTCGCACGAGATGCATGGGTCGACGAGCAGGTGTTTCGACTCCGGTTCTCATTCCACGCCTCTGTGGTCCGTGATGCCGGCACCGTCACAGTCACAGTGCCCGGAAGCTCCACATTATGCGAGTTCCCGAGGATTGAGAACAGATGAAGTTGAATCTGTGGATAACCTGCCCACGAGTCGGGCGTCCAGCCACACATGCTGGAGGAGTAATCTTGTCCGAGGACAGACCCCGACCGTGACCGCCGCAGATGTGCGCGCGCCCCTGCAAGATTGGTGCCGACTGAGCAATGACCGGCCTGACGTGGATCCCGACCGAAGCCCCATCGCTGAGTGCATTCCTCGGCTTCGACCTCCAACCCATCCCCGTCATCCCCGTCATCGCGGGAATCGTCGCCGCCGGTTACATCGCAGGCTGGATTCGCCTCACCGTCCTCGGACGCCCGTGGCCCGTCTGGCGCGGCATCCTCTTCCTCCTCGGCTGCGTCCTGCTCGCCGCAACCATGGGACTGGCCATCGAAGGCTACGGCCAGGTGATGTTCTCGGTATTCATGTTCCAGCAAATGACCCTGATGATGGCCGTACCACCGCTGCTCCTCCTCGGCGCTCCGGGAACCCTGCTTCTGCGCTCGACTCCGCGCAATCTCCCGGGACGAATGCTGCTCAAGACTGCGATCTTCGGTCTGCGCTCATGGCCGGGCAAGGTGATGGTCCACCCTCTCTTCTCGCTGCCGCTCTTCCTCGTCCTCTTCTACGGCCTCTACCTCTCCAACGCAGCCAGCTGGGTCTTCAATCAGGGCGTCGGCGTCCACATCGCCCTCGAACTCGTCCTGCTGTTCACGGGTATCGTCTTCAACGCCACTCTCATCCCCGCCGACCCGCTCCCGGTTCCCGAATCCCACGTCGTCCGCATTTTCCACTCGTTCATGGAAGCTGGACTGCACGCGTTCTTCGGCGTCATCGTCATGATGGCCGCACTGCCGCTGGTCGACAAATTCGCCCAGCTCCCGTCGGGCTGGGGGATCGATCCGATGGAAGACCAGAAGCTCGCCGGCGGCATCGCGTGGGCCTACGGCGAAGGACCCGCCGTCCTCATCCTGCTGATCATCCTCATCACGTGGTTCCGCCAGGAGTCGAAGAACAACACGATCCGCGACCGCGAAGTGGCTCTGCACGGGGACAAGGAACTCGACGCCTACAACGAGTACCTCAAACGTCTCGCCAACGGCGAAGAGAAGGTCTGAGCGACCCTGCGATCCGGGCTGTCGGCCGAACTACGGCCTGACTGCGCCGGGAGGTGATGCATAGTCACTGATCAGAGCGTCAGCGTCGGCGGTGCTCGATCGAAATAATGGCAAGTAGGCTTGATCTGGAATTCGAACAGGATCGAAACTGTGTTCATGGGTAGAACAAAAAACAAAAATAATCCTTGACGCATTCGAAATGGGTGTATAATAGGGGGATCAACACAGACGTTGATGGATGGACCTGGAGGCCATGACTCTCAACCCGGATCGCGAACCCGAGAAGGCGAATGACCACGCTTCGACTCCTCTCGAGAACGTGCCCGGCTGTGATTGGGAGTCGAACGAGCTTTTCCCTGCCGGCCGTGGTGACGACGTCGGTGGGCACGATGACAACAACAACCGAGAAGATGGCACAATCGCCGACGTCATCTCGTTGCGCGACCAGCTCGCAGCGGCCGGATTCGACCTGACCGGGCATCCTCTTGCCGACGAGTTCGGCGCCAGGTATGCCGTCGACGTGAGCGAGCCGGCTTCACCCGACGGGCCCGAAATCGACTACTTCTCCACTGTCGGCGATCCCACCGGCGTCGACGATGCTCCGCGCGCCGCGGATTGTTCCGGCGCCGAGGACTTCGCACGCGTCGAGGATCGCGCTGGCGTCGGGGAGGTCGACCCCGTTGACTACGCAAACCGCAGCGAGGAAGCAGACCGGACTGAGAACGCAGACCGCACTGTAGAAACTGGTGACCAGAATGTCGCGAGCGGTAACGGTCAGCGTCTTGGCACGGAAGAGCCCCGATTCGCTGCTGCACAACAGGCGGGGGAGCAGGGAAGTTCGGTCTCTGGCATGAGCCGTCGAACGGCGGCTGATGATGAATCTCCGCCGTGGGTGACTCGGCACCCGCTTCTCACCGATGAGGCATGGGCCGATCTGACTGCATTCGCGCCCGAGGTCACCGGCAGCATCAGCGCTCTCATGGACTTCGACTCGGAGCTGCGATCGTTCGACCGCCCCATGGGTCCGAGTGAGGCTCTGCTCCTCGTCGACGGAGCCGAGGCGCTCTCACGTATCGGCGAAGCACTCTCGACCCTCGCACTCTCCGTCTACGAGCGAGTCGGAACTCCGACCGAGACCGGGGCGAAGAACACGAAAGCTCTCATTCAGAACCGCCTCAACCTCACCCCGTCCGAAGCGCATCGGCGCACCGAACTGGCGAAGAACCTCGGCGGTCGAGTCGACACTACCGGACAGGCACTCGAACCGCTGTGCCCGGAGGTGGCAGAAGGACTGCACACCGGCAAACTCTCGGCGGGACAGGCGAAGGCCATCGACGACTGCATGAACGACCTGCCGGACTGGGTGACCGCGGAGCAGCGAGCCGATGTGGAGAAACAGCTGGTCGACTATGCCCCGACAGTGCGAGTCAAGGATCTGCGGGGAATCTTCGACCACATGCTCGCCTACATCGACCCGGACGGGGAAGAACCCCGCGAGGAGACGCCTCGAACGGACTATTCGATCACGATCCGTCCGAAGAAGAACGGCGACTGGGTGCTCGGCGGACTGCTCGACCCCGTCTCCGGAGCCACCCTCAACGGGCTGCTCACCTCGCGTATCTGCTCGGCGAGCACAGACGGCGAAGCCACTGCGCCATCGCCATCGTCGGTACCTGAACCGACTTCTGGAGAGATCGGGTCGGCTTCTGGAGAGAGCACCGCTGATCACCTCGCTGTCACGGAGCAGCAATCGCTCTTCGACGTGGTCGATCCGGTGCTTCGCGGCGATGTCTTCGACGCTCCGCTGCCGGCGATGTCTGCTCCTCCCGATTGGGCCCTCCAGGCCGCGCCTGACGCAGTTGACGGCGTTGATGAGCGATCAGGCGCAGATGGCGGCAAGCATGTTGCAGGGGAGTTCCCTGTCGGAGTGGGACTACGCGAGGACGGCTCTCCGGTCGACCTCACCGCTGAACGGCCCTCGGCCAAGGCTTGGATCTACGAGCGCTTCGTGACTCTGCTGGGACGGATCAGCATGGAACAGGCCGGAACCGGCTCACCGTATGCCCTCGTCGTCACGGCAAAGGCCGAAGACCTCGCGAATGGCACTGGAGAGGGCACCACGGGTGCCGAAACACCCATCCCGATGCACGAACTCATCGCCAATGGACTCAACGGGTCGGTGTTCTTCCATCTCATGAGCGAAAGAGCGCGAACCGTGCAGGTGCTGACAGAGAAGCGGTTTGCGAACAAGCATCAGGTCGCAGTCATCACTGCTCGGGACAAAGGATGCACATTCCCAGGGTGCGACGCCCCACCCGGATGGTGCGAAGCGAACCATGTCGTCCCGTGGGCTCGCGGCGGGAAGACGGAGATCAACAACCTCGCCCTGGCGTGCAGCGCCCACCATCATCTGTTGGATCGGTCCGACTGGGAGATGCGCATGCTCATCGACGGCAGGCCGGCATGGATACCACCGGCAACGGTGGACCCTGCCCAAAGGCCGATCCTGCATCCCAGATTCATCACCGAGGAGATCATCGAATCCCTCTTCGATGGCCGCACCGACGGGCCTTAGGGCTGTCCTACTGCTTCGCGGCCTTCGCTGCTGCCTTCGCCTGTTTCTTGAAAGCCCGGACCTCTTGCAGGGTGTCTTCGTCGACGACGTCAGCGATCGACCGGCGGCTGCCCTCGGTTCCGTAGTCGCCAGCAGCTTCGCGCCACCCGGGGGCGTCCAGCCCGAACTGCTTGCCGAGGAGAGCGAGGAAGATCTTCGCCTTCTGCTCGCCGAAACCGGGCAGCTTCTTCAGACGCTTGAGCACCTCGGCACCGGTCGGTGCGTCCCGGGTCCAAATTGCCGCGGTGTCGCCGTCGTAGTCGTCGACGATCACCTCGGCAAGCTTCTGCACGCGCCCGGCCATGGACTTCGGGAAGCGGTGCACGGCAGGCTTCTCCGCGAACTTCTCAAGGAAGTCGTCCGG
Organism: Brevibacterium ammoniilyticum; assembly: GCF_038429965.1. NCBI lineage: Bacteria > Bacillati > Actinomycetota > Actinomycetes > Micrococcales > Brevibacteriaceae > Brevibacterium > Brevibacterium ammoniilyticum. Next base: position 352,187 of record NZ_BAABNP010000001.1, read on the forward strand.
GTTCATCTCGGCGATCTCGTGCACATCGAGCTTGCCCAGACGGTCGGCGAGCTTCGCAGGTCCCGCGAAGGCGACCTCCATCGGCACCTGCTGGTCGAGCAGCATCCCCGTCAGCAGAGCGAAGGGATCATCGGCCAGCAGCTCGTCGGACTTGGGATCGCCGGAGAGGAACACGGTAGTCATCCGTCCATCCTCGCACGCTCGAACACGAGGCGCCATGCTCAAGCACGGTACGCGATGCCCGTTCGCAAAGCGGCATCGATGCCTGAACGCGACGCGCCATGCCCGACGCCGTGGCGCCATGTTCGTACGCGAGGAGTCGTGCCCGAACACGAGGCGCCATGAAGGCCCCGCTCGCGGAGCGGGTCGATCGTCGAGCCATGAGACCAGTCTGCTGCGTCCACCAGCCTATGAAACATCCCGAATGGAGAACATCGTTATCGGCGGATGCGAACAGGCATAAGCTGGAGTCAGCCATCAGCGATGCCAGAAAGGGCGGCGTGACATGAGTGCAGCAGTCGACTACTTCGAGACTCCCCAGCAGGACAACCGTGTGAGCACCGGCGAATACCGGCTGAGGCTCGAAGTCCGGGAGGACGAAGACTTCGCCAAGGACGGCATGCTTGCCATGACCGAGAACGGCACCGAACTCACACCCCGCGAATTCGTCGCCCACTACGCCACCCGCGACGACGTCGACGCGGCCTACGGTCGCGTCACGGACCTCCTCGCCGAGGGCGAGATCGTCCACCTCGAAGAGCGCAACGGCACCGGACAGTTCACCGAATGGATCCAGCTCGCGCCCGAGGAGATGCACGTCGAACCCGGCTCGACGAGCTGACATTGATCTGCCCGTGCTCCGGGATGCCTCCCGGCACCGACTTTGACGACTGCTGCCGCCCAGCTCTCGACGGGGAGATGTGGCCGACGACCGCCGAGGCGCTCATGCGATCGCGCTACACCGCCTTCGCCCGGAAGCACGCCGATCACCTCTTCCGCACCTGGCACCCACGCACGCGTCCGAGCGACCTCGGCGTCGACGAACACGTCACCTGGACGGGCCTCGAGATCCTCGACACCACGGCTGGATCGGCAGCCGACGACACGGGGACCGTGCACTTCCGGGCACACTATCGCGACGACCTCGGCGATCATGTGCTCGAAGAGAACTCTGCGTTCGCCCGGAGGGCCGGTCGGTGGCTGTACCTCGCTACCGCCGAGGACTGAGCACGCTATACTGTCCGTGGCGAATCCGACGCCCAGCCGCGGTCTGACACCCCAGCTAGCAGACCACTCGGCGAAGGGGAGAGAATCCTCGGACCGCCCTGTCAGTGGAGAACTCCTGACCGGGCGTCGAGCTGGGGCGATGCGCGGTCGAGCAAGGACATCCACCGTGACCAAGAACAGCGACTTCAAGACCCTCATCCGTGCGCGCATGGCAACGACGGGGGAGAACTACACCTCTGCCCGAGCCGCGCTGCTGGCCGAAAACTCTGAGCGAACCGAAAATGCCGTGCAGAGCGGAAACACTGGCCCGAGGGACGATGCAGACCTCGAGCGGCTCAAAGCCAAGGTCCGGCGCACCTTCGTCAGCGACGGGACGCTCACAGCGATCCCGAGCAAACGCCGAGCGCTCGTCGTCCTCCTCCTCGACATCCGCGAGACACTCGACCCGCAGCGGATCTATACGGAGAAGGAACTCAACGACCACCTCGGCGGATTCCACCCGGACTTCGCCCGGCTACGACGCGAACTCATCGACTATGGCTACCTCGAACGCAACGCCCACACCGGTGAGTACTGGATGGCCGTGACACTGCCGAAGCGAGAGGGCAACCTCTACCAGGAGGCCGGGGTGTTCGAGTCCGCACTGCGCTGAGGTCGCTGGGCGAGGTCGCGCTGCGCTGAGGGTGCGGGCCCAGACCTGGTCGCGGCGACGTAGACACTCCCGCAGCGAATGCGGCCGGGACTGACTCAAGAACAGACGACAAATGTTTCGGCACCGCGGTGACGACCGCGTATCCTTGGAATCTCGACGGACAAGGACCGCAGAAGGAGCATCCATGGGCCAGGCATACCACGCCGATTCGACCGATCTCACCGACAAAGAGATCCTCACCTGGGACACCTTCGGCCAGTCGGCCAGGGACCTCGCCCAGATCATCGCCGACTCCGACTACGACCCGGAGATCGTCATCGCGATCGCCCGCGGCGGCCTCCTGCCCGCAGGCGCCCTCGCCTACGCGCTCGGCCTCAAGCTCTCCGACGCCATCAACGTCGAGTTCTACACCGACGTCGAAGAGACCCTGCCCGACCCGATCCTGCTCGCCCCGATGCTCGACATCGACGCGATCAAAGGCAAGAAGCTCCTCGTCGTCGACGACGTCGCCGACTCCGGCCGCACCCTGGCCCTCGTCCTCGAACTGCTCAAGAAGAACGGCGCCGAAGCACAGTCCGCCGTCATCTACGCCAAATCCGCATCGATCGTCGACCCCGACTTCGTGTGGAAGCGCACCGATCAGTGGATCGTCTTCCCATGGTCAGCAGAGCCCCCGGTCGAACCGTCGAAGTAGACCGCCGAGGGTTGGACGACTCGACGACGGAGATCCCCGCACCCTGCGGCCGGGTGCGTGGGATCATCGACGGCGCCGTCATCCGCGCCCGCGGCATCCGCTACGCCCGTGCCGAGCGGTTCGCCCACCCCGTCGACGAACCGCCCGTCGACCTCATCGACGCCACCCGCCCCGGGCCGGCGAGTCCCCAACATCGGGTCGACCCCAACGCTGACATCAGCTTCGACCAGATCGGCGGCCTGACCACGAGCGAAGACTGCCTGCGGCTGAGCGTGACCATGCCCCGCGACGCCGAGACCCCGCTGCCGGTTCTCGTCTGGATCCACGGCGGCGCCTACGTCACCGGGGCCGGAGACGCTGAGATCTACGACCCGCACACCCTGGTGAGCGAACAGCGCATCATCGTCGTCTCGCTCACCTACCGCCTCGGCGTGCTCGGCTACCTCGGGCGGGGCCGACCCGAGCACTCGAACCTCGGGCTCCTCGACCAGATCTCCGCCCTGCGCTGGGTGCAGCGCAACATCGCCGCCTTCGGAGGCGACCCGAACGCCGTGACCATCGCTGGGCAGAGCGCCGGCGCCGACGCCTGTGCCCACCTCATGATCGCCGAGGCGACCGACGGCCTGTTCTCGCGCGTGATCATGGCATCCGCCCCCTTGGGACTCTCCGGCGGCACCGACTCGATGAACTGGGCGATGGCGAAGGTCGCCGCCCGCATCCCCGACGGCGCGACGATCTCAGAGATCCTTGCCGCCCAGGATGAAGTGCACAAAGCCGCGCTCGTCGGCGGCCTCCACGCCGGAATGTGCTTCGGCGTCCACTACGGTGCCTACCCGCTGCCGTCCCGCGCAGACGCCGCCGCTGCCTGGGCGAGAGTCGCACCGAAGTACGACGTCCTCATGACCCGCACGGAACGCGAGATCGCCTTCTTCGCCGGCTTCGTCCCCGCCTTCCATCGCCTCCACGACCGCCGACTGACCTCGCCGATGCTCGAATCCCTCATCTCCGGGATCACCTCAGCCGTCTACACCCGCGCGGCGAAGGCCTTCTACGACCGCCACCGGATGTCCGGGGGCCAAGGCGCCCGCCTCCTCATCGTCTCCCGCGGCGACGGCAGCTTCTTCGACGCCGCCCACTCCGGTGACCTGCCGCTGCTCTTCCCCGGCCCGGTATGGGACCAGAGCTTCCTCGACTACGGCTCCACCGCCGAGGTGGCGGGCCCCGAACTGCGCAGGATCTGGGGCCGCTTCACCACCTCCGGGGCGCTGCCCCGAGTGCGGATACCAGGACTCATCGACATCCTCGGCTGAGATTCTCGGGTACTCTGGGCACTCACGGTCGAGGAGCCCTGCTGTCGGAATCCTGCCTGAGGGCGATGGTCGGGCACCGTCTGTGAACGGATGCCGACGCCCGGATGGGACTCCGACGCGAATCCCAACACTTTCCTAACACCTGACCTAGCCGTTCGGCTAGGGTCTTCCGTCTTCCCGATTTCTAAACTCGAAGAGTTGTCAGAAGCTGTTCGAGGAGATCTGTGAGACACCAGCAAGGATTCGCGCCCAGGCTCGCGCGCGTCGGCGTCGCCGTCGCCACAGCACTGGTCATGATGGTCTCCACCGTCCCCGCCGCACACGCTGACGACAGCGCTCCCACCCAGAGCGCGGCAGCCCCCTCCGAGACCCCCATCCCCGCCGAGGCTCCGGCCTCGGCCCCCGACGAAACGCCGAAGGGCTCGTCGCCTGAGGGCGATGCTCCCGCAAAGGCGCCGAAGAGCGTCGCTCCGCAGGACGATGCCTCCGCGAAGGCACCGAAGAGCGTCGCCCCGCAATCGGTGCCCCGTGCCAGCGGCGACAACGCCGTCATCACCGTCAAGGTCGGCGGCGACCGGACGAGCGAGACGAACGTCAAGGGCCTCGCAGGCGTCAAGCTGCGCCTGTACACGGGTGGTTCCGGTGGACCGGATAAGCCAGTGGGCAACAGCTGGGCTTCGTGCACATCCGATGCCGACGGTGATTGCTCTTTCACAGTTCCCGAGACCAATACCAAACGCGTGTGCACAGGGATCTGGCCACTGGAGTGGTGCCGTAACGAGAACCAGGCCAACCGCGACAAGCGCTTCTGGATCGTCCAGGAATCCGCTCCCGAAGGCTGGTCGGCCAACGACAGGTTCGTCGTCGGCACCGCCGCTGACAACTCCACCGAGCGCTACGTTTTCCGCACCGGCACTCAGCTGCGCTCCGGAAACACCTACCGCTCCGGCAAGGACTTCATGGCCGTCGGTGATCGCGGGTCCGACCTGACGAACTCGACGGGCACGTGGCAGAACACGCGCAGCAACCCCAGCCTGCAGGTCTCCTGCTCGGCCGGACTCCGTGTCGCCCTCGTCCTCGACCTCTCCGGCTCGGTGTCGAACTCCAATGCCCTCGGCACCCTCAAGGACGCCTCGAAGGGCATGGTCGACGCCCTCAAGGGCACCAACTCGTCGATGGCCCTCTACACGTTCTCCGACAACTCGCCGCGCAACGACACCGACGACGGACGCAACTGGCCCTCGATGTCGATCGACCCCGGCAACAACGCCGACACCATCAAGAAGCGCATCGACGCCTACAACACCGGCGGCGGCACGAACTGGGACAGCGCGATGTGGCAGGCCGCCAACGTCGCCGACCCCTACGACCTCGTGGTCGTCGTCACCGACGGTATGCCCACCTACTCGATGGGCAACACGAGCAACAACGGCGGCAACGGCTCGAAGACGAACTTCGACGAGATCGAATCCGCGGTATTCTCCGCCAACGCCGTCAAGGCCAAAGGCAGCCGCCTCATGGCCGTCGGCGTCGGCGACGGAGTCGCCAACGGTGCCCCCAATCTCGCAGCGATCTCCGGCAGCACCAAGCACACAACCGGCGGCTCGATCAACGACGCCGACTACTTCCAAGCCGGCTGGGAAGAGCTCGCCGACCTCATGGCCGGCGTCGCCAAGGGTGCGACCTGCCGGGCGGACATCGAGATCGACAAGAAGACGCTCGCCTACGGTGCAAGCGCACCGGCACCCGGCGGTGCGGGATGGACGTTCGGGGTGACCGCCTCGGCGCCGGGAACGCTGGGCCCCATCTCGAAGCAGACGACCGGAGAGACCTCCAAGGTCGCCTACCAGGTGAAGTTCCAGACCCCCAAGCCCGCGAGCACCTCGAAGGTGAGCATCGAAGAACTGCTCACGCAGGCCCAGACCGCCGACGGATGGGCACTCGACGCCGTCGAATGCCGCATCAACGGCCAGAAGGTCTCCGTGACCAAGGACGCGATCAACCTCAACGTCACCGTCGGCGACGCCGTCAAGTGCACGGTGACGAACAAGCAGAGCCTCGTGCCCGGTATCGACATCGAGAAGAAGGCGTGGGACACCCCGACCGCCGCCGGCCTCGACGGGGCCAAGGAGATCAAGGCCGGTGAGACCGTCACCGACGGGCGCACCGTGACCTGGACCTACCTCGTGAAGAACACCGGCAAGACCACCCTCGACGGCATCACGGTCGTCGACGACAAACTTCCCGCTTCCTCAGTGAAGTGCCCGAAGACCCGCCTGAACCCGGGCGAAACCATGACCTGCTCCGCCTCTGGCGCAGTGAAGTAGAACCGAAACACGACAACAGGAGAGAATCGTGAAGAAGCAGACCCTCGGAATCATCGCCGGAGCAGCCGGAGCAGCCCTGCTCCTCGGTGGCGGAACCTTCGCCCTCTGGACCGACAGCGCGACCGCCGACGGCGGACAGATCACCGCCGGTAACCTCGACGTCGCCGTCACCGAATCCGGTTGGCAGGACATCTCGGCCGACCGTGCCGACAGCCCGCACGCCATCGACCTCAAGACCTTCAAGATCATCCCGGGCGACACCGTCCAGGGCAAGTACGGCGTCGACGTCGGCCTCGAGGGCGACAACATGGTCGCCAAGCTCAAGCTCGCCGGCGGCGGAGCGCTCGAAGGCGCCCTCTCCCAGGGCCTCTCGCTCAAGTACTCCGTCCAGGACGCCTCGGGCAAGGAGATCGCCACCGGTGACAACGCCGGCGTCGAGCTCTCCCTCGTCTCCTCGGACAACACCAACCCCGGCAGCACCCAGGTCGCCGCCGGCAAGGCCGTCGACGGCACCGCCGACTTCAACGTCGTCGTCACCGCCGAGTTCGACAAGAGCACCCCGAACCAGGACCTCGTCAAGACCCAGGCCGCACTCGCCGGCTCGAACATCCAGCTCCAGCAGGACCGCTGAGGCTGACCCGCAGCCCGAGGAATCAGGCCGCAGCCTGAGGAATCAGGCGACCGACACACGAGGATGACAACGATGGCACGACACTCCCGGACCTCGGGATTCGCACGCGGACTGCGGTCCGGGGTGTTCGCCATCGTCCTCATCGGGTTCCTCGGCCTCACCGTCGCGATCGGCGTCGTGCCCCGGGTGATGAACGGTGCGGCACTGACCGTGCTCACCGGGTCGATGGAGCCGACCTATGAACCCGGCGACATCGTCGTCTCGGTTCCCCAGGACAGCTACAACATCGGGGATCCGGTGACGTTCCAACCGCGTTCGGGCGACCCCATGCTCATCACGCACCGGGTCGTCGCTGTCACCGACACTCCGGACGGCCGGACCTACGTCACTCGCGGCGACGCGAACGGCAACGACGACGAACCCATCGTCGACGCCCAGGTGATGGGCAAGGTCATCTACTCGATCCCGAAGCTCGGCTACGTCCAGCAGGCCGTCGGCGGGAACAAGGGACTGCTCGTGGCCGGCATCGGCTTCGTGCTCATTGCCTACGCCCTCTACGCGCTCGTCTCCGCAGGCATCGAGAAACGCCGCACGAAGAAGCACGGAGCCCACGAGGCGACCGATACCGCACCACAGACTCGCGAGATGGAGAACAGGACATGACGACGAGGAAGAACTGGCGCATGCCGATCCTCACCGCCGCAGTCCTCATCGCCGGCACTGCCGCAGGAGGCGGGACCATGGCGCTGTGGAAGACCGCAGGTCAGGCCGCCCCCGCGACGATCATCGCCGGAGACCTCGACGTCACCGCTGGTGAGACCACGTGGACCGAGACCTCGCCCGATGTGAAGAACACCGGACGCACCATCGACCCCGAGACCTTCCTCGTCCGCCAGGGCGACACCGTCGAGATGAGCCAGGACTTCACGACCCGCATCGCCGGCGACAACATGACCGCGCAGATCAACGTCGCCTGGGTCGACCCCGCCCAGCTTCCCGACGGTGTGAGCGCGAACTACGAGGTCCGCGATGCCGCCGGCAAGCGCCTCGGCGAGCCCGCCCCACTGGGCACGGCGATCACCCTCGACGAGGACCGGCTGAGCACCGACGATGCAGGACGTGAGGACGAGTTCTCCGTCGCCGTCTCCCTCGACTTCGCAGGCCTCGACGACCGATTCGGTGCCGAGAGCCCCGTCCAGGTCGCCGACCTCGGCCGCTTCTCCCTCAGCCTCGACCAGGTCCGTGACGCGGGAGGCCGACCATGAACCGGAAGCTGCGCAACACCGTGATCCTCAGCGTCGCAGCGGCACTCGGCATCCTCCTCGGCGTCGGAGGGGGAACGCTGGCCCTGTGGAGCGACACCGCCCACGGCAACGGTGAGATCTCCAGCGGTTACGAATACTTCGCCGCCGGCCGGGTCGACGACACCCAGGCCGCGAAGGACGGTTCCGTGAAGGTGGGCATCGGCCCCGCCGAGGCGGAGGTTCTGCTCAAGAACGGCGAAGTCGCCGTGCCCCTCCAGACCGATTCCCTCAGCCAGGGCAACAAAGGCCTGCGCTACGAAGTCACCCCGCCGACCTGGTCCGACGGCATCTTCGGCGCCTCAGACGTCTCGATCTTCCGGGTGAGCGCACCGAGCGAATGCACGGTGCCCAACACGCCGAGCACGCCCCAGGAACTGCGTTCGACGCCCGTGAGCGCGGACTATTCGGACACCACCGATCCGACCACCGAATACTGGTGCGTCACGGCGAAGCTGAAGAACGACGGCGTGGTCGGCGAGTACGAGAACACCGCCACCGTCACCGCGAAGGATCCCGCCGGAACCGAAGTCGAGGCGAAGGACTCGTGGAACGCGAAGGTTCGGCTCGGGCTCGACCCGAAGAAGGAACCCACGCGTGAGATCGCCTTCGACTACGAGACCTTCCGACCGGGAGGTGCCACCCCGTGAGGCTCCCACGCACACTGGCGACCCTGACGATCGCCGGCCTCCTCGCATTCGGCACCGCCACCGCCGCCGAGGCGGCCCCGACCGACACAGCCATCCAGATGTCCTGGGACGGCAGCTCCTACAGCGATACGACGACGGAGACCTTCGTCGGATTCCCCGTCACCGTCCCCGGCGACTCGACGAGCCGCACCCTCACGGTGCGCAACGACGGTCCCACCGATGGAACCCTCACAGTGAGCATCGTCGACGTCGACCTCCTCACAGCCGACATCCCCGACGAGTTCTATGACGACCTGCGCATCGACTGGAAGCGCGGCTCCTCGTCGATCAAGGACCTCGCGGCGGCCGGGACGACCCGGATCATGGAGATTCCCCTCGCCAAGGGGGAGACCACCCCGGTGACCATCGGCTACGACTTCCCGGTCGAAGCGACCTCGGGCAACAAGTCGAACGTCGGTGCACGCCAGGGCAGCTTCGACGTCCTCCTCGAACTCGGCGGCGACGCGACCGACCCCGACAGCGGCTCGGGCAGTGACGGGTCGGGCAAAGATTCCGGCAAAGACTCGGGAAGCGACGGGTCGGGCAGCGACTCCTCGTCGCAGAGTGATGCATCCTCGAACGCAGGATCGAACTCCGCATCGAACGCAGGATCGAATGCGGACGGCACCACCGCCGACGGCGGCTACCTGCCGCGCACCGGTGGTGCGATGTGGTGGATGGCGATTCTCGGCGCTGTGCTCGCCGGTGCCGGTGCCGCCATGGTCCGAGCCGTCCGCCGCCGCAGCTGAGATGACTACCGCGCCACAGTCTCACCGGCGTCGAGGAAGACCTTCGCGACCTCACTGCGCCGCTTGAGCTGCAGCTTCCGCAGAACGTTCGACACGTGATAGCGGACCGTCGCCGGGCTGACGAAGAGCTCCGCAGCGATCTCCTGATTGCTCCGGCCTCGGGCGAGCAGACGCCCGATCTCGAGCTCGCGAGCCGTCAGCGTCCCCACGAGATTCTCACCCATCTTCGCCACCGTGCCCAATGCCTCGACGATGCCCGGGGCGTAGGCTTCGGCACCGATCCTGCGCACGATCGCCAACGCGTGGTCGAGTGCCGACCGGGCTCTGTCCCGGTCGCCGAGCCCGATGAGGAAGATCCCGTAGTCGCGTAGGGTGAGCGCCCGGGGGAGCGGGAACCGATCGTCGCCGAGGGCCGCATCGAAGTGCCGTTCCGCCTCGGCGACGGCCTTCCCCTTGTCCGCCCTGCCACCTGCGGACTCGGAATCCCGGCCCCCTGCGGACACGGAATCGCGACCGATGGCACCGTCGACCTCGAACCTCGCGGCCGCGCATTCTGCGGCGACAAGCCTGGCCCGAAGCCAGTCGACCGACCCCCAGTACGGCTGCCAGCCCTGCCCCTGAGCGGCATCGATCGCCTCGATGAGCTCCCTGGCCTCGTCGAAGCGCTCGAGGTCGATGAGGGCGTGGGCGCGGTAGCTGAGGAAGCCGCGCTGGGTGCCCTGGAGGTTCCGCACCTTCTGCGGCGACGATGCGGCGACGACCCCGTCCGGATCGCCGTGGGCGCGAGCACGTTCGCACGACGCCGTGATGACCATGTCCGCGGCATACGGCTGCCACGACATCGCCGTCTGCCGGTGTGTCTGCGCTTCGAGGTCGATGAAGTCGGGAACCCCACGGGCGGCATTGAGCCACGCCTGCAGCCCGCTCAGCGGCAGCCGGGTCTCGACGTCGATCGTGCTGCCGCTCGACTCGGTGGCGGCGACGACGAGCTCAGCGGCCTCATCGAGCGATCCGGTCAGCGAGAACGCATGGGCGTGGATGAGGCGCATGGTGCCGGCCGCCCACGGTTTCCGGACCGTTTCGAGGAGGTCGACGCCGACCCCTGAGAGCCGTCGGGCACGCTCGATCTCGCCGATCGTCATGGCGACCACGGCCAGCGGGGTGAGGGCATCGATCTTGTACGAACTCGGCTCGAGACCGAGGACCCGGGGCTCGAACTCGTCGAGTCGCCCGGAGATCGTCGCCGCATCGAGTTCGAGGACGAGCTGGAGCATCCGGAAGGCCTCGAGGACGAGCGAACACAGCGTCGGGGCGACCATCCAGCGCATCGCCGGATTGTCCACCTCGTCGGGATGCGTGGGAGCACGGGCGATCATCGCCTGCGCCTGGTCGATCGCCGCGCCGAGGTCGCTGAAGTCCTGACTGCGGATGATCTCGATGACCTCGAGGAACGCCGCATACGCCTGCAGGGTGCGCTCCTCCGGGGAGTCGGTGGGAACGGCGAGGAACTCTGCGAGCCGGTGGACGGGGAACTCCTGGTCCTTGCGGTGGGCAAAGATCGTGAGGATGATGCACTCGCGGACCGCACTCGGGGGCAGGGCCTCGAACTCGTCGATGAGATCGAGCACCGAGTACACCGTCTTGTTCTGCATATTGAGCAGAGCCAGATGGATGAGCAGCGAGGTCCGCGCCTCACCGTCGGCGATGTCGAGGCTGCGGCGCATGACATCGTTGACCGCTTCGAAGTTGCGCGCCCGCACGGCATCGGTGACGAACTCTTCGACCGCCGAGGCAAGCTCGGCATTCCACTCCGTCGCCCCGCTCAGCGTGTACCACATGCGCCGAAACCCGTGCGCCGACGGCGCCAGCGCCCGATAGATCGCCTGTGCCCGCTCACGCGGAAGGGTCTGTCGCACCGCATGCGCGATGAGGGAATGTCGGGTCGCCACGGTCGAACCGAATCCCGATTCGGTGAGAACGGATGCCGTTACCGCGGGCTCGATGTCCACGACCTCATCGAGGCGCGCGGCCACCTCCCGCACGACATGGGGTGCGAGCTCGGTGTCCGCGCAGCTGACGATCTCCACCGCCAACCGGGCAGGATCGGGCAGTTCGAACACGGGGGCGAGCAGCGGATTGTGGACCGGGTCGACCCCGCGGATGGGAATGTCCCAGAGCAGATGGAGCTTGTTGCGCTCCTGCGGGGTGATGCGGCGGAAGATGCTGTCGACGCTGAGGAACGACCCGCCGGTGGCGTTGCGCAGCGTCTCGGCCGTGAACGGGGAGATCGAGGCCCCGAGCACATCGACGGCGAGTGCTTGGATCTCCTCGACGGACAGGGGCTCGAGGACGACGTTCTCACCGTGAGGAGCCGACTCGGCGAGATCGGCGAAGAACGACACGGGCGCGGCCTCGATGTCGGGCAGCCTGCCGGCGACGACGATGAAGACACCCAGACCCATGATCCGGGGGACCATGTAGCGCAGCACGAGGCGGGATTCGACGTCGATCCACTGGGCGTCGTCGACGATGATGGTCTGCAGCTCGGGCCGGTCGCGTTCGGCGAACTCGGCGACGCTCTCCCGGGCGATGTCGATGGGAGAGCGGTGGACGTCGATGACGCGGAACGGCGCGAGACCGGTGCTCATCAGCCTTTCGACGAAGCTGTACGGGGCGTCCTTCTCGAATTCGTCGGCAGTGGCGAAGGCGACGGGCGAGGTGGGGAACATCCGCTCGCCGATCTTGCGTAGCAGCCACGTCTTTCCCGTGCCGGCGAATCCGGTCACCATACACAGCATTCCGCCTTCGGTCACCGCCCTGCGGCAGATGTCGTCGACGATGCGATCGCATGCTCTGATGGGGCTCAAAGTCACAGATGATTGCTTTGTGGTGGGGAGGGCTGCACTCTCATGATCGAACATCCGTTCACGACAGGTGAAGTCAACACGCCGCGAAGAGTGCCTCGTTATCCGACCGTAATCCATGCTTGTGTGCTGGGGCTACGCTGAAGATGTGAAGATTACACAAGTCTCTGCGGCCCGGCTGCTTTCCCTCGACCTGATCGACTCGTCGTCGGATGATCCCGCCGAGGTGGTCCGCCGTCTCGCATGCGTCCAGGCCCAGGCCCTGCCCGGGGCGCTGGTGTCCGTGGCGCTGCGGCTGCGACAGCCGTCGGTGGCTGTGGTGCGGGCGGCCATCGAGGCGGGAGACATCGTGCGGTCGTGGACGCAGCGCGGCACGATCCACTTCGCCGCAGCCGAGGACATCGGCTGGATCCTCGCCCTCACCGCACCCCGCCTGATCAGGTCGCAGACAGCCAGGCGCGAGCATTTCGGGGTGAGCGAAGAGATGCTCGAGCGCGCCGCCGGCCTCGCCGAATCGGCGATCTCCACTCGTGGGCCGCTGAGCAGGGAGGACCTCCTCGCGGAGTTCGCACCCCTCATGCACGGGGTGGGCGACGGGGAGGAGTACGGTCGCGAACGCTACCTCATCACGACCCTGGCGATGCGCGGCATCATCGTCCAATCCGGTTTCGCCGCCGATCGCGACGAGCTCACTTACATCCTCCGCGATCGCTCGGGAGACACCGGCATCGACGCTGAGACCGCGCTGTCTGAGTGGATGCGACGCTATGTGCTCAGTCATGGACCGGTCACTGTCGATGATGCGGCACGCTGGACGGGCCTGCCGAAGACGCCGATCCGCGCGGCACTCCGAGCCGCCGTCGACGCTGGCGAGATCGTCGCAACCGACATCGACGACCGCGAGCACTTCCAGGCCCCCGACCTCGACGACCGCCTCGGCGAGGGTGAGGCCCAAAGCCAGGCGATGCTGCTGCTGCCGGGCTTCGACGAACTCATCCTCGGCTACAAGGACCGCAGTCAGACGCTCGCCCCCGCCCACGAGAAGGCCGTCGTGCCCGGCGGCAACGGGATGTTCAAGAACACCGTCATCGACGGCGCGCGGGCGCGCGGGACGTGGAAGCGCTCACCGAAGAAGACCGGTCCACGGGTGGTCGTCGAGCCCTTCGCCGGTGAGTCCGTCGACCTCGACCGCGCCGAGGCGATCGCCGAATCCCACCCGGCGTTCGGCTGAGGCAGACAGAGCGAGGGAAGACCATGAGGCTCGGGATCATCGTCAATCCGCTCCACGCCCGGACCCATCGTGCCCACCACCGGCTCGTCACCCTGCTCGAAGCCGTCCACGTCCGTTACCGGACGGTGTCGACGACCGCGACGCGCACGGGCGCCCGGCAGGCCGCTGACCTTGTCGAATGGGGCACCGAGGCGGTCGTCCTCCTCGGCGGCGACGGCACCCTCCGCGCGGTGGCCCCGGTGCTCGCCGGGTCGGACCTCCCGGTGCTCATCGTCCCCACCGGCACGGGCAACGTCTTCAGCCGGGCGATCGGCGTCCACACGGTCCGCGCCGGACTGCGCCTGTGCGAGGAGTTCGTCCACGGTGCGGCCCGCCGAGCGGCCGTGCCCGTGTGCGCGGCCGACTGCACCGATGCCGAGGGAGCGCGCCGTCACGAGCACTTCCTCTCCCTGTCAGGCATCGGAGGCGACGCCCACGCGGTGGCCGGGCACCGGCGCGAATGGGGTCTGCTCGGCTACGCCCGGGGTGCGATCGGGGCGCTCTTCGCCCCCGAGCACACGGTGCGCATCGACGGCGAGAGTCTGCGCGTGTGGGCGGTCATGGCGGCGAAGACCTCCCGCCCAGCCGGTCCCATCCCTGTCTTCCCCGGCGCCGAGGTGACCGATGAGGACATCGACTTCCTCGCCGTCGTCCTCGGCACCGACTCGCCCGTCGCCCGCCTGCGCGTGTGGGCGGGGATCGGCACAGCGTGCATCGGCGGCTGCCCAGAGGCTGACCCTGCGATGCGGTACTGGATCGCGCCGGCCGCGACGGTCACCGTCGACGAGCCCGCGCCCGTGCACCTCGACGGGGACCACCTCGGCGCGTTCACCGCGATCGAGGTGAGCACGGGCGAGCTGCTCCTCGACGTCGTCACTCCGGCGAACTGAGGCATAGCGGGAGGCGCTCACTGCCGAGGTGCGAGCGGCGATGAGAGCCTCACCGCCGGAGCTGAGTTCTCAGCGTCGGCGCAGAGAGAGTGGGCGTCTTACCGCCGGCGGCGCGAGGTGCCGAAGATGCCGCGGGCGATCTCACGGGCCGCGGTGCGCGTGAACTGCTTGAAGGCGGAGGAGTTGACGACCTGCGAGAAGAGGTTGTCCTCCTTCGGGGCCTGCTTCGACCGCGTCGGTGCCGGGTCCTCGGGGAACGGGACCTTCCCAGCCCCTCCCGAACCAGCCCCTGCCGGACCTGAGCTCGCGGAATCGCCCGCTTTCACCTCGGCGTCCTTCTCCGCAGCCCCTGCCTCGAGGCGGGCCGTGAGGATCTCCCGGGCCGACTCGTTGTCGATCGCGGTGCCGTACTTCTTCTGCTGCGGAGAAGCCGCGACGGCCGCACGGACCTCGTCCTCGCGCATCGGGCCGATCTTCGACTCCGGTGCCCGCATCCGCGTCGGGGCCACAGGGGTCGGGGCGCCGTCGGGGTCCATGACGGTGACGATCGCCTCGCCGATGCCGAGCGAGGTGAGCAGCTCCTCGAGGTCGTAGCCGGACTTCGGGAACGTCTGCACCGTCGCCTTGAGCGCCTTCGCATCATTGGGGGTGTGCGCCCGCAGCTGGTGCTGGATGCGCGAGCCGAGCTGGGCGAGGACATCCTCGGGGACATCTTTGGGCGTCTGCGTGACGAAGAAGACGCCGACGCCCTTGGACCGGATGAGGCGCACGGTCTGGGTGACGGATTCGAGGAACGCCTTCGAGGCGTCGGCGAAGAGCAGGTGCGCTTCGTCGAAGAAGAACACGAGGGCGGGCTTGTCCGCATCGCCGACCTCGGGCAGATCCTGGAAGAGATCGGCGAGCAGCCACATGAGGAAGGTCGAGAACAGGGCGGGGGACTGGCTGAGCTTCTGCAGTTCGAGGACGGAGACGATGCCGGCACCGGAGTCATCGACGCGCAGGAGGTCGGCGGTGTCGAACTCGGGTTCGCCGAAGAAGACGTCGCCGCCCTGGGCGGAGAGTTCGGCGATCTTGCGGAGGATGACGCCGACCGTGGCCTTCGACGCCCCGCCGATGCCCTCGAGCTCGGCCTTGCCCTCGGCGGAGGTGAGGTAGGTGAGCACGGCCTGGAGGTCGGAGAGGTCGAGGAGGGCGAGACCGGCCTTGTCCGCGTAGTGGAAGACGAGGGAGAGCACGGACTCCTGCGTGTCGTTGAGCTCGAGGACCTTGGAGAGCAGGATCGGACCGAAGGAGGTCACGGTCGCCCGGATCGGCGTGCCGAGACCCGAATCGCCGAGGGTGTAGAACTCCGTGGGGTTCGCCTTCGGGTCCCACTGCTGGCCTGCGGCCTCGAGGCGCTTCGTCAGCTTCTCCGAGGCGACTCCGGGGGCGCCGATGCCGGAGAGGTCGCCCTTGATGTCAGAGGCGAAGACCGGGACGCCGGCCCGGGAGAGCTGCTCGGCCAGGACCTGGAGGGTCACGGTCTTGCCGGTGCCTGTGGCGCCGGCGACGAGGCCGTGCCGGTTGAGCATCGAGAGTGGAATCGAGATGGGAACGTCGGGGACCGGTGTCTCCCCGTTAAGCGCCACCCCCAGTTCGAGGGTGGCGCCGTCGAAGGTGTAACCGGTCTTGAGCGTGTCGATCGCCTCAGTCGTCATGGCCCAATCTTCGCACGAACTCCGCGTGGAGTCTCGTGTCCGGACCCAACTCCGGATGGAAGCTCCCACCCCACACATTCCCCTGCCGCACGAGGACGGCGGCCCCGTCGTGACGGGCGAGCACCTCGGCGCTTCCGGTCTCGACGATCTGCGGGGCACGGATGAACGTGCCGTCGAAATCCGGGGTCATCCCCGTGATCTCCAGGGGCGCGACGAACGACTCCCGCTGCCGGCCGTAGGCGTTGCGGGCGACGGTGACGTCGAGTCCGCCGGGACGGTCGAACCCGGTGAGCGTGTCGTCGGTGAGGCGGTCGGCGAGCAGGATGAGTCCGGCACAGGTGCCGAAGGCGGGCAGACCGTCACGGATCCTCTCGCCGAGGTGGACGAAGAGTCCCGTGGGGGCGGCCAGGCGGACCATCGCGCTCGATTCCCCACCGGGGAGGATGATGCCGTCGAGACCCTCGAGGTGCTCGGGTCGGGTGACCTTGCGGGCCTCGACCCCCAGGGAGTTCAGCACCGTGAGGTGCTCGCGGAACGCTCCCTGGAGGGCGAGGACGCCGAGGGTCACCATCCGCGCTCGGCGAGGCGGTGCGGGGCGGGGACGTCGGCGACGTTGATGCCGACCATGGCCTCGCCGAGACCGCGGGAGGCGGCGGCGACGGCGGCGGGATCGTCGTAGTGGGTCGTCGCCTCGACGATCGCGCGGGCGCGGGCCTCAGGGTTGCCGGACTTGAAGATGCCGGAGCCGACGAAGACGCCGTCGGCGCCGAGCTGCATCATCATGGCCGCGTCGGCCGGGGTCGCGATGCCGCCGGCGACGAAGGTGACGACGGGCAGGCGGCCGAGGCCGGCGACCTGCTTGACCAGCGGGTACGGGGCGGCGATCTCCTTGGCGGCGACGTAGAGCTCGTCTTCGCTCTTCGCGCCCAGGGCTCGGATCTCGGAGTTGATGGTGCGCAGGTGGCGCATCGCCTCGGAGACGTCGCCGGTGCCGGCTTCGCCCTTCGAGCGGATCATCGAGGCGCCTTCGGTGATGCGGCGCAGGGCCTCGCCGAGGTTGGTCGCACCGCAGACGAAGGGCACCTTGAAGACGGACTTGTCGATGTGGTTGACGTAGTCGGCGGGGGAGAGGACCTCGGACTCGTCGATGTAGTCGACGCCGAGGGTCTCGAGGATCTGCGCCTCGACGAAGTGGCCGATGCGGGCCTTGGCCATGACGGGGATCGACACGGCGCTGATGATCGACTCGATGAGGTCGGGGTCGGACATCCGGGCGACTCCGCCCTGGGCGCGGATGTCGGCGGGAACCCGTTCGAGGGCCATGACCGCCGAGGCGCCAGCGGCCTCGGCGATGCGTGCCTGCTCCTCGTTGACGACGTCCATGATGACGCCGCCCTTGAGCATCTGGGCGAGTCCGGTGTTGAGCAGGGTCTGGGTTTCGGTCATTGCTGTGCCTTCGTTCTGATGTGCGTGGTCCAATCCAGGCTAGATGCGCGAGTGGCCTAAGAGCAGGGCCAGAGTAGAGGTGATATTTTGGGCCAGTTTGGCAGGGCCGCGATAGAATCGAGGTATGACAGCTCACGGTTCCAAGGCGTCCGTCTCTGCGGCACAGCGCCGAGTGCAGACGGCACAGGCGGGGTCGGCGAAGGACGTGTCGGCACGAGCAGGGGCGCGGGCAGCGGCGCGACCGCGGGCGGGTATGTCGCCGCCGTCAGGGCCACGGACAACGACGCTGACCCGGTCGAGCCGGGAGACGCTCAACGTCGACATCGATGAGACCTCGGCGATTCCGCTGCCCGATCAGCTCGTCACCGGAATCCGCGAGCTCGTCGCCCATGGAGAGCTGCGCCCGGGCGAAGCGGTGCCCTCGAGCCGGAATCTCGCCGGCCACCTCGGCGTCTCACGCGGCACGGTCGAGACGGCCTACGCTCAGCTCGCCGTCGAGGGCTACCTGCTCACCCGGGAACGCGCGGCCACCATCGTCGACCCCGATCTGCCGACGGCCCTGCTGCGCCGATCCGATGCGCCGGCGCCTCCGCCGGCTCCCCGCCGGCCGCCACGGCGACTCATCGACCTGCGTCCCGGCCACGGCGGGGACGATCCGCTGCGCGATCCTGCGTTCCGCAAGGCGTGGCGGGATGCGCTCGACGTCGAGCCGGGGACGACCGACCCGCTCGGGCAGCCGGGCGCCCGCTGGGCCGTCGCCGACCACCTCCGACTTCTGCGCGGCATGAGCGTCGATCCCGACGCCGTCATCCTCACGAGCGGTTCGCGTGATGGTCTGCGTCTGCTCTTCGCCGCGGGCCTCGACGGGCCGATCGGGGTCGAGAATCCCGGCTTTCCCGGCCTGCGGCTGGCCATGGTCGATCGTCAGCTCGTTCCCTTCGACGTCTCGACCGGCTTCGACATCGATCGGCTGCGGGAGCTCGAGGGTCGAGTGTCCGCGGTCGTCGTCACCCCCAACCACCAGTTCCCCCACGGGACGACGATGTCGGTGAGCACGCGCATGCAGCTGCTCGACTGGGCGGCGCACGCCGGAGTCACGGTCATCGAGGACGACTACGACAGCGAGGCCCGGTTCCAGCGCACGGCGGTGCCGACGCTCTACGATCTGGCGGGGTCGATTGATCGCGATGTCGATCTCGTCCACATCGGGACGTTCTCCACTCTGCTCACGACCGCGGTGTCGACGGGCTACGTCGTGGCCCGGGGACGGTTGGGTGAGGCCATGGCCGAGGTGCGGAGGTCGTGGGGTCCGGCGGTCGCGCCCGTACTCCAGAGCGCGGTGGCCGGGTACCTCGAATCCGGTGGGCTGCGGCGGAGGATCGCACGCGGGCGACGGCGACTGCGTGCGGCTGAAGGAGTCGTCGCCGAGGTGGGGGAGTTGCCCGGACTCGTGCACGAGGGAAGGACGCTCGTCATCGAGACCGGCGAGAGAGCTGCCCCGGGCCCGGACGCTGCAGCGGCCGGCGATCCTGGAGTGGCCGATGCCGGAGAGGCCAAACTTCTCCAGCGCGAACTGCTCGACCGCGACATCCGGGTCGCGTCGCTGGCCGACGGCTGGAGCGGTGACAGTGCGGTGCGGCACGGCATCGTCGTCGCTCACTCGAACGTCGAGGCCTCCGTGCTGCGTTCGGTGCTCGGCGTCATCCAGTCGTTGAGCGCGAGATCCGCCAGTCGTTGAGTCCGGGGCCGGTCAGTCTCTGAGCGCGAGGCCAGCCGGTCGTTGAGCGCGAGATCCGCCAGTCGTGAGCTGGGTGTCATTCAGTCACTGAGCCAGTGTTCGTCCGCCTGTATCGCGGTGATCGTCCGGCGCCGAGCCGATCGCCCGCGATGAAGCTCACCGTCTGGGGGCGCCCAGGCCCCGTAGAATTGCACCATGATCAAGCCCGTGTATGTCGTCGACGGAATCGTCAAACTTCTCCTCGCGGGTGCAATGCTCGTGTTCATCCCCGGACTCACTGACTTCTTCCTCGTCCCGACGTGGACCGTCATTACGGCGGCGGTCCTTCTCTTCCTCAGCTCGGCCACGGAGATCTCCTACGGTGTGAGCAAGGGTGCGAGGACCTATCTCAAGCACATCGTCATCGCCGACGCGGTCTTCATCGCGGGTCTCATCCTCGGCATCGCCCTGGCGGCTGCGGCGAATCCGGCCGGCGGATTCATCCTCTTCGGACTCGTCGCGCTCGGTTCGCTCGGCATCGCCATCGTCTTCACCACCGGCGCGAACGGCCCCGACTTCGGCAAGGACGACTGAGTTACGGCGCTGGTTCAAGCCGGCCGCCGCTTTTCGAACGTTGTGATGTCTACCGACTTATCGGACACTGTTCGCCCCCACTTATCTGACAGTCCTGGTACTCACTTATCTGACACTGGGGTTGAATTTCGGCGGTCTTCGACACCCGAGGGAAGGTGGAGGTTATCACCGCTGACGAACCTGCCGTCCCTGGTGATGTTCAGCGATCGTTTCGCTGGCAGGGGAAGGTCGAGAACCGCGACGAGTTCACTGTAGGGGATGAGATAGAACTCCAGATGAACACCCTTGTCGATGATCATCAGTTCGTGGCCTTCCCACACCACTCCGAAGACAATTGGATGCTTGCGGAAGAGAATGAACCCGTGCTTGTGCAAGCGCCTGGTGGAGTACTCGAAGCTCAGGTGTCCTCGAGCATCGGTCGTGACATACCGGTCGACGAGCGCATGCGGGTCGATGGGCTCTGTTCGCGGGTCGATCTTCGTCGCGGTCTGCCACGCGGCCGCTGGCGTGAGCCCGTTCTTGAGCCCTTGGTGCTGGCGGTGATGGTTGTAGTGGGTCCTGAAGTCCATCAGGACCGTCTCGATGTCCTCACGGGTGCGTGGGCGCACGGCGTTGAGGCGTTTGAGCACAGGCTGATGAGCGCGTTCGATCTTGCCCTGGTTGCGGGGGTGATAGAACGGTCCCGGAGTCATGATGATGCCTTGTGCGGCCATCGCGGTATCGATCGTGCCGACCATGCCGTAGCGCTGCAGGGTAAACGCCCGGGCGTTATCGCACAGGATCTCTCGCGGCTTGCCGTACTCATCGATAGCTGCGGTGAGGATGGCCAAGGTGGCTTCAGAAGTCTCTCCGCCAGGGGTCAGGCCCAGAGCTGTCATCACTCGGGTACAGTCATCGACGGTCTGAATAATCGTGAACACGGTGTTGGGCTCGGGCCGGTACTCGAACCCGTCGAGCTGCCAGAGTTCGTTCGCGAACTCCTTCTGGAAGCGCTTGTACGAGGTGTGGGGGCGTTTCTTGGGATTGAGTCGGGTGAGTCCCTCCTGGCGCAGGAAGACCCCGATGCGTGAGGTGCTGGGGATGAGATGGGCGGGGTGGTCGTTGCGGATCATGGTCCACTTGATCGAGCGGGGTCCGTCGTCGTAGCCGGCTTCGGCGAGTTCGCGACGGTACTGGCGCACCAGCTCCCAGGTCAGCTCAGGGAAGGTGGTATGTGGATTGACCGGTGCTGTGGAACCGGCCTGTAGGGGTGTGTCCTCGTTCTTGATGCGGTAGTAGGAGTCGCGGGACACGGAGTTCTCTCGGCAGAAAGCGGTGACTGTATCGGTTTCGGTGGGCTTGTGCGCGAGAATTTTTCGGCGCAGGTGTGTTGTGATTCGATCGGCCATGCACCCACCCTGTGTCAGGGAAGTGGGTGCCGAGGCCGGTGTCCGATAAGTCTGTACCGAGAGTGTCCGATAAGTGGCGAGGAACTCTGTCCGAAATGAAGGTGTTCAGCACACCGCTTTTCGAACGTTCCCCGCGTCGAAATGTGGCGGCCGGCTTGAGCGAACCGCGGCCCTGGCCGGGCGCGTCGAAAAGTGGCGGCCGGCTTGAACGAACCGCGGCTGATGCCGGGCGCGTCGAAAAGTGGCGGCGGGCTTGAACGAGCAGCGGCCGTGGCTGGGCGCGTCGATAACTAGCGGCCGGCTTGAGCTAACCGACTTGCCGGAGGAGTGTCAGCGGTTGAAGGCGATCGCGGCGCGGTACCCGGCGGGAACACCCTCGACGAGGTCGTGGATGTCGACATCAGGGTGCGGCGATTCGGGCACCTCACCAGCGCCGATGTAGTCCATGCCGGGATCCCGGGCGAGACCGGTGCTCAGCGCTTTGAGGAACGCCTCCTTGCGCGCCCACACGCGCACGAACGCCTCAGGCAGGGTCGACTGCGCAGCGGGTGGCTGCTGAGCGACGAGGAACTTCGCCTCGGATCGCTCCGCGCTGGACTGCTCCGCAGCGGGCCGCTGCGCACTGGGCCGATCCGCCTCGGACTGCACCGCCTCGGCGAGCGATTCGAGCTCCTCACGCTCCCGCGGATGGAGGAGCATGAGCGCTTCGGAGGCGACGGCGAGGTCGGGCACGGCTTCGAGGTCGACGCCGACGGGATCCTCGGAGACGGCGATGAGGACGAGCCGCTGAGCACGCGTGACGGAGAACTCGATGTCCTCGACGCGAGGCTTGCCCGCGGAATCGAGTCGGATCTCGATCGACGACGGATCGGCGTCGAGCACAGCACCGAGCACGTACCGCAGGACGACGCGACCGGCTGCCCAGGTCAGGGCCGCCTCGCCGTCGAACTCCTTGGCATAGTTCCGCTCCTGCTCGGTGAGCACGGTGCTGATCGTGTCATCGCTGCGCGCCCACGCGGCGGCACCGTCGGTGTCGGCGAGGACGAGAGTGGCGGGAAGGTCGGTGGGCAGAACGGTGAAGTCGGGATGCACGCTCAGCGCGCTGCCTTCTCGATCTTCTTGAGCTTGCGCCCGAGGACGAAGATCCGCACCGACCCGATGATCCCGGCCACGAGGATGCCGCCGATCGCGGCGAAGAGCATCGCCACACCGAGCGGAAGCTGGAACTGCCAGCCGAAGTACTGGAACTGCGCGGGAACGTTGTTCTGCAGGATGAAGATGAGGAGCAGGACGACGATGATCGCGCCGAGGATGAGCGAGAACCACATGCCTGCTGACATGCCGCCGCTCTGCTTCTCACCGCGTGAGGCCCCTGTCGGTGCCTGACCGGCAGGCTGCTGACCGGCAGGCTGCTGACCGGCAGGCTGCTGACCGGCAGGCGGCTGACCGGCAGGCGGCTGACCGACAGGCGTCCGGGATTCCTGCGTCGGCGCCTGGCCCTCCTGTTTGGGAGAGGCGGGCGGCTGCGACTGACTGAGCAGCGCATCGGTCTCGGCGAGCAGCTCGTCGGGTGTCTGGGAGCGTCCACGCGGGTCTTGAGAAGTCATGGGCCCATCATAGGTGCTGATGGGCCCGTGAGTCAGCGGCGCGGAACCGGGCCGGGACTCAGCCGAGCGGCGAGTCAGCGCAGCGCTGTTGCCGTAGCGTTGAGCCAGCGGCACGAGGCGACGGGGTGCGACGCGACTGAGCCCCCGGCCGGTGATCCGGCCAGGGGCTCAGGCTGCGCAGTGCTGGCACCACAGTTCAGGCAGCGCAGCTCACGCGGTGGCGTTCAGCATCGTCGGGCAGCACACGGGCGGAGATGCTCAGCGCACCTGACCCGGACAAGCCGGCACGCTTCGTCTCAGACCTTCTCGCTCAGGGTCGCGATGATCCGGTTGAGCGTCTCGGACGGGCGCATGACTGCTGCGGTCTTCACCTCATCCGGGTTGTAGTACCCGCCGAGGTCGACCGGCGACCCCTGCACGGCGAGGAGTTCGCCGGCGATGGTCTCCGCGTTCGCCTCGAGCTCCTCGGCGACCGGGGCGATCGCGGCGGCGAGCTCGGCGTCCTCGGTCTGCTGGGCCAGCTCCTGCGCCCAGTAGAGGGCGAGGTAGAAGTGGCTGCCGCGGTTGTCGATCTCGCCGACCTTGCGCGAGGGCGACTTGTTCTCCTCGAGGAAGCGACCCGTCGCGGCGTCGAGCGTGTCGGCGAGCACGCCGGCGCGGGCGTTGCCGTGGACGTTGAACTCGTGGCGGAACGACTCGGCGAGGGCGAGGAACTCACCGAGGGAGTCCCAGCGCAGGTGGTTCTCCTCGACGAGCTGCTGGACGTGCTTGGGCGCGGAACCGCCCGCACCGGTCTCGAACAGGCCGCCGCCGGCGATGAGCGGGACGACGGAGAGCATCTTCGCCGAGGTGCCGAGCTCGAGGATCGGGAAGAGGTCCGTGTTGTAGTCGCGGAGCACGTTGCCGGTCACGGAGATCGTGTCGAGTCCCTGGCGGATGCGGTCGATCGAGAACTGCGTGGCTTCGACCGGGCTCATGATCCGGATGTCGAGGCCCTCGGTGTCGTGATCGTTCAGGTACTCCTCGACCTTCGCCTTGAGGTTGCGGTCGTGGGCCCGGGAGTCGTCGAGCCAGAACACGGCGGGCGTGTTCGACAGGCGCGCCCGGGTGACGGCGAGCTTGACCCAGTCGCGGACCGGGATGTCCTTCGTCTGGCATGCGCGCCAGATGTCGCCGGGGGCCACCTCGGTGCTCATGAGCACCTCGCCTGCGGAGTTGCGGACCTCGACGACACCGGCGGTCTCGATCTCGAAGGTCTTGTCGTGGCTGCCGTACTCCTCGGCCTTCTGCGCCATGAGTCCGACGTTGGGAACGGTGCCCATGGTCGTGGGATCGTAGGCACCGTTGACGCGGCAGTCGTCGATGACGGTCTGGTAGATCCCGGCATACGAGGAGTCGGGGATGACGGCCAGGGTGTCCTGCGTCTGGTCGTCCTTGTCCCACATCTTCCCACCGACGCGGATCATCGCGGGCATCGAGGCATCGACGATGACGTCGGAGGGGACGTGGAGGTTGGTGATGCCCTTGGCGGAGTTGACCATGGCCAGGGCCGGACCCTCGGCGAAGCCCTTCTCGATGCCGGCACGCACACCCGCTGCCACCTCGGCGGGCAGGGCATCGAGGCCGTCGAGGATCGCTGCGAGGCCGTTGTCCGGGGTCAGTCCCGCCTCGGCGAGAGCGTCGCCGTACTCGGCGAAGACCTCGGGGAAGAACGCCTCGATGACGTGGCCGAAGAGGATCGGGTCGGAGACCTTCATCATCGTCGCCTTGAGGTGGACGGAGAAGAGCACGCCCTCGTCCTTGGCCCGCTGGATCTGCGCGCGGAGGAACTCGTCGAGGGCGGCGACATTCATCTTCGTCGCATCGACGACCTCGCCGGCGAGCACGGGCAGGGACTCCTTGAGGACGACCTCGTCGCCGGAGTCGGTGACGAGCACGATGCTCAGGGTGTCATCGGCGCCCAGGACGACGGACTGCTCGTTCGCGCGGAAGTCATCGGCGTCCATCGTCGCGACGTTCGTCTTCGATTCCGGCGACCATGCGCCCATCGAGTGCGGGTGCTTCTTCGCGTAGTTCTTCACGGCCTCGGGGGCACGGCGGTCGGAGTTGCCCTCGCGCAGGACCGGGTTGACGGCCGATCCCTTGACCTTGTCGTAGCGGGCTTTGACGTCCTTGTCCTCGTCCGTCTCCGGCTCCTCCGGGTAGTCGGGGAGGTCGAAGCCCTGGGACTGCAGCTCGGCGATCGTGGCCTTGAGCTGCGGGACGGAGGCGGAGATGTTGGGGAGCTTGATGATGTTGGCCTCGGGGGTCTTGGCGAGCTCCCCGAGTTCGGTCAGGGCGTCGGCGACCTGCTGGTCGGCCGGGAGACGATCGGCGAACTGTGCGAGCACACGGGCTGCCAGAGAGATGTCCCTGGTCTCGACATCGACGCCCGCCGAGGTGGCGAAGGCTTCGATGATCGGCTTGAGCGAGTAGGTCGCCAGCAGGGGCGCTTCATCGGTGCGTGTGTAGATGATTTTGGCCATGGTGATGGACTGCTCCGAATCGTCGTGGGGTTTGACCTCACCATCCTACCGTTTGGTCGCGTTGGACTCGCTCGCGTTCCATCCGCTCGCCGAGGCGGGACGCGGGTCCGGGTAGAGTGTCGTGGCGGGATCGACAGATGGGGGACCACGTGGCCAAGCTCTACTTCCGGTACGGAGCGATGAATTCCGGTAAGTCGACGGCCCTGCTGCAGGCGGCCTTCAACTATGAGGAGCGCGGCCAGCGGGTGCTGCTCGCCAAACCCGACATCGACACGAAGGGGGCCGACGAGATCGTCTCCCGCCTCGGCGTCACCCGCACCGTCGACTTCCTCATCCCCGCAGGCGCCGATGTCGAGCTCATCTACCGTGAGCATGCCGACTACGTCGACCACGACGCCCTCATCGAGTCGATCGACGCCCCCAAGGCCCCGGTCGCGTGCCTGCTCATCGACGAGGCCCAGTTCCTCGAACCCGCCCAGATCGACTCGCTCATGCGCATCGCCACCGAGGCGGGTGTGCCGGTGATGTGCTACGGCATCCGCACGGACTTCCGCACCCGTGCCTTTCCCGGCTCGGCGCGTCTGCTCGAGATCGCCCACACCCTCGAGGAGCTCAAGACGATCTGCCGGTGCGGGCGCAAGGCGATGTTCAACGGCCGCCTCATCGACGGGCGGTTCATCTTCGACGGCGACCAGGTGGCCATCGACGGCAATGCCGTGACCTACGAATCGCTGTGTCCGCGCTGTTATCTCCGATACTCCGACGGTAGGCTGTCGGGGTAGAGACCCTCCGCACCAGCCCGATCCTGTTGACCTGCGACGACTGCCGATCCTGACCTGAGAATGAGGAGCCCTCATGCGCATCGCCCTGCACGCCTTCAATGACAATCCCGGTTCGCCCGCCCTCGTCTTCGGCGGTGCCCTGGGCACTCGGATCCCGCTGTGGGCGGCCGTGGCCTCCCGCCTCGTCGACGATCACCAGATCTACCTCGCCGACCTGCCCGGGCACACCTATCCCGTCCCGGAGTCGGAGCTTGCGACCGACTTCACGATCTCCGACCTCGCGTCCGGCCTCGTCGAATCGCTCGAGGACCGCGGGGTGGAGTCCTTCACCTACTGTGGGGCCTCGATCTCCGGCGGCATCGGACTCACTCTGGCGCTCGAGCATCCGCACAAGCTCACCGGGCTCGTGGCGTGTTCGACGGCGGCGAAGTTCGGCACCGACGTCTCCTGGGCGGAACGGATCACCGAGGTGGAGAACGACGGCACCCAGTCGCTCCTGCCCGACACCGCCGACCGCTGGTTCGCCGCCGGCTTCCTCGAAGAGGACATCGCCACCGGACCCCTCGTCCTCACCGACCTCGCGACCGTCGACGATGCCGCCTATATCGCGTGCTGTCGGGCGCTCGCGCTCTACGACCTCGAGGGCAAGCTGGGCGGGATCACGACGCCGACGCTCTTCATGGCCGGCACCCAGGATCCCGGCTGCACCCCGGAGACGATGGGTCAGCTGCGCGACGCCGTCGAGGGCTCCGAACTCGCCGTCATCCCGGACTCGGCTCACCTGCCCATGGCCGAGCACCCCGAGTTCGTCGCCGACCGCATCCACTCCTTCATCGCCGGGCTCTGACGAGACCACTGAGACCCGGGCTCTGATGCCGCGGACTCTGAGACTAGGGCTCTGAGACTTCGGGTCTGACGCAGGCAGGCCGCTGACAAGGTGCCCGCGCCGATCGTCTCCGAACCGCAATCGCCGCCTCCGCCGCCGTGTCCGCTCCCGCCGATAGGATGGCACGGACACCTGTAGTCGACGGCTCGACGAGGAGCGCATCGTGAACGAGAACGTCAACCTGTCAACGGAGATCGCGGAGAAGTCACCGGGGGAGAGGGCGCCGGGCTTCCCGCTCAAGACCGTGCGGATCCGCTGGACTGGGTTCTTCCTCGGGCTCATCTTCGCCACCCTCGTCTACGCGATCATGCCCGACGAGGTCTCCCACAATGCGAAGCTCACCGCCGCCGTCGCCGTGCTCATGGCCGCGTGGTGGATGACCGAGGCGCTGCCGATCCCCGCGACCTCGCTCGTCCCGCTCGTCGCCTTCCCCGTCTTCGGCGCGGAGATCGAGATGGCCGACGTCGGGGCCTCGTACGGCAATCCGATCATCTTCCTCTTCCTCGGCGGGTTCCTCATCGCCCTGTCGATGCAGAGATGGAACCTCCACCGGCGCATCGCGCTCTTCACACTCAGCCTCATGGGCAACAAGCCCGGGCCCATGATCGCGGGCTTCATGATCGCCACGGGCTTCATGTCGATGTGGGTCTCGAACACGGCGACGGCCGTAATGATGCTGCCCATCGGCATCTCCGTGCTCATGATCGTCGCCAAGGTCGTCGGCTCGGCGATCGCCACGGGCGAGAAGGCCGAAGGCGAAGGCACAGCCGAGGCCGGCACAGCCAAGAGCAGCGCAGCCGCTGGAGGCCCAGCCGAGAACAGCCCAACCGAGAACACCACAGCCGACGAGGTCGGCCTCGGCCACGTCGTGAAGTCGAATTTCGGCACGGCGCTCATGCTCGGCATCGCCTACGCCGCCTCGATCGGGTCGCTCGGCACGATCATCGGCACCCCGCCCAACACCTTCCTCGTCGCCTACCTCAAGGACAACCACGACATCTCGATCGGCTTCGGTCAGTGGATGCTCGTCGGTGTGCCCCTGGCAGTCGTCATGATGGCCATTGCGTGGTTCCTCCTCGTCAAGGTCCTCTTCAAACCCGAGATCGACGAGATCCCCGGCGGCCGTGAGCTCATCCGCGAGGAGCTCGCGAACCTCGGCCCCATGTCGACCGGTGAGAAGCTCGTCCTCGGCATGTTCGTCCTCGCCGCCGTCAGCTGGATCGCGATCCCGCTGATCTTCGAGGACCCGCCGATCAGCGACGAGGGCATCGCCATGGTCATCGGCCTCCTCCTCTTCCTCATCCCCGGTGGGGCCAACCGCGGCGTGCGCCTGCTCGACTGGGAGACGGCGGAGAAGCTGCCGTGGGGTGTCCTCCTCCTCTTCGGCGGCGGTCTCGCGCTGTCCGCGCAGTTCTCATCCTCGGGCCTGACCGAGTGGATCGGCGAGGTCTCCGTGGGCTTGGGCGCGCTGCCGCTCATCCTCATCGTCGCCGTCTTCGCCGCGATCATCCTCTTCCTCACCGAGCTGACCTCGAACACGGCGACCGCGGCGACGTTCATCCCCGTCGTCGGCGGTGTGGCGCTCGGCCTCCAGCTCGATCCGCTCATCCTCACGATCCCCGTGGCCTTGGCCGCCACCTGCGCGTTCATGCTCCCGGTCGCCACACCGCCCAACGCCGTCGCCTACGGTTCCGGGTACGTGACGATCGGGCAGATGGTCAAGGGTGGGATCTGGCTCAACCTCATCGGGATCGTCCTCATCACCGCCACCGTGTACCTGCTCGCCGTCCCAGTGTTCAACATCATGCTGTGAGAGCGGACTCACTCAGGCAGACTTGTGCCATGGCTGAACTCTTCTCCCCGATGACGCTGCGCGGACTGACCATCGACAACCGGATCTGGCTCGCCCCGATGTGCCAGTACTCGAGCGAGGCGGGGGACGGCATGCCCGGGACCTGGCATCTCGTCCACCTCGGTGCCCGTGCGACCGGCGGCTTCGGTCTCATCCTCACCGAGGCGGCCGCCGTCGTGCCCGAAGGTCGCATCTCACCGCAGGACGCCGGGATCTGGAGCGACGAGCACGCCCAGGCGTGGGCGCCGATCGTCGACTTCGTCCACTCGCAGGGCGCGGTCATCGGCATGCAGCTCGCCCATGCCGGGCGGAAGGCGAGCACGTACCGTCCCTTCGAGGGCAATCCGCGCGGCACAGTTCCCGCGGCGGAGGGCGGCTGGCAGCCGCTCGGGGCCAGCCCCATCGCCTACCCCGGCTACACCGAGCCGACGGAGATGACGGAGGAGGACATCGCTGAGGTGGTCGCCGCTTTCGCGACGGCGGCCAAGCGGGCGATCGGGGTCGGGTTCGACCTCGTCGAACTCCATGCCGCCCACGGCTACCTCCTCCACTCGTTCCTCTCCCCGCTGTCGAACCAGCGCACCGACGGCTACGGCGGTGACCTCGCCGGCCGCTCGCGTCTGCTCATCGAGACCTATGAGGCCGTGCGGGCCGCCGTCGGTGAGGACGTGCCCGTGTTCGTCAGGCTCTCGGCGAGCGAATGGGTGGAGAACGGCTTCGACATCGCCGAGGCGGTCGAGGTCGCCCGCGAACTTCAGTCCCGCGGGGTCGACGTCATCGACGTGTCCTCGGGCGGGAACGTCCCGGTCAGAGTGCCCGTCGGTCCCGGCTACCAGGTGCCGCTGTCCGCGGCGATCAAGGACGCGGGAGCGAGAACGGCGACGGTCGGGCTCATCACCGAACCCGGTCAGGCCGAGACGATCCTGACCACAGGGCAGGCCGACGCGATCCTGCTCGCCCGAGTCGCGCTGCGCGAACCCGGTTGGCCGCAGCGGGCCGCCCATGAACTCGGCGTCGAGCCGGGACCGTATCCACCGCAGTACACAAGGGGCAGATGGTGAACACGATCGAGACAGAGCACGTCGTCATCCGTTGGATCTCCGTGTCCGAGATGGAGAACAACGTCTACCTCATCACGGCGAAGGAGACCGGCGCGCAGGTCCTCATCGACGCCGCCGATGACACCGCGGCGATCGAGGAGCTCATCGCCGCGGGCGCCGAGGACACGAGCGCCCCGCCGATCCTCGAGGCGATCATCACGACCCACCGGCACTGGGATCACATCCGCGCACTGCCGGCCGCAGCGGAGAAGCACCCTGATGCGATGACGATCGCAGGCGCCGCCGATGCCGCCGCGATCACCGAGACCGAAGGTGTGGAGATCGCCCATTCCGTCGACCACCTCGACGTCGGTGACTTCGGCGGGTTCGTCCTCCAGGCGATCGGGCTGCGCGGTCACACCCCGGGTTCGATCGCACTCCTGCTCCGGGACGGGGGAGAGACGATCCTCTTCTCCGGTGATTCGCTCTTCCCTGGCGGCCCGGGGAAGACATGGTCTCCGGAGGACTTCACCTCGCTAATGGACGACCTCGAGGAGCGGGTCTTCGACCAGCTGCCCGATGACACGCAGGTGCTGCCCGGTCATGGTGCGCCGACGACGCTCGGCGCGGAGCGGGGTCAGCTGGGGGAGTGGCGCGAACGCGGGTGGTGAGGTCCGCTACCAGGTGGGCAGCGCCATGAAGCCGATGGCCGCCCACACGATCGCCGCGGCGAGGAGGAGGATGACGCCGGTGTTCCACGACTCGGTGATCGTCCGCTCGCCGCGTGGATTGGCGAGCTCGGCGTCGGTGAGTCCGGCGTGGTGGTCGAGCACGGAGTCGACGGCCGGACTCGGCTGATCGACGAGGCGGCGCATTCCCGCGGCGTCCTTCTCCATCTTCTTGCCCCGACCGGCCAAGGGCCACGACGAGAAGCTCTTCGCATCCGTGCGCACGGCCAGACCGAAATGCGTGTCGAATCCGTCGACGAGGTTCCACGGCACCGTGATGGTCTTGAGCGGATTGACGAGGACGATCTCCTGCCGCCGCAGTTCGACGCGGGGGAAGCGGTAAAGCACCCAGACGCCCGCGAGGAGAGCGAGAGGCAGTCCTGCCACGGCGAGACCCCGCAGGGTGAAGTCGCCGACGACGATCGACCCCACTCCGAGCAGGGCGATGACTCCAATGATGACGAAGAGGACTGTCGAAGCCGTCGTTCTCACGATTCGGGTCTCACCGGGGTTCATCTCACTGTCTGCCATCCGAACATCCTATCCACTGAGACTGTCCATCGGATGAATGTGGCGTGGGTCTCGAAACGGTAACGATTCGAGATTTGGCTCAGAATGTGGACTCAGTCACAGTCGCGTGTGAATTAACTTTGAGGCAATCCATGCAGAAGCATGAACGAGGTCACATTCCCGATGGCGGGTCGAGTGACCGCATCGAGTCCCGAAACCGGGACACGAGCACGTGGGCGCGAGCCCAGAGAACAACAAGGAGAGAACGTGAACAAGCGCTTCCTCGCAGCCGGTGCCTCAGTTGCCGCAGCAGCAATGGTGCTTTCTGCCTGCACCCCTCCTGGTGGTGGCAACGACGACCAGAATTCGGAGAACTCGATTCTCAACGTCGGCTGGAACCAGGCGTTCAGCACGATGAACAACATGACGTCGTATGGCAACGCAACGGCCAACGCGAACCTGTTGTACATGATGAACGACAACTTCGGGTACTACGACGACAAGCTCGAAGAACAGCCCGGAGATCTCGGCAAGATGGAGAAGGTCTCCGACGATCCGCTCAAGGTCAAGTACACGTTCAACGACACGGCGAAGTGGTCGGACGGCACTCCGGTCGACGCGGCTGACCTCGCGCTCACGTGGGCTGCGAATTCGTCGAACTTCAACACCGTTGAAGAGAACAACAACGACGACGGCACCGTCAAGGAGAATTCGGACGGCACCGTCTACTTCGATGCCTCGTCGATCGCGTACCAGCTGATCAAGGACTACCCGGAGATCTCGCAGGACGGCAAGGAAGCGACCTTCACCTTCTCCAAGCCGTTCGCTGACTGGGCTGTGGGAATGGGCTTCGGTGCTGACGGAGTCGGACTGCCGGCACACATCGTCGCGAAGAAGGCGCTCGGCATCGACGATCCAGCCGAAGGCAAGAAGGCGATCCTCGACGCGATCAAGAACAACGACAAATCTGCCTTGTCGAAGATCTCGAACACCTGGAACAGCGGTTTCAATTTCGCCTCGATGCCCCAGGACGAGGATCTCCTCGTGCACAACGGTCCATACAAGATGACCGATTTCAAGGAAGGTCAGTATCTGACCCTCGAACTGGACCCGAACTACACCGGTCCGAAGAAGCCCAAGGTCAAGACCGTGACCATCCGCTACAACGGCGACCCCATGGCCATGGTCCAGGCAGTCGAGAACGGCGAGGTCGATCTCACGCAGCCGCAGTCGACCGCTGACGTCCTCGAAGCGGCGAAAGCCATCGACGGAGTCAAGGTCGAAACAGGCGACGACGCGACCTACGAGCACGTCGATCTGACGTTCGACAACAACGGTCCGTTCGATCCGAAGAGCTACGGCGGCGATGAGGAGAAGGCGAAGAAGGTCCGCCAGGCGATGCTCAAGACCGTTCCGCGCCAGTCCATCGTCGACAAGATCATCAAGCCACTCAATCCCGAAGCCGTCGTCCGCGACTCCTTCAACCAGGTCCCCGGTTCGCCGATGTACGACCAGATCGTCAAAGGCAGCGGCATCGACCAGTACGAAGAGGTCGACATCGAAGGTGCTAAGAAGCTCCTCGAGGAGGTCGGCGGCGACATCAAGCCCGTCCGCATCATGTACGACAACACGAATGCGCGTCGTCAGCAGGAGTTCCAGCTCATCAAGGAATCGGCTGAACAAGCCGGTTTCAAGATCGAGGATGTCGGCGACGTCAACTGGAGCACTCGCCTCGGCGACGGTTCGTACGATCTCGCTCTCTTCGGATGGCAGTCGACGAACACCGGCATCACGAATTCCGATTCGAACTACCGCACGAATTCGCAGAACAACTACGGCGGATACTCGAACTCCAACACGGACAAGATCCTCGACCAACTGCTCGTCGCTCCGGAAGCCGACGGGGCGAAGCTGTCGACCGACCTGGAGAAGCAGCTTGTCGACGACGCGTTCGGTCTGCCGATCTTCCAGTTCCCGGGTCTGACGATCTACCGTGACTCGGTTTCGGGAGTGAGCAACACGACGGTCGCTCCGACTGTGTTCTGGAACTACTGGGATTGGGAGAAGACCAACTGACCCGCACCTGATGCGGTTTGGTTCGTCTCCACTCCCTCTGCTGTGGGGATCACATCAGTGATCCCCACAGTGGCGTTTCCGCACTTACTGAATCGGACTCACCATGATCATGTTCATCCTCAGACGACTTCTGTCGACAGTGCTCGTTCTGATTGTCGTCACCTTCGTCCTCTATCTCCTACTCAACGTCGCCCTCGACTTCTTCTGGGACCTGCGCTCGAGCACGTCTCCGAACGTCGAGGCACTCTTCGAAGCTCGCCGCCGTCTGCTCGACCTGGACACCCCTGCGGTGGTCCGGTACTTCAAGTGGCTCGCCGGCGCAAGCGGCTGCCTCATCGGGCAGTGCGACCTCGGCATCGCGTGGAAGAGCGGTCAGGAAGTCACCTTCCTGCTTCAGGGCGCGATCATCAACACGATCAAACTCATCACGGCCTCGACAGTTGTCGCGATCATCCTCGGCATCGCCGTCGGCATCATCTCGGCCATTCGCCAGTACTCGGGCTTCGACTACTTCATCACCTTCGTCTCGTTCCTCCTCTACTCGCTGCCCGTCTTCTGGGTTGCGGTGCTGCTCAAGCAGTACGGAGCCATCGAGATCAACAACTTCATCAACGACCCGACGCTGACCAGCTGGTGGCCGATCATCATCGCCTGCCTCGCGATGGGCCTGTTCTGGATGGGCGCCCTCGGCGGAGGCAAGAAGAGACGGATCATCACCTTCGTCACGGCGACCCTGGTCACCTTCGGCACGATCTACTACATCCTCGCCAGCGGCTGGCTCCAGCAGCCGAGGATCGGCGTCGTCGGCGTCATCATCATCGGTGCCGGCGCGGCCGTCGTCATGACCTTCCTCTCGACGGGCCTGAAGAACAAGCGCGTGCTCTACGCGACGCTGACCTGCGCCGTCATCGGCGCGTTGCTCTACATGCCGCTCCAGTACCTCTTCTACTACCAGGAGATGAACTGGCTGTGGATGTTCGGGCTCCTCATCGTGGCACTTGCCGTCGCCACCGGAGTCGGTCTTGCCTTCCGCGGACCCGATCCGTGGGACACCGTGCGCACGACGTGCTTCACGACGCTCATCATCGCGGTGACGATCTTCGCCGATCGGGTGCTGCAGGGCTGGCGCGAGTACTCCTCACATCCGGCGATCAACAACCGTCCGATCGCGACGATCGGTGCCTCGGCGCCGAACATCAACGGGGACTTCTGGATCACGAACCTCGACTCGTTCACGCACCTGCTGCTGCCGTCGATCGCCCTCATCCTCATCTCCTTCGCTTCGTACACGCGCTACACGCGCGGGTCGATGCTCGAGGTCATGGGGCAGGACTACATCCGCACCGCGCGTGCCAAGGGCCTCAATGAGCGCACCGTCATCATGCGGCATGCACTGCGCAATGCGCTGCTGCCGCTGGCCTCGATCATTCCGGTCGACATCATCACGATGATCGGCGGTGCCGTGATCACGGAGACGATCTTCGGCTGGAACGGCATGGGCAAGCTCTTCATCGACTCGATGAACCGGTCCGAGCTCGACCCGATCATGGCCTACATCCTCATCACTGGCATCCTCGCCATTGTCGCCAACCTGGTCGCGGACTTCCTCTACGCCGTCCTCGACCCGAGAATCCGAGTGAACGCATGAGCATCGAAGACAAAGAACAGAGTCCGATCGCGACCGATTCCGTCGGCGAGAACGCGATCGAGAACAAAGAGACCGAAGGCCTGTCACAGGGCAAGATCGTCTTCCGGAAGTTCATCCGCCACAAGGGTGCAATGATCGGCCTCGTCGTCCTGGTGTTCGTGGCACTCTTCGCTTACACGTCTCAGGGCATCGGGCCGATCCCCGGCTGGTGGATCTTCAACCACACGGCATCAGGCCCAGTGGTGAATCCGGGCGGTGCGCCCACATGGACGCTGTCGAACTTCTTCTCTCCGGGGGAGCACCCGTTCGGTCAGGACGAGATCGGCCGCGACAACTTCGCCCGCGTGATGAAGGGCACCCAGATCTCGATCATGGTCATGCTCATCATCGGCCTCGTCGCCCTGGTCATCGGCACGCTCGTCGGAGCCCTGTCCGGCTACTACCGCGGCTGGGTCGACTCGGTCCTCATGCGCATCACCGACGGGTTCATCATCCTGCCCGTCATCGTCGTCGGCGCGATTCTCGGCAAGCTCGTCTCGGGCACCGGGGGCGCGATGCTCGGCCTCGTCCTCGGCGCGATCCTCTGGACCGGCCTCGCCCGCCTCGTCCGCGGTGACTTCCTGTCCCTGCGCGAACGCGAATTCGTCGATTCGGCCCGCGTTGCAGGTGCGAGCGATTTCCGGATCATGTTCAAGCACATGCTGCCGAACGCGATGGGCGTCATCATCGTCAACACGACGCTGCTCATGAGCCAGGCGATCGTCCTCGAGGCGGCGCTGAGCTTCCTCGGCTTCGGCATCTCTCCGCCCGACATCTCACTCGGTCAGCTCATCAGCGAATACCAGACGTCGTTCGCGACGCGTCCGTGGCTGTTCTGGTGGCCAGGTCTCTTCATCATCGTCATCGCCCTGTGCGTGAACTTCATCGGCGACGGTCTGCGTGACGCGTTCGACCCGCGGATGAAGACGATCCCGAGCTGGAGGAAGATGAAGAAGGCCGAGCGCATGGCGAAGAAGGGGGACAAGTGATGAATGAGCAGACAACGACAGATCAGACCTCGTCCGCGAAGTCGCCGATCCTCGAGGTCAAGGACCTGGGCGTCCAATTCTGGGTGAGCGACGAATGGTGGATGGCCGCCGAAGGGCTGACGTACACGGTCAATGCGGGCGAAGTGCTCGCGATCGTCGGCGAATCAGGTTCCGGCAAATCGCAGTCGAGCATGTCCCTGCTCGGTCTGCTCCCGAGCAACGGCCGCGCCACTGGCTCGGCGAAGCTCGGCGACAAGGAGCTCATCGGGATGCCGCAGGAGCGGATGCAGCACATCCGCGGCAACGACATCTCCGTGATCTTCCAGGAGCCGATGACCGCCCTCAACCCGGTCTACACCGCGGGCTTCCAGATCACGGAGACCCTGCGCGTCCACCTCGACATCGGACCGACCGAAGCGAAGGAACGGGCGCTCGAACTCATGCGCCTCGTCGAGATCCCCGACCCGGAGGAGCGGTACCACTCGTTCCCCCACCAGCTCTCGGGCGGTCAGCGTCAGCGCATCATGATCGCGCAGGCGCTCGCATGCCAGCCGAAGCTGCTCATCGCCGACGAGCCGACCACGGCCCTCGACGTCACGGTGCAGGCGGAGATCCTCAAGCTCATGCGCGAGCTGAAGTCGAAGCTCGACGCCGGCATCATCCTCATCACGCACGATATGGGCGTGGTCGCGGACATGGCCGATCGCATCATCGTCATGCGGGCGGGCAAGGTCGTCGAGTCGGGAACGGCGGATGAGATCTTCTACCATCCGCAGCACCCGTACACGAAGCAGCTCCTCGAAGCGGTGCCCCACCTCGGCGCCGATGTCGAGGGCGAGGCCTTCGGCACGGATCTCGCCGACGTCGAGGAGGTCATCCACGAACTCGAGGAGACCTTCGCCGACGAATCCGCAGGCGATGACCTCGGGGCAGGATCGGTCGCCGACGACGATTCCGAGGCGACCGCGGTCTCCACCGGGGAAGCGGCTCATCCGCACATCGAGATGGACTCGACGGAGACCTACTACCATCCGGGGTCGCAGGCGGACTTCTCGAAGCCCTCCGCCCTCCAGCTGCGCGATGCGGCGATCGAGTACCCCTCGATCGGACGGAAGAAGGCGTTCCGGGCGGCGCACCACATCAACCTCTCGATCGCTCCCGGTGAGGTCGTCGGCCTCGTCGGCGAATCCGGCTCGGGCAAGACGACGATCGGCCGTGCGGCCCTCGGACTCCTGCCCACGGTCGAAGGCGACATGCTCGTCAACGGCAAGAGCATCAAGGGGCTGTCGAACAAGCAGATGCGGCCGCTGCGGAAGGAGGTCGGGATCGTCTTCCAGGATCCGGGCTCCTCGCTCAACCCGCGTCTGCCCGTGGGCGAGTCGATCGGCGAACCCCTCTACCTCCATGAGGGGATGAAGGGGCCGGCGCTGAACAAGAAGGTCGAGGAGCTCCTCCACGCCGTCGAGCTGCCGACCTCGATGCGCAACCGCTACCCGCACGAGCTCTCGGGCGGTCAGCGGCAGCGCATCGGCATCGCCAGGGCGCTGAGCCTGCAGCCCAAGCTGCTCATCGCCGATGAGCCGACCTCGGCCCTCGACGTGTCGGTGCAGGCGAAGGTCCTCGACCTGTTCGAGAGCCTGCAGGCCCTCTACGGGTTCGCGTGCCTGTTCATCAGCCACGACCTCGCGGTCGTCGAACGGATCGCCTCGCGCATCGCGGTGATGCGCCACGGCTACCTCGTCGAGATCGGCAAGTCCTCGCAGGTCGTCACCGACCCCGTCCACCCGTACACGCAGCGACTGCTCTCGGCGGTTCCGGTACCGGACCCCAAGGAGCAGCGCAAGCGCCGGGAGGCCAGGGACGCCGTGCTCGAGGCGACGACGAACGCCTGAGTCGGCGGAGATCGGACCACCGCCTCGGCGGGATTCTCACCGAAGCCCCATCGCCCCTGAACGGGACGTGGGGCTTCGGTGCGTATAATCGTCTGTTGGGTCCGGTCCGGACCACCCTCCCTACCTCATGAAGGCTACCCATGACAGAAGCTCCCATGCGCCGTGACAACCGCCGCAACGTGGCCATCGTTGCGCACGTCGACCACGGCAAGACCACCCTGGTCGACGCCATGCTCCGGCAGACCGGTGTGTTCAACGAGCACGGTGACTTCGCCGATCGCGTGATGGACTCCGGCGACCTCGAGCGGGAGAAGGGGATCACGATCCTCGCGAAGAACACCTCGGTGCTCTACAACGGACCCTCCGCCGGCGACGAACCCATCGTCATCAACGTCATCGACACCCCGGGCCACGCCGACTTCGGCGGCGAGGTCGAACGCGGACTGTCCATGGTCGACGGCGTCGTCCTCCTCGTCGACGCCTCCGAGGGACCGCTGCCGCAGACGCGCTTCGTCCTCCGCAAGGCACTCGCCGCGAAGCTGCCCGTCATCCTCGTCATCAACAAGACCGACCGGGCGGATGCGCGCATCGACGGCGTCGTCGAGGACTCCCAGGACCTGCTCCTCGGCCTCGCCTCCGACCTCGCCGATGAGGTGCCCGACCTCGACGTCGACTCCGTCCTCGATGTGCCCGTCGTCTTCGCCGCCGCGAAGGTCGGCGCGGCCTCGCTCGACCAGCCCGCCGACGGGCAGGCACCGGACAACCCGGACCTCGAGCCGCTGTTCAAGACGATCATCGAGACCATTCCGGCCCCGGAGATCAACGCCGACGGCATCCTCCAGGCGCATGTGACGAACCTCGACGCCTCGCCGTTCCTCGGCCGCCTCGCCCTCCTGCGCATCTTCGGCGGCACGCTGAAGAAGGGCCAGCAGGTCGCATGGGCCCGCGGCGATTCGATCAGCTCGGTCAAGATCACCGAGCTCCTCGAGACGCAGGGCCTCGACCGGGTGCCCGCCACGGAGGCCTCGGCCGGTGACATCGTCGCCGTCGCCGGCATCCCCGACATCATGATCGGCGACACCCTCACCGACATCGACAACCCGAAGCCGATGCCGGCCATCGTCATCGACGATCCCGCGATCTCGATGACCATCGGCATCAACACCTCGCCGCTGGCCGGCCGCGAGAAGGGCACGAAGGTCACGGCCCGCATGGTCAAGGACCGTCTCGACCAGGAGCTGGTCGGCAACGTCTCGCTCAAGGTCCTGCCGACCGAACGTCCCGACGCGTGGGAGGTCCAGGGCCGCGGTGAGCTCGCCCTGGCCATCCTCGTCGAGCAGATGCGCCGTGAGGGCTTCGAGCTCACCGTCGGCAAGCCGCAGGTCGTCACGAAGCAGGTCGAAGGCCAGGTCCACGAGCCCTTCGAGGACCTGACGATCGACGTTCCGGAGGACTACCTCGGCGCCGTCACGCAGCTCATGGCCAGCCGCAAGGGCGTCATGTCGACGATGACGAACCACGGCACCGGCTGGGTGCGCATGGAGTTCACCGTCCCCGCCCGCGGTCTCATCGGCTTCCGCACCCGGTTCCTCACCGAGACCCGCGGCACGGGCATCGCGAACTCGATCTCCGCCGGCTACGGTCCGTGGGCCGGCTACATTGAGTTCCGGACCAACGGTTCGCTCGTCGCCGACCGCGCCGGTGCCGTCACCCCGTACGCGATGATCAACCTCCAGGAACGCGGGTCGTTCTTCGTCGAACCCACCTCGGAGGTCTACGAGGGCCAGATCGTCGGCGAGAACTCCCGCGCCGACGACATGGACGTCAACATCACGAAGGAGAAGAAGCTGACGAACATGCGTTCAGCCTCGGCGGACTCCTTCGAGAACCTCGTGCCCCCGCGCAAACTCACCCTTGAGGAGAGCCTCGAGTTCGCCCGTGAGGACGAATGCGTCGAGGTCACCCCCGGTGCCGTGCGCATCCGCAAGGTCGAGCTCGACCAGAAGGAACGTGCGAAGATCTACGCGAAGCTGCGCCGCCAGAACGCATGATCACGCCGCGCATCCTCTTCGTCCACGCTCATCCCGACGATGAGACGATCGCCACAGGAGGCACTATCGCAGCCCTGGTCGCCGACGGCGACCAGGTCACTGTGCTGACCGCCACCCGTGGTGAGGGCGGAGAGGTCATCCCGTCCGAGATGAAGGCCCTCGAAGGAGACCGGGCGGGACTCGCCCAGGTCCGGGAGGCCGAGATCGAGGCGGCCATGCGTGCCTTGGGCGTCACCGATCACCGGTTCCTCGGCACCCGCCGAGGTGGGGCGGCGACCCTGCCCGAACGTCGGTTCGAGGACTCCGGGATGGCCTGGGGTCCCGACGGGCATGCCGTGCCCGCCCCGTCGATGCCTGCGGCCGCGCTGTGCGCCGCCGAGGTGTCCGAGGTCGCCGACTACATCGCCGCCGTCATCGACGAGGTGCGTCCGCACGCCGTCATCACGTACTCCGCGAACGGCGGCTACGGCCACCCCGATCATGTCCGCGTCCATGACGCGACCGTCGCAGCCGTCGAGGCCGCGCGCTGGCGGACCGGGCGGCTGCTCTTCGTCGAGGTGCCCGCCGAGGTGGCTCGCGATTCCTTCGATCCCCGCCGGCCCGGTTTCGCAGAGACCGGTTTCACGGCCGCACAGACGATTCCGACGAAGGCCCCGGTCGGTGAGATCGTCGTCGCCCAGAACGTCGCAGGCGTCCGTGAGGCGCGCCGAGCGGCGCTGGCCGCCCACCGCACGCAGGTGAGCGTGAGCGGGGACTTCATGGCCCTGTCGAACGGCATCGGCACGCGGCCCGCCGACCACGAGTACTATTCCCTCGGCTCCGGCACCCCGATTCCCGCCGAGACGCTGACTGCGGGCCTGGCCCCGCATGTGCTGGCCGGCCTCGACATCGAAGCGATCGAGGACGCCAACGCGGGATCCCTGCGGCGTCGTCGCGAACCGAAGAAGCCCGGCGTCTTCGCCTTCCTCCACGCCGGAGTCCTCGGACTCCTCATCGGTGTCCTCGGGGGATTCCAGCACCTCAACGTCACGGTTCTGCGCCTCGGCGAGACCCCTGTCATCGTGCCCTGGGGTCTTGCACTGAGCCTCGTGCTCGCTCTCGTCGGGTTCTGGCACCTCAAGACGCTCTACCGCTCGACCGGTCCGATGCTCGTCGCGGCGATCATCGTCGCGGTCGTGTCGTACATCCTCGGTCAGCCGAAATGGCTGCCCGGCGCCGACGTCGTCGTCACCGGCACCCTGCGCTCCGTCGTCTGGCTGCTCGGGCCGATGGTCATCGCCGCAGTCCTCGCCTTCGTGCCCGTGCGGGCGCGCGAGCGCGCACCCGCCTAGGACGACACCTGTCCGCACTCATCGTGCTGGAGAAGACTTCCCGTATAAGACTCAGACCCCCTCGATAGACTTGGAAGAATGATGCCCACCCAGACCCTCGCAGGCGGCGCGCCTGACCCCTCGGCCGGTCGCCCGGCCGACACCTCGGCAGGCAAGCGTCGGCGACCCTGGCTCATCGCCCTCTTCGTCCTGCTCGGGCTTGCGCTCGTCTACCTCGCGCTCGGCTTCTTCAGCGGTCGGATCGTCGCTCCCGGCACGACCGTGGCCGGTGTCGACATCGGGTCGAAGAGCGCCGCGGACGCGGAGACGACCCTGCAGGACGCGCTCGGGGACAAGGCGAAGCAGGACATCGAACTCGAAGCCGCAGACGCCACGGCGACGCTCAATCCGGAGAAGTCGGGGCTGCGCCTCGACGTCGAGGGCACCGTCGCCCGCGTCACCGGGTTCACGCTCAACCCCGTCATCCTCTACGACCGGCTCTTCGGCGACAGCACCGTCGACCCCGTGCTCGCCGTCGACGACGCCGCCTTCGACAAGAGCGCCGAGGCGGCCGCGAAGGGACTGCAGGTCGAGCCGGTCAACGCCGAACTCACGTATGACAAGACGACCCCGCAGGTCAAGGACGGTACGACCGGGCAGACTGTGAGCGTGGAGAACATCCGCTCGGCCGTCGCCGCACAGTGGCTGGTCAAGGACAACCCGCTGCCCGTCGTCGTCGAGGAGGTCGAGCCGGACATCACGACCGCCGAGGCGAAGGACGTCGCCGAGGGCTTCGCCGCCGATGCCGTCAAGGGAGACGTCACGGTCAAAGCCGTGCCCGGCAAGGACGCCGACTCCGCCGTCAAAGGCGGAGACCTGACGATCTCGCCGAAGACCATCGCGAAGACCCTGAGCTTCGAGGCCAAGGACTCGGCACTCGTGCCGACGTTCGACGCGAAGGAGCTGCAGAAGCGCGCGCTCGCGGAGAACAAGGAGATCGGCCGACCCGCGAAGGACGCGACATTCACCATCAAGGACGGCAAGCCGGAGGTCGTCGCCTCGGAGCCGGGCATCGGCATCAAGGCCGACGACCTCTCGACGGCCGTGACCGATGCGATCAACGGGGACACGGCGAAGGCCGAGGTGACACTCGCCTCCGTCGACCCCGAATTCACCACCGAGGATGCGAAGAAGGTCGACGTCTCCCAGACCGTCTCGGAGTTCTCCACCCCGTACTCGT
The DNA here is from genome assembly GCF_038429965.1 of Brevibacterium ammoniilyticum. Lineage (NCBI taxonomy): Bacteria > Bacillati > Actinomycetota > Actinomycetes > Micrococcales > Brevibacteriaceae > Brevibacterium > Brevibacterium ammoniilyticum. The sequence continues at coordinate 394,808 of NZ_BAABNP010000001.1, forward strand.
CGTCACCCAACCGCGACAACAACCTGCGGGTGGCCTCGAAGAAGGTCTCAGGCACCGTGCTCCAGCCCGGTGAGCAGTTCTCCCTCAACAAGACGCTCGGGCCCCGGACCGCCGGCAACGGCTACAAGCCCGCCGGCGTGATCTCCGAAGGTCAGATGAAGGAGGACTTCGGCGGCGGTGTCTCCCAGGTCTCGACCACCCTGTTCAACGCGGCGTTCTTCGCCGGCTTCGACCTCGACGAGCATCGTGCGCACTCGCGCTACATCTCCCGCTACCCGGAGGGCCGGGAGACGACGCTCGACTACACCTCGATCGACCTGAAGTTCACGAACAACCAGAAGACCCCGGTCGTCCTCGACATGTACCTCTCGGGCGGGAAGGTCTACGCGAAGGTCTACGGCGTGAAGTACTACGACGTCAAGGCCAGTGCCTCGGGTCGGTACGCGTTCACCTCGCCGGCCACGGTGACCGAATCCGGTCCCTCGTGCAGCGCACAGTCGCCCCGTGAGGGCTGGTCGATCAAGATCACCCGCACGATGAAGGAGATCGCCACGGGCCGCGAGACGAAGGACTCCTTCGTCACGACCTACCGCCCGGTCAACAAGGTCGAGTGCAAGTAGGCTCTGCTTGATCCCGGCGGGCGCCCGGTAGGCCTGAGGCGAGCCGGGCGGCTCGCGCCGCTCAGCCCTGCCGGGCGTACCAGCTGCGGTGGCGCACGCCCGCCCCGAGCGCGGTGAAGAGCCCGAGCGAGGCCGCGTTGTCCGCTTCGATGTCGACGAGGTAGGAGCGGACTCCGCGCTGGGCGAGCAGCGCCGCGGCAGCGCGCACGACGGAGCGTCCCGCGCCGCGCCGCCGCAGGTCGGGGCGGGTGACGAGGTTGGTGAGCACACCCCATTTGCTGCGTTCGACGACGCGGCACGTCGCGACCATGGTCCGGCTCCCATCGGGGTGGGTCGCCCACGCGGTGACGAACTGGCACGGGGAGTCGGCTTCGACGAGCTCCCGGAACGACTCGGGTGAGCCGAGCTCGCGTTCACTCGACCACGCCGCGTAGTGGAGCTCACTCGGCGCTTCCGTGACGTCGATGCTCAGGCCGGGGGCGGCCGCCTCGGCGGGGGAGTGCGCACCGGCAGCCGCCTCGGCGGTGGCACCGGTGAGGAGGAGCACCGTGTTCGACGGGGTGTACCCGCGCTCTGCCAGCAGGGGACCGAGCCCCTCGCACTCGGGGGCCAGCGTCGTGGAGTCGTCGGCAGAGAAGATCTGGACGATCGAGGGCCGCTGCCGGGCTGAGTACCAGGCTTCGACGGCATCGAGCGTCTCGGCCCAGCCGAGGCCGGAGGCGGTCACGGGAAGGGCGCTGCCGGCGCGCCTGGTCGCGGATTCGGAGCTGCGCAGCAGCCAGCCCTTCTGCAGGAGCCCGACCTCGGCGGAGTCGTCGGATTCGTTGCGCAGGTTCTCGGCGTGGAGCCAGGAGACGTCACTGGGCAGCCATGCGGCCGCGGAGATGCGGCGCAGATCGACGGCGGAGACGATCTCATGGGTGCGGCCCGTCCGCGTCGGTGCGGGCGGGACCTCGTGGACCAAGAGGATGCGGTCGCGGGCGATGCGCACGGGTCCGCGCTTCGTGCCGATGACCACGGATGACTCGTCGGCGCTCTCGACGACGCCGAGGGCGTCGGAGGTCGAATGGTCGTCGCCGGGGGCCAGCGCGTAGCGCACGACCACCCGTCTGCCTGGTGCGAGCTCGTCCACTGTGCCCCTTCCGCGGCTCGGCCATCTCTTCCCAGACCACCCTAGGCCAGGTGCCGCCTCCCAGGCGTGAGGCGTGACGGAGGCCACGACAATGCAATGAGGATCACGTCACCCCGGGCGAGACTGGGGACACGTTCAAGGCGTATGGTTGAGGTCAGAGATCAGCGCAGCCTCCCGAGGAGCACAACCCGTGACGTACATCATCGCCCAGCCCTGCGTCGACGTGAAGGACAAGGCCTGCATCGACGAATGTCCGGTCGACTGCATCTACGAAGGCGAACGCAGCCTCTACATCCACCCCGACGAGTGCGTCGACTGCGGTGCCTGCGAACCGGTCTGCCCGGTCGAGGCGATCTACTACGAGGACGACGTTCCCGAGGAATGGTCGGAGTACTACAAGGCCAACGTCGAGTTCTTCGACGACATCGGCTCGCCCGGCGGTGCTGCGAAGCTCGGCAACACCGGCAAGGACCACCCGATCATCTCCGTCCTGCCGCCGCAGAACGGCTGAGCCGGTGGCGGCCGACCTCGGACTCCACCTGCCCGACTACCCGTGGGACAAGCTCGCCGAGTTCCGCGCCCGTGCCGCCGAGCACCCGGGCGGGGTCTGCGACCTCTCGATCGGCACTCCCGTCGATCCCACCCCGCAGGTCATCCAGGACGCCCTGGCCGCCGCCGGTGACGCCCACGGCTATCCGACGACGGCGGGCACCGATGAGCTCCGTGCCGCGATCGCCGGCTGGTACCGGACCTGGCATGCGGTGAGCGTCGACCCGTCCGCCGAGGTGCTGCCCACCATCGGGTCGAAGGAGTTCGTGGCCTGGCTGCCGACCCTGCTCGGTCTTCGGCAGGCCGGTCTGTCCGTCGCCTGCCCCCATGCGGCCTACCCGACGTATGAGATGGGCGCGACGATCGCCGGGGTCGAGTGCGTGCGCCTCGACGCCGAGGAGATCGTCGCCGGCGCCTCGCTCGAGGGCATCGGTCTGCTCTGGCTCAACACCCCCGGCAATCCGACCGGTGCGGTCCTCGATGCCGACACCCTCGCCGAGGTGGTCCGCCTCGCCCGGGCAGCCGGAGTCGTCGTCGCCTCCGACGAATGCTACGGACTGCTCAACTGGGTCTCCGACGACGCGGCACCGAGCATCCTCTCCGTCACCGAGGGCGATCATTCGGGTGTGCTCAGCGTCTACTCGATGTCGAAGCAGTCGAACCTCGCCGGCTATCGGGCCGCGTTCGTCGCCGGCGATGCCGCGCTCATCGACGACCTCACCCGCACGCGCAAGCACGCCGGCATGATCGTGCCCGCCCCGATCCAGGCGGCGATGATCGCGGGGCTCAACGACACCGCGCACGTGCTCGAGCAGAAGGAGCGCTACCGGCTGCGCCGGAACCGTCTGCGCCCGGCGCTCGAGAGCTGCGGATTCCGCATCGACCATTCGGATGCGGGACTCTACCTCTGGGCGACCGCGGGCGTCGACTGCTGGGAATCGATCGGCGCTCTCGCCGATCTCGGCATCATCGCCGGACCCGGAGCCTTCTACGGGGAGGCGGCCGCGCGGCATGTCCGCGTCGCGCTCACGGCGACCGATGAGCGGATCGCAACGGCAGCCGACCGACTGCTCGCCTGAGTCGCGGATTCCGTCGTCACGGCGGGCCGCCTCGGCGCGCAAACCTTGTTACTGACCGGTACGATCAGGGCGCAGTGATTTTTCGATTCCCCCACCAGTGGGTAGTCTTTGAGGGAACTGTGCAAGACGCCTCAAGAAGTTCTTGAGGTGGGTCGACGGTGAGGAGAACACATGCCGAACGAAGCGAATCTCAGGATCGCCGATACGGAGCTGGCACTGCCGGAAGTGCCGGCGACTGAGGGCAACGACGGATATCGCATCGGCTCCCTGCTCAAGGAGACCGGAGCCGTGACCTACGATCCGGGATTCGCCAACACCGCGTCCACCTCGTCGGCCATCACCTACATCGACGGTGACGCCGGGGTGCTGCAGTATCGGGGATACCCGATCGAGCAGCTGGCAGAGAAGTCGAACTTCGTCGAAGTCTGCTACCTCCTCATCCACGGTGAGCTGCCCACTCAGGAGCAGTACGATGCCTTCGATGCGCGTCTGCGCAAGCACACGATCGTCCACGAGGATCTGCGTCGGTTCTTCCGTGCGTTCCCCTACGATGCGCACCCGATGCCCATGGTGGCAGCTGCGGTCGCGGCTTTGTCGACTTTCTACCAAGATGACCTCGATGTCTTTGACGAGAATCAGATCGAGACCTCGTCGTTCCGACTGCTTGCGAAGATGCCGACGATCGCGGCGCTTGCGCACCGGAAGAACATGGGACTGCCCGTCATCCACCCGGACAACTCGCTCAGCCTCGTGGAGAACTTCCTCCGCGTGAACTTCGGCGTGCCGTCCGAGCCCTACGAGCCGGACCCGCTGGCGGTCAAGGCCATGGATCAGCTCTTCATCCTCCACGCCGACCATGAGCAGAACTGCTCGACGGCGACCGTGCGCCTCGTCGGATCCTCGCAGGCGAACCTCTTCCAGTCGATCTCCGCCGGCGTCAACGCCCTCGCCGGACCGCTGCACGGCGGAGCGAACTCGGCCGTCCTCGAGATGCTCCAGACGATCTCGGCGTCCGACGACGGGCCGAAGAAGTTCATGGAGCGGGTGAAGAACAAGGAAGAGGGCGTGCGCCTCATGGGCTTCGGCCACCGGGTGTACAAGAACTACGATCCGCGCGCGAAGATCATCAAGAAGACCGCCGATGAGGTCCTCGCCCGCTCCGGCGGCGACCCGCTGCTCGAACTCGCCGTCCAGCTCGAGGAGATCGCGCTGGCCGACGACTACTTCGTCGAGCGCAAGCTCTACCCGAACGTCGACTTCTACACGGGTCTCATCTACAAGGCCCTCGGATTCCCGACGAACATGTTCACGGTCCTCTTCTCCGTCGGCCGCCTCCCGGGCTGGATCGCCCAGTGGCGCGAGATGATCAAGGACCCCGAGACGAAGATCGGCCGCCCGCGCCAGGTCTACACCGGCGCTGTCACCCGCAACTACGAGGACATCAGCGAGCGCTGAGTCGCGCGTCGTCCTCTCTCAGCAACCCTCCGGTCGCTCAGCCACCCCGCGCCAGGTTGCCCAGCGTCCGGAAGGTAGCTCGAATCCGGTGCGCACGCTGCTCATCGACAACGCTGACTCGTTCANCCGTGCAAGGGTAGGACGAGCCGCTGCGAGTGTGATGACGGGGATGGCCTCGCCGAGGCGGTCGCCCGCGGAGCGCGCTCGGCACCCTCGCTGAGGCGGTCGCCCGCAGCCCGGTCGGCACCCTCACCGACGCGGTCGCCTGCAGCCCGGTCGGCACTCTCACCACCCTTGGCAGCACACACCACCCTTAGCCGCACAACCTCGGCGACGCTCGCCTCAACGCACCCTCAGCCGCATCTCCTACCCGTGGAAGGGTAGGAAGAGCCGCTACGGGTGTGATGACGGAGATGGCCTCGCCGAGGCGGTCGCTCGGAGCGCGCTCGTCCTCGTCTCGAGCGGGCCCGAGATGACGCAGATGTCGTGCGAACAGCCGATCCCAGTCGCAGAGGATGTTTCTCTTGGGCTCACGGCGCGAGGAGCTAACTATCATTTCAGTGGCGTGTATGTCCAACAAGTATTAACCGGCCTCATGGGAAGAAAGTTGTGAGGGGACTGCTGAAGGTTGAGTTGACTCCGGAGTTCATTCCGCCGGCGTGACGACGCTCTGGGGTCACGCGCCACCCTTAGCGGCACAACCTCGGTGACGCTCGCCTCAACGCACCCTCAGCCGCATCTCCTACCCGTGGAAGGGTAGGAAGAGCCGCGGGAGGTGTGATGACGGGGATGGCCTCGCCGAGGCGGTCGCCCGCAGCGAGCTCGGCACCCTCGCCGAGGTGGTCGCCCGTCGCGCGGTCGACACTCTCACCACCCTTAACCGCACACACCACCCGTAGCCGCACAACCTCGGTGACGCTCGCCTCAACGCCCCTTCAGCCGCATCTCCTACCCGTGGAAGGGTAGGAAGAGCCACTGCGGGTGTGATGACGGGGATGGTCTCGCCGAGGCGGTCGCCCGGGGTGCGCTCGAAACCTTCGGTGGGCGGTCGGCGTGTACCCGCACAGCGCGGTCGGAGCCGTTGCGGGCATGTGCACATCGTTCCGGCAACGCGAAGGGCGCATTCGCCGGTGGCGCCACCGGCGAATGCGCCCTTCGGGTTGCAGAGGGTGCTCGAGCCGCTTCGGCCGACCCGGCTCAACCGCAGCCGCAGCCGCGACCCCTCAGCCGAGTCGACTCGGCCGCGACCCCCTTAACGCGACCCTCAGTGCAGGTCGGGATTGAGCTCGATGCCCTTGGCCGAGCGGGCGAGGGCCTCGACGGCTCCCGTGACCGAATTGCGGCGGAAGAGGATGTTGTTCGCGCCGCTGAGCTCGGAGGCCTTGACGACCCGCTCGTCCTCGCCGAGCACGGTGACCCGGGTGCCCGCGGTGAGGTAGAGACCCGCCTCGACGATGCAGTCATCGCCGATCGAGATGCCCACACCTGAGTTCGCGCCGAGCAGGCTGCCCGAGCCGATCGAGATCCGGTGCGTGCCGCCGCCGGAGAGGGTGCCCATGATCGAGGCCCCGCCGCCGACGTCCGAGCCGTCGCCGACGACGACGCCCTGCGAGATCCGTCCCTCGACCATCGCCGAACCGAGGGTGCCGGCGTTGAAGTTGACGAAGCCCTCGTGCATGACCGTGGTGCCGGCGGCCAGGTGCGCGCCGAGGCGGACCCGGTCGGCATCGCCGATGCGCACGCCCGACGGGATGACGAAGTCGGTCATCCGCGGGAACTTGTCGAGGCCGAAGACCGCGACGGGTCCGCGGGCGAGCAGCTTCGCGCGGGTGGACTCGAAGTTCTCGGGCGAGCACGCGCCCGCCGAGGTCCACACGACGTTGGCGATGTGGCCGAAGATGCCGTCGAGGTTGACGTCGTTGGGGACGACGAGCCGGTGGGAGAGCGCATGGAGGCGGAGGTAGACATCGGCCGCCGAGGCGGGGGCCTCGTCGAGGTCGATCGTCGTCGTCACCACGGTCGTCGTCGTCCCGCGGGCGGGGTCGGAGCCGGTGAGCGCATCGAGTCCGTCGTCGGCGGCCAGAGCGGTCGCGGTCGCCTCGGCGTCAGCGGGGTCGTCTCCCATGCTCAGGGTCGGGTACCAGACGGAGAGGACGGTCTTCTCATGCAGCGTGGCGAGTCCACGCGCGGAAACGATGCGTTGTGTCATGCCTGCAAGCCTAGTCGGTGACCGCGGTACTAGGCTAAGCCGTATGACTGCCCATCCACCTGCTGAGACCGCTGCGGTCTTCACCCCCGACGACGACCTCGGCGCGTACCTGCTCGCCGCGATCGACGATCCCGCCGAGCTCACCGGTCGCCTCTGCGCGATCGAATCCGTCTCCGGCAACGAGGGGTCGATCGCTGACGCCGTCGTCACCGTCCTCGAGGCGATCAGCGCCGGTGAGGGACCCGAGCTCGAGATCCTCCGCGACGGGGACACGATCGTCGCGCGCACCCAGCTCGGTCGCGAGGAGCGCATCGTCATCGCCGGCCACCTCGACACCGTCCCCGTCGAAGGCAACCTGCCGCCGCGCCGGATGGTGCTCGACACCGGTGAGGCCGCCGGCGACGAGGTCGTCTGGGGTCGGGGCGCGTGCGATATGAAGGCGGGCGTGGCGATGGCGCTCACGGCCGCCTCGGCGCTGCGCGATCCCGTCCGCGATGTCAGCTGGGTCTTCTACGACCATGAGGAGGTCGACGCCGCACTCAACGGGCTCGGCCGGGTCTCCCGCAACCACCCCGACTGGCTTGCCGGTGACTTCGCGATCCTCGGGGAGCCCTCGAACGCCAGCGTCGAAGGCGGCTGCAACGGCACGATCCGCGTCGACGTGACGACCACGGGAACCCGCGCGCATTCGGCGCGCGCGTTCATGGGTGTCAATGCGATCCATGCCGCCGCCGAGGTGCTCACCCGCCTCTCGGACCATGTCGCCGAGACCGTCACCGTCGACGGCCTCGACTACCGGGAGTCGCTCTCGGCCGTGGGCATCAGTGGGGGAGTCGCCGGCAACGTCGTCCCCGACGAATGCCGCATCTCCGTCAACTACCGCTTCGCCCCGTCGAAGTCGGCCGCCGAGGCCGAAGGCTTCCTCCGCGAGCTCTTCACCGGCTACGACGTCGTCGTCACCGACTCCGCCGAAGGGGCCCGGCCGGGCCTCGACCGTCCCATCGCGCAGGACTTCCTCACCGCTCTCGGCGCCGAACCCGCGGCGAAGCTCGGGTGGACCGACGTCTCCCGATTCAGCGCCCTCGGCGTGCCGGCGGTGAATTTCGGCCCGGGCAACCCGCTGTACGCCCACAAGTCAGACGAACATGTCAGGGTCCGGGAAGTGGAATCGGCGACCCGGGCGCTGCTGAGCTACCTCGAGAAGGGGTGAGGGCGATGCCAGGCGAACGCACCGAGGCGACTGAACGCACGGAAGCGACTGAGCGAATCGAGGCGACCGTGAGCACCGAGGAGAGTGAGATCGACGTGGCCGCAGACCAGAGCACCCCGGACCGGAGCTCGACAGCCCCGCGTCCGGCCGCGCAGGCCGCTGCGGACCAGAGTGAGGACGCGCAGTTCTACAGCAAGGGCCCGCTGCGTCTGCGCGGCTCCCAGGTGCCGGCGACGACGACGGACCAGAACCTGCTCGAGTCCCGGGGTTCGTCGAACTGGGTGCACGAGGACCCGTGGCGGGTCATGCGCATCCAAGCGGAGTTCGTCGAGGGCTTCGGGTCCCTGGCCGAAGTGGGACCGGCGGTGTCGATCTTCGGCTCGGCCCGCCTCGGCGCCGGCACTCAGGCATTTGCGGATGCCAGGGAGATCGCCCGGAGGCTTGCGGAGAACGGCAACGCGATCATCACCGGCGGGGGACCGGGCATCATGGAAGCCGGCAACCTCGGCGCCACCGAGGCCGGAGGCGTCTCGATCGGACTCGGCATCGAACTGCCCTTCGAATCGGGGCTCAACGACCATGTCGAACTCGGCGTGAACTTCCGCTACTTCTTCGTCCGCAAGACGATGTTCCTCAAGTACTCGCGCGGCTTCGTCGTCATGCCCGGCGGCTTCGGCACCCTCGATGAGCTCTTCGAAGCCTTCACGATGGTCCAGACCGGCAAGGTCACCTCGTTCCCCATCGTCCTCTTCGGCACCGACTACTGGCAGGGCCTCGTCGACTGGATGGCGACCACCCTCATCGGGGCCGGCACGATCAGCCCCGGCGACCTCGACCTCTTCACCCTCACCGACGACATCGACGAGGTCGTCGCCACGATCGGGCCCGCAGGCTCCGTCGCCCAGGCTCCCGCAGGCGGCCAGGGACCCGAACAGTGACAGGGACCGCGCAGTGACCGACGGCGTCACTCCGTTCTCGCTCACCGAGGCGCGGGCGGGCTCGCCGGCGATCATGGCCGTGGTCAACCGCTCGACCGATTCGTTCTACGAATCCGCGGCGACCTGCGATGCGGCCCTGCGCGCCGTCGATGCCGCCGCCGAGGCGGGCGCCCGGATCGTCGACATCGGCGGAGTCCGTGCGGGGCGGGGCCGGGAGATCCCGGTGGCCGAGGAGATCGACCGCGTCGTGCCCGTCGTCGAAGCCGTCGCCCGCAGCCGACCCGAGCTTCTCATCAGCGTCGACACGTGGCGACACGAGGTCGCCGAGGCGGTGTGCGCGGCCGGTGCGGGCCTGCTCAACGACACGTGGGCAGGGGCGGATCCGCTCGTCGCGGAGGTCGCCGCGCGCTTCGACGTCGGCCTCGTCTGCTCGCACACCGGGGGACTGTCCCCGCGCACCGACGCCCACCGCAGCCGCTACGGACTCGTCAGCTCCGACGTCGTCGACGAGACGCTTGCCGGGGTCCTTGAGCTCGCCGAGGCGGCCCGGACGGCCGGTGTCGACCCCGGCCGCATCGTCATCGACCCCACCCCGGACTTCGGCAAGAACACGTACCACTCCCTGCGGCTGCTGCGCGACCTCGAACGCTTCCGCGACACGGGCTTCCCCGTCCTCCTCGCGATCTCCCGGAAGGACTTCGTCGGCGAGGCGATCGGCGAGGTGGGTCCCGCCGAACGGCTGCACGGGACGATCGCGGCGACCGCCCTGGCGGTGGCCAAGGGAGCGGCGATCATCCGCGCCCACGACGTCCGTGCGACCGCCGATGCTCTCGCGGTCACCCTCGCGATCACCGGGGAGGGGCCCGCCCGGCACACGGTCCGCGGCCTCCGCTGAGTCCCCAGACTCGTGTGACAGGATGGTCCCATGCCACTGTGGATAGTCCTCGGAGTCGCTGCGGCGATCTTCGTTCTCATCGTCGTCCTCGCTGCGTCCTTCGAACTCTTCTCCTCCGATGCCGCCGAGGAGACCGACACCGTCGCAGCGCCCCTGCCCGAGGGCTTCACGCTCGCCGACGTCGACTCGCTGAGCTTCCGTCCTGCCCTGCGCGGGTACCGCATGGATGAGGTCGACCACGCGATCGAGCGCCTGCGGGAGCGGATCAGCGAACTCGAAGCCGCCCAGCCGTAAGCGATGAGCAGAGTCCCAGACCTCCCCGGCATCACCGTCCTCCCCGAACTCTTCAACACCTCCCGCCTCCACCGCTTGGGCGTGCTCTTCCTCACCCTGCCGATGTGGGTGCAGGCACTCGCCGTCTACCTCGCCTCCCGGATCGTGAGCATCGCGATCTTCGCCGCAGTGCTGCGCCGGCAGGAGGTCGCCGTGTGGTCGTCGTCGCCCGTGGAGACGACGCTCGGGGACTTCCTCAACTTCTGGGACTCCGCGTGGTACGCCCGGGTCGCGAAGGAGGGCTATCCCACGGTGCTGCCCGTCGACGAGGCGGGTCGGGTCGCGGAGAACCAGTGGGCGTTCTATCCGCTGCATCCGGCGATCACCGGGGAGATCGCGCGCCTGACGGGGACGAGCTACGAGGTCGTCTCACCGCTCGTGTCCACCGTGGCCGCGGGTCTGGCCGCGATCGTCATCCTCGCCCTCTTCCGCAAGTTCGTGTCCCCGGGCCAGGCGGTGACGGCGCTGACCTTCGTCATGGTCTTCCCGCCGGCCGCCGTGTTCTCCACCGGCTACGCCGAATCGCTCACCCTGCTCCTCCAGGCGCTGGCCCTCTACCTCATCGTCGAGCGCCGCTACCTCACGGCGCTGCCCGTCGTCATCCTCATGGACCTCTCCCGGCCCATAGGGGTGGCGTTCTCGTTCTTCATGCTCTTCGTCCTCATCGACCGCTTCCTCCGCCGTCGCACGGATCCGTACCCGCCCGCCGAGGTGGTCCGGTCGTGGACGCTCGGCGTCCTCTCGTGCGCTGCCGCCCTGATCCATCCCGTCCATGCGTGGCTGACGACGGGGTCGATGACGGCCTACACCGACACCGAGGCGGCCTGGCACACGGGGAAGTCGACCTACGTGGTCCAGTGGCTGGCCCAGGCCAACAGCCTCGTCGGGCCCTTCGGACCGCTGCTGCTCATCGGCGTCGTCGCCGGCATGCTCGCCCTCATCTTCTCTCCGGCCGGCGCCAGGATGGGCCGGACGCTGCAGCTCTTCTGCCTCGCCTACGGCGTCTACCTGCTCATCTTCTTCACCCCGCAGACCTCGACGCTGCGGCTGCTCCTGCCGCTGTTCCCGCTCGCGCTCACCCTCTCCGTCATCCGCTCCCGGGGGTACCGGGTCGCAGTGATCACGGCGTTCGTCCTCCTCCAGATCGTCTGGGTCGGCTACCTGTGGCACTTCACCCCGCCGGCGGACCTCCCGCCGTGACGGGGGCGTTTTTGACGCCGGTGTCCCCGCTGACCACAGGTTCGTGGAATAATCGGATGAGTACAGTCGGTGCGTCCTGGATGAACCGGCCCTGTTCAATCGATGGAAGGAAGCGCCCACATGGCAGCTCAGAAACCCCGCACCGGCGACGGACCTCTGGAAGTGACCAAGGAAGGCCGAGGCATGGTGATGCGGCTTCCTGTCGAGGGTGGCGGGCGACTCGTGATCGAACTCAGCGCCGATGAGGCGACGGCTCTCCACGATACTCTGGCGGAGACCCTGGGCATCTGAGCACGACTCGGACAGACGGCAGCAGAGACGAAGTCTCTGCTGCTTCGTCATTCACGGACCGACCATGAGTTGAACGCGGTGGTCAGCTCCAGGTCTTCTGCAGGGTGAGCAGGCCCTCGCCGATGGGCAGGAGGACGCGTTCGAGCCTCTCCTGCTCGCCGAGGCGACTGAGCAGGGACCGTGCCGCCTGCGTGCGCGCGGACCGGTCGACGGGGTCGGCGACGGCACCGGAGAGCAGCGTCTGATGGATGACGAGGAGACCGTGCGTGTCGAGCAGGCGCAGCGCCGGTTCGAACATCCTCTCCAGTCCCGTCGGGTCGATGTCGAGGACGACGAGGTCGTAGGCCCCCGGGGCGAGACGTCCGAGCACCTCTTCGCCGCGTCCGCTCATCAGCCGCAGGCGTCCCGGGCGGATGCCGGCTAGGTCGATGAGGTCACGGGCAGCGCCCTGGACGGTCGAATTCGTGTCGATCGAGGTGAGTATCCCGGCGTTCGGCATGCCCCGCAGCAGGGCGAGGGTCGCAGTGCCCGTGCCCGTGCCGACTTCGACGGCGGCGACGGGGCGGAGCAGGCGGGCCATGAGCGTGAGCGCGGACGAGGTGGTCTGGGAGACGGGAGTGAGCCCGTAGTCGTGGGAGAGGGTGCGGGCGGCGTCGAGGAGCGCATCGGGTCCGTTGTACTGCTCCGAGAATGTGACATCTCCGGCGTGCTCGCGTGACAAACGCCCCTCGCTTTCCCTGCTGCTTCCGCTTCAGTCTAACCGCTCATCGGGGTCTGTTCCGTGCGCGGACCACAGCGCGTCGAGTGCCTCAGGGGTGAGGAACGCCGAGGTGAGCGCCTTGTCCCTGCTGTGTGCGGTGCCTTCGTCGGCCCACTTCTCCCGGGCGCGCCCCAACAGCTCCGCAGGCAGTCGGCCGGCGGCGTTGACGACCCTCCACCATGTCACATTCGACCCGAACTCCTTCATCACCCGGCCGACGTAGCGCGGAGTGCAGTCGGCGACGATGCCGACGGTGCCGTAGCTGACGACCCGGCCGGCGGGGACGAGTTCGACGATGCGCAGCACCCGTTCGACGACGATGTCGTCCATTCCTCTCCTTCCGTCGGTTAGTGTCCACTGAGAGTCCGCCTGGAGATGAGCCTACTGCGCAGACGTTAGAATGGAGACCATGTTCATGGGCATCAATGGGACCGAGATGGTCATCCTCGTGATCGTCGCACTCGTGGTGATCGGGCCCAAACGCCTCCCCGAATACGCGCAGAAGCTGCGGGATCTCGTCCGTCAGCTCCGCCGCATGGCCGAAGGCGCGAAGGACAACGTCAAACGCGATTTCGGCGACGACTTCAAGGACGTCGACTGGCAGAAGCTCGATCCCCGCCAGTACGATCCGCGTCGCATCGTGCGCGAAGCGCTCGTCGAAGAGGATTCGGCGATCCGCGAAGCCAAGCGCCGTGAGCAGGATTCGGCGTCGGGATCGACGACCGAGAACACGTCGGCGGGATCGAATCCCGCATCGACCGACACCGGCTCGTCGGGCACAGCCTCGGCGGGTGCCGCAACGGCGGGTGCCGCAACGGCGGGTGCGGGTGCCGGAGCGGTACAGCGCTCTCCGATCGAACGCTTCCAGGCCCAGCACGCCAAGCGCGACCGGTCCGCCCCGGCCCCGTTCGACCCCGACGCGACCTGATCTCAGGCGCAGCGAAGTCCCGACAACCCTGCGGTGCTTGACGCTCGGCCTGCGCCTTGATCTCAGATGCAGCGAATGCCGGACCAGCCCACGCGACTGGAAGCCCGACCCCGACGCGACCTGATCTTCAGCACCAGCTACGCAACAGCCCCGAGGCGACATTTCGGTCACCTCGGGGCTGTCGTGTGTCTCAGTGCGGTCAGTTCCGGCGCACGTCCGGGTGCTCGGGGTTCGAGCACAGCGTGTTCGAGTAGCCGCGGCAGAAGTACTCGGCGCTCTTCTCGAGCTTCTGGGGTGCGAACAGGTCGGTGACCGTCACCGGGTAAAAGCCCTTGTCGAGCACGGTGCTGAAGACCTCGGGGGCGGCGTCGACGGTGGAGGGATGGATCGAGTGCATGAGGACGACGGATCCCGGCTTCGTCGCGGTCTGCACCGACTGGACGACCATCGAGGCGCTCTTCGACCGCCAGTCCTCGGTGTCGACGTCCCACATGATCGAGGGGTGGCCGAGCGCCTTCGCGGTGGCCTTCGTCAGCGCGCCGTAGGGCGGGCGGACCAGGGTCGACTTCCCGCCGCCGGCGGCTTCGATCTCCTTGTCAGTGTCCTCGATCTGCTTCTTCACGGCGTCCGGGGACTTCCTCGACAGCTGCGGGTGGTTGAACGAGTGGTTGCCGATCTCGTGTCCGGCCTCGGCCATGCGCTTGACGACCCCGGGGTTGTGCTTGACGTTCTTGCCGAGCAGGAAGTAGGTGAGCCGCACGTTCGCGGTCTTCGCCGCGCTGAGCAGACGGTCCTCGACGTCGGTCTCACCGGGCCCGTCGTCGTAGGTCAGGGCCACGCACGGCAGCAGCGCGCACGAGAAGTCCGGATCCCGGTCATCGGCGTCGGCAGGCAGGGTCAGGGGAGTGTGCAGCGCCTTGGCGACCTTCTTGCCGAGTGCGCTCAGACCGTCCGCCGGCACGGCCTTGCCGCCCGTCGACAGGGTGCCGGTGTCGTCGGCGGAGAGCGCGGCGGGATCGACGTCGCCGGTGAAGAGCTCGCCGGCATCGACGGTGGTGTCGCTCGCGAGGTCGGTGACGAACGCGCGGGTCGAGCCCGCGGACTTCGCCGTCGGAGACTGCGAGGGAGTCTGGGTCGCGCCCGATCCGGCGTTCTCCTTCTGGCTCACGGCGCTGACGAGGTAGGAACCGCCGGCGGCGATGATCCGGTTGCTGATGTCGACGTCACCGTCGGCACCGTCCGCGGTGGGGTCGGAGGTCGGTGTCGGGCTCGCCGAGGCGGTCTGCGGGGTCGCGAAGGCCGCCGCCTCCCAGCGCTGGGAGGGATCGGTGAGCACGGGATCGAAGGCCTTGCGTCCCGCGAAGGCACCGGCGGCCTCGAAGCTGTCGAGGACGACCTTCTCGGTCTCCGCACCCAGCGACGTCGCGCCCGGCAGGCCGAAGAGGTGGGCGTTGAGCCCCGGCGTGGAGGTCTCGTCGACGACGGCGTAGCTGCGCAGCGCCTTCGTCAGGGTTGCGAGGTTGTCCGCGGAGGTCTTGCGGTAGGCCTCCACGGTGGCCTCGTCGGTCGCGTCGTCGTCGCGGTTCTGCCCGGCGACCGTACAGCCGGAGAGGAGGATGAGGGCGGTCGACGCAGCGGTGAGAGCCGCGGCGCGCCTCAAGGACGAAAACGGCCGCAGGGGGGTGTGGGTCAAGGCGAGGTCCTAGCGGGAGACTGCAGGGGATGTGCTCTCCAGTCTAGGGGCCGCCGCGGACGCAGGATTCGTCGACCGCCTCGGCGAGGGGACCGAGGATCACCGACCTGACCAGGGATGACAGTCGAACTGTGGGGTGGTCGACTACAGACGTCAGGGGCATAGATCACACGATCGATGCCCGATCGTTGCGCGGATGACGAAACCGTTACGCGAAACGGAGCCGGCACCCAGTCTGGACACCCGCCCTCCGGGGGCAGAGACCGGCTCAGACCGGGCTGAGACCCAAGGACCGTCCGGACAGCCCGCGGGAGCGCTGCGCGAGCCGAGTCGCGAGTGTCTCCAGCGCCTGCGCGGCAGGGGAGTCGGGGGCGGAGAGGACGACGGGGGTGCCCGAATCCGAGCCCTCCCGCACCGCGGTGTCGAGGGGGATCTGGGTGAGGAGTTCGACCTCGGTGCCCGTCGTCTCCGTGAGGTTGGCGGCGACGACCTGGCCGCCGCCGGAGCCGAAGACCTCCACGCGGGTGCCGTCGGGCATCTCCATCCACGACATGTTCTCCACGACCCCGGCGATCGGCTGGTGGGTCTGGGTGGCGATCGCACCGGCCCGCTCCGCGACCTGCGCGGAGGCCTGCTGGGGGGTGGTGATGACGAGGAGTTCGGAGTCGGGCAGCAGCTGGGCCACGGAGATCGCGATGTCCCCGGTGCCCGGGGGCAGATCGAGGAGGAGGATGTCGAGGTCGCCCCAGAAGACGTCGGTGAGGAACTGCTGGAGGGCACGGTGGAGCATGGGACCGCGCCACACGACGGCCTGGTTGCCGGGCACGAACATGCCGATGCTCATCACCTTCACCCCGTGGGCGACCTGGGGGATGATCATCTCGTCGACCCGGGTGGGCTGGCCGCTGAGGCCGAACATCGTGGGGATCGAGAAGCCGTGGATGTCGGCGTCGACGAGCCCGACCCGCAGCCCTTGCTTCGCGAGCGCCGCAGCGAGATTCGCGGTGACCGAGGACTTCCCGACCCCGCCCTTGCCGGAGGCGATCGCGTAGACCTTCGTCAGCGAACCAGACTTGGCGAACGGGATCTCACGCACCCCTGTGCCCTGGAGCTTCTCCCGCATCGCCGTGCGTTGTTCAGGGGTCATCGTGCCGAGTTCGACGGTGACCTCGGTGACGCCTGCGACCTTCTTCAGCGCCGCCTCGGTGTCGCGGGTGATCGTGTCCTTGAGCGGGCAGCCGGCGATCGTGAGTAGCACGGTCACGGTGACCCGGCCGCCGTCGATGCTGATGTCGGAGACCATGTCGAGCTCGACGATGTTCCGCCGGATCTCGGGGTCGATGACCGTCCTCAGCGCCTCGGTCACGGTCTCGGTCGTCGGACCCGCGGTCGTCGGGTTCTGTGTCGTCGGATCCTCTGTCTTCGGAGTCTCTGTCATCGGGTCATCCCTTTCCCTTCTCGCGGGCCTTCGACCCTGCCGGCTCGTCCCGGTTCTCCTCCTCGAGCTCCTTGAGCAGGTCCTTGAGCTCGGAGCGGATGAAGTCACGCGTGGCGACCTCGCGCATCGCGATCCGCAGGGCCGCGACCTCACGGGCGAGATACTCGGTGTCGGCGAGATTGCGTTCGGCCCGCTGCCGGTCGTGTTCGAACTCGACCCGGTCGCGGTCGGCGCTGCGGTTCTCCGCCAACAGGATCAGCGGTGCTGCGTAGGAGGCCTGGAGGGAGAGGATGAGGGTGAGCAGGGTGAAGTTGAGCGATCGCGGATCGAACTGGACCGCCTCGGGCAGCAGGGTGTTCCACAGCAGCCACACGGCGCAGAAGACCGTCATCCCGACAAGGAACGCCGGGGTGCCCATGAAGCGGGCGAACGCCTCGGCGCCGCGGCCGAAGGTCTCCGGGGAGATCGCGAACCGGGGCAGCTTGCGTTTGGAGGAGCGGGGGACGTCGAAATCGTCGGTCGGCATGGTTACCCCCTTCTGTGGTCATCGCGACCGGTCGTGCGCCAGTCCTCGGGCAACAGTTCGTCGAGGACGTCGTCGACCGTGACGACGCCGATGAGCCGGTCGTTGTCGTCGGTGATCGGCACCGACACAAGATTGTACGCCGCGAGGAACTTCGTCACCTCGGCCAGCGACGTGTCCGGCGGCATGGGGTCGACCTCGGTGTCGAGCATGATGCCCACCGCCTCGTGAGGGGGATGGCGCAGCATCTCCTGGATGTGGACGAGGCCCAGGTACTTGCCCGTGGGCGTCTCGATGGGCTGACGGCAGATGAAGACGGCGGCGGCGAGCGCGGGCGGCAGATCCTCCCGGCGGACGTGGGCGAGCGCCTCGGCGACGGTCGTCTCCGGGGTGAGGATGACCGGTTCGGTCGTCATCAGACCGCCCGCGGTGTGCTCGTCGTAGGAGAGCAGGGTGCGCACGTCCTCGGCGTCGTCGGGTTCCATGAGCGTGAGGAACTGCTCGGCCTGTTCATCGGTGAGCTCGCCGAGGAGGTCGGCGGCGTCGTCGGGCTCCATCTCCTCGAGCACGGTGACCGCGCGTTCGGTGTCGAGGGCGGAGAGGAGTTCGACCTGCGTGTCATCGGGCAGCTCCTCGATGACGTCGGCGAGGCGTTCGTCGTCGAGCGCCCGAGCCACCTGGAGACGGCGTTCGGGGGTCATCTCGAAGAGGACGTCGGCGAGGTCGGCGGGCTTCGTGTCCTGGTAGGCCGCGATGAGCTGCGTGGCCTCCTGGTCCTGTGCGGAGTCGGCCGGGTGGTCGGCGTCGGACCACGAGATCTGCATCGTCTCCCCGCGACGCCGGAAGGCGGAGAACGCGGTGCGCTCCTGGACGCGGCGGACGAATAGGCGGGTGACCTCCCAGTCGCGGTTGACCTGCTGTTCGATCCCGACGTCCTCGATCTGGACGGGGGAGTCGTCCTCGCGCAGCCGCAGTCGGCGGTCGAGGAGGTCGTTGACGACGAGCGTCTCCGAGCGCCGCTGTTCGAAGCGGCGCATGTTGACCAGGCCGGTCGTGATGACCTGACCGGCGTCGATCGAGGTCACCCTGCCCATCGGGACGAACACGCGGCGGCGTCCGGGGACTTCGACGACGAGTCCGATGACGCGCGGGAACTGGCGCATCGTCGTGCGGTAGACGATGACGACGTCGCGGACACGGCCCACCTGGTCCCCGAGCGGGTCGAAGACCGGGGCGGAGATGAGGCGGGCGACGAAGACGCGTTTCGAGGAGCCACTCATGGTCCCAAGCCTACTTCGTGACCCGGTGGGCTTCAGCGTCGTCCGCGTCACGTCCGAGTGTTCAAGTCAGCTTGTCGTGCAGATGTTCGGGCTCGTGCGCGGTGCCTGCTGCTAGGGGATGGCGGAGAACGCTGCGGCGAAGTCGGGGGCGATGTCGGCAAGCGTCGGCGGCTGACCCCAGGACTCATCGAGCGGGCTCGCGCTGACCACGGCGTCGACGATCGCCAGGGTGATCGCGTCCGCGGCCGCCGCGGTGAGCGCGATGAGGGCGGCGCCCGCCTCGGCGGGGTCATCCGGCAGGGGGAGGTCACCGGTGGCGAGGGCGAAGGCGGTGTCACCGTCGGCGAGCGTGTGCGAAGGGCGCACGGCTCGGGCGATGCCCGGATGCCCGCCGGCGGCCAGGCACGCGGTCTGCGCCGTGTCGAGGCAGGCGTCGGTGGCGACGATCGCAAGCGTCGTGTTCGTCGCCGAGGCGGTCGGTGCGGGGTCGGGGACCGGCAGCCCGGGCAGCGGCGGCAGGTCCAAGCCGAACTCGTCGAGCAGCGGTCCCGCCCACAGCGCCCCGGACTCGGTGCCGATCGTCCCGAACGGGTTGGCGACGACGAGGGCTGCGACCGTGTACCCGCCGGGCACGGACACCGACACGGAGCCGAGAGAGCTGCGCAGGGTCTGCCTTCCGGCCCGTGCCCCGCATCCGACGCCGAGGCTGCCCCGGACGTCCACGGGCGCCGCCGGTCCAGCGGCGCCGGCATCGCGGTCGGGCGTGCCGACTCCGCCCAGTCCGACTTCGGCCGGTCCGACTTCGGCCAGGGCGGCGCGGGCGGCGTCGGCACCGTCGGTGATCGTCGGGGGAGCGGGCTGCCCGCCGCGCCCGAGGTCGTAGATCGCCGCCCCCGGCACGATCGGCACGACCGCGTCGGTCAGCCCGGGGGCGGGGAAGCCGCGCCCCGCCTCGGCGAGCACCTGGGAGACTCCGGCGATCGAGCGCAGGCCGATTGCGGACCCGCCCGTGAGCACGAGCGCATCCGCGCCGTAGGCGTGGGCGAGCGGGGAGAGGACATCGGTCTCGTGGGTGGCCGGACCCCCGCCGCGGACGTCGACGCTCACACTCGAGCCCGCGGGCGGGAGGAGCACGGTGACGCCGGTGAGCCGCTCGGGGGTGAGCTGGCCGGCATGACCGAGCGAGATCCCCGGAACCTCGAGGATCCCCCGCCCGCGGGTCGCGGTCATCGTCCCTGGACCCAGGCTTCCACCTCGGCGCGGGTGCGCGGGAAGTCGGCGGAGAGGTTCTCCACACCCTCGGCGGTGACGAGGACGTCGTCCTCGATGCGCACGCCGATGCCGCGGAAGTCCTCCGGGATGAGGAGGTCGTCGGCCTTGAAGTACAGGCCGGGTTCGATCGTGAAGACCATGCCGGGTTCGATGACGGCGTCGAGGTACATCTCCGCCCGGGCCTGCGCACAGTCGTGGACGTCGAGGCCGAGGTGGTGGCTGGTGCCGTGGACCATCCACCGGCGGTGCTGCTGGCCTTCGGGGGAGAGCGCCTCGGCGGCGGTGACCGGGAGGATGCCGAACTCCTCGAGGCGGGCGGCGATGACCTCCATGGCCGCCTCGTGGACCTCACGGAACCTCACGGGGCGCTGGGCGTGCTCGGCGGCGACGGCGAACGCGGCGTCGGAGGCGGCGAGGACGGCGTCGTAGATCCGCCCCTGCACCTCGGTGAAGGTCCCGGACACGGGCAGGGTGCGGGTGATGTCGGCGGTGTAGAGGGAGTCGACTTCGGCTCCGGCGTCGACGAGGACGAGGTCGCCGTCTGCGACGACGCCGTCGTTGCGGATCCAGTGGAGGGTGCACGCATGGTTGCCCGAGGCTGCGATCGTGTCGTAGCCGATGCCGTTGCCGTCGCTGCGGGCCGCGGTCTCGAAGGCTGTTTCGATGACGCGCTCACCGCGGCGGTGGGCCACAGCCGTGGGCAGGGAGGCGACGACGTTGTTGAAGCCGGCGCGGGTGATCGCCACGGCCTGTCGCATCTGCTCGATCTCGTGGTCGTCCTTGATCAGGCGCAGTTCGGAGAGCATCTGCGCAAGCTCCGCGTCCCCGGCCTCCGAGGTCTCGAGGTCGGCCTGGACCTGGGTGCGGGCGAGGTCGATGACGGAGTCGATGCGGGTGTCGGCCGCGCGCAGCAGGCGCACGGAGATCGCCCCGAGGTCCTTCGTGATCGCATCGTCGACGGTCGCCGAGGAGGCCGTGGCGATGCCCGTCATCGTCGCCATCGCCTCTTCGTCGGCTCGCGGACCCACCCAGTACTCGCCGTAGCGGGCGTCGGAGAAGAACTCCTCGGTGTCGGCTCCCGCCCGGGGGCGGAAGTAGAGGGTGACGGTGTGCTCTTCGCCCTCGGGTTCGAAGACGAGGACGGCGTCGGGTTCGGAGTCGGTCTCGAGGCCCGTGAGGTGGATGAACGCCGAGTGGGCGCGGAAGCGGTAGTCGGTGTCGTTCGAGCGGACCTTGAGCGAGCCTGCGGGGATGACGAGGCGCTCACCGGGGAACGCGGCGGAGACCTTCGCGCGGCGCTCAGGCGTGAAGCCGGCGGCGTCCAGCGCCTGGGCATCGAGCGGGGTGCGGTCCCAGCCGGAGGCGACGAAGTCGCGGAACGCCTTCGAGTTCGGGCGGTGCGAGCGGTTGTTCACGCGGTCGGTCAGGGGCTGGTCGGTGTCCGTGCTGGCGGCGCTGTGCTCAGTCATGCCTCCATTCTAGGCACGGGGGCAGCACCGGCTTCGAGTCGCGGGGAAGCACCGCCTCGGCGAGTGGATAGACTGGGGCCCATGGTCATCGATCTCCATGCGCACACGGCGTTCTCGGACGGGACACAGAGCCCGTCCGAACTCGTTTCAGAAGCCTCGATGGAAGGCATCGACGTCGTCGGCATCACCGATCATGACACGACCGCAGGGTGGGCTCCCGCCGAGGAGGCTGCCCGGGTCTACGGGCTCGGGCTCGTCCGCGGTATGGAGATCTCCTGCCGTCACGAAGGGGTGAGCGTCCACCTCCTCTCCTATCTCCACGACCCGTACGCGACGGGCCTGGCCAGCGTCGTCGAGGAGACGAGGCGCTCGCGCCTCGACCGCACCCACCTCATCATCGACCGCCTCGCCGAGGACTATCCCATCGACATGGATGCCGTGCTCTCCGTCGCCGGGGAGGACGCGACGATCGGGCGACCCCACATCGCCGATGCGCTTGTGGCCGCCGGCATCGTCGAGACCCGTTCCGAGGCGTTCGCGTCGATCCTCTCCAGCCACGGCAAGTACCACGTGACCCTGCCGACGATCGACCCGATCACCGCGATCCGCCTCATCGCCGAGGCGGGGGGCGTCTCCGTCTTCGCCCATCCGCGGGCGGCCATGCGGGGTCTCGTCGTCTCGGATGCGGCGATGCGCGAGTTCATCGCCGCCGGCCTCGACGGTCTCGAGGTCGACCACCGGGACAACCCGCCGAACGAACGCGAGATCATGCGCCGGCTCGCCCACGACAACGACCTCATCGTCACCGGCTCCTCGGACTACCACGGCACAGGCAAGCCCAACCGCCTCGGCGAGCATTCGACGTCCGAGCACATGCTCGCCAAACTCCTCGACCGGGCCGCGAGCCGCCCCGGGGGAGTCGAGTTCATCCAGGGCTGAGGAGAGCCCGCTGCCAGCGGCTGTCGTCGCACATGAGCAGCGGGTACAGCGATCGGCACACACGCGAAGCGCCCCGCCTCGAAGGAATCGGGGCGGGGCGCTGTCGTGCTGTGGTGCGTCGGCTGGGCAGGGAAGCCCGCCGAGGCGGGACTACTCGGCGTTCGTGTCCGAGGACTCCGAGCGGCTGGCGCGGCCGACGGGCTTGCCGCCGCGGGTGCGGCGACGCTCACGGTTCCTCCGCGGCTTGCGCGGGGCATCCGCATCCCCATCGCCGCCTCGGCGGGGATCCGAGCCGCCGCCTCGGCGGGAATCGGACGACGACCCCTGGGAGTCCGACTTCGACGACGAACCGCGGCGGCGACGCGGCCGCTCCTCACCCGTGTTGTCGGTGCTCTCCCCATGCTTGTGGGGCAGGCGGCCCTTCGTGCCCTTGGGGATGCCGAGGTCGGTGAAGAAGTGCGGCGAGGTCGAATACGTCTCGGCGGGTTCGTCGTGGTCGAGGCCGAGCGCCTTGTTGATCAGCCGCCAGCGGGGCATGTCGTCCCAGTCGACGAGGGTGACCGCGACCCCGGAGTTGCCGGCGCGACCGGTGCGCCCGATCCGGTGGACGTAGGTCTTCTCGTCCTCAGGCGACTGGAAGTTCACGACATGGGTGACGTCGTCGATGTCGATGCCGCGGGCGGCGACATCGGTGGCGACGAGGACGTCGACGACGCCGTCGCGGAAGGACTTCAGTGCCTTCTCCCGCTGCGCCTGGCCGAGGTCGCCGTGCAGCGCGCGCACCGCGAATCCGCGGTCGGTGAGTTCGGCGGCGAGCTTGTCGGCGGTGCGCTTCGTGCGCGTGAAGATGATCGTCCGACCCCGGCCCTCGGCCTGGAGCATGCGGGCGACGAGTTCGCTCTTGTCCATCGCGTGCGCGCGGTAGACGTACTGGGTGGTGTTCTTGCCCGTGAGCGAGAGGTCCTCGTTGTCGTGCGCCCGGATGTGGGTGGGACGGTTCATGTACCGGCGGGCGAGGGTGATGACGGCGCCGGGCATGGTCGCGGAGAAGAGCATCGTCTGCCGGTTCGCGGGCAGGGCCGCGATGATGCGTTCGACGTCGGGGAGGAAGCCCAAGTCGAGCATCTCGTCGGCTTCGTCGAGGACGACGGTGCGGACCTTGCTCAGCTTGAGCACCTTGCGGCCGTAGAGGTCGAGGAGGCGACCGGGGGTGCCGACGACGACGTCGACGCCTGCGGTCAGCGCATTGATCTGCGGTTCGAACTCCTTGCCGCCGTAGATCGTCACGATGTCGATGTTGCGCTGGCTCGATGCGGTGACGAGGTCCTGGGCGACCTGCTTGGCGAGTTCGCGGGTGGGGACGACGACGAGGGCCTGCGGCAGACGCGTGGCGCCGTCGGCGGGCTGGCCGCCGGGCTCGTCCTTGCCGGTGACCCGCTGGAGCAGCGGGATGCCGAAGCCGAGCGTCTTGCCCGTTCCGGTCTTCGCCTGCCCGATGATGTCGGCGCCCGAGAGCGCCACGGGCAGGGTCATCGCCTGGATGGGGAAGGGATGGGTGATGCCCGCGGCGGCCAGCGAGGCCACGATCGGTCCGGAGACCCCCAACTCAGCGAAATCGGCGTCTGTCTCCGCCATGTCTCAAACTCCTTTTGGCGCCTTCGCGCTCGTGATGGTGGCGAACCGGTACTCTTGACCTATGCCCGATTCGCACCTCTTGGCCAGTGCTGATGCTGCAACGCTCGCGCTGGTCGCCTACGGTGAGCTCACCGCCTTCGAGAGAATGGCGACGAATGCCTCCACAGCCCTCGATCTCGACGACACAGTCACTCTGTCACGACTGGCATCGCACTCATTCTCGCACTTCGAAGAGCTCTCGGCGCGCATCAGTGACTCGGGCCAGGATGTGATCGAGCTCTGCCGGCTCTTCGAACCGACGTTCTCGGTGCTCGCGGAGAGGACTCGT
Source organism: Brevibacterium ammoniilyticum (assembly GCF_038429965.1). NCBI lineage: Bacteria > Bacillati > Actinomycetota > Actinomycetes > Micrococcales > Brevibacteriaceae > Brevibacterium > Brevibacterium ammoniilyticum. Next base: position 418,984 of record NZ_BAABNP010000001.1, read on the forward strand.
CCCCGTGACTGGCACGAGAGCCTCATGAAGGGCTTCGTCTTCGACGGGATCATGAACGACTTCTATCGCATGGCGGCCGACAAGCTCGAAGAGCCCGCGCACAGCCTGGCAATTGCTGTTCTCGATGATACACGGGCCTCTGACTACGTCCGCAATCGTCTGACCGCCGATGTCGCCGAGGACACGCAGCTGGCGTCCCGTCTGGCACTGTGGGGGCGCAAGCTCGTCGCCGAGACCCTCGGCCGGGCCCGCCAGATGCTCACCGGCCCCGTCCTCGGCATCGAGGAGGATCTCGTCGTCGAGGCGATCCCCGCGGTGACGGCGAACCATTCGCGGCGGATGTCCGCCCTCGGCCTCGTCGCCTAGGCGAGCTGCTCCGTGTAGAAACAGAGGAGCCCGGTCGCAATGACCGGGCTCCTCTGTTTTCATGTACGACGTGTGCGAGCGCGTCCGCATCCGGCGCGTCCGCATCCGGCGCAACTCGCGCGGCGCGTCCGCAGGTGGCGCGGCTCAGGCCGTATGACTCAGGCGGCGCCGAATCCGACGCGGCGCACAGCCTCGGTGCCGAGTTCGATGTAGCCGAGAGCGGTCGAGGGAACGAAGACCTGACGGCCCTTCGTGTCGGTGAACGTGAGCAGGGCCTCGGCCTTGACGGCGTCCTCGATGCGTGCGGCCAGCTCGGTGGCGGACTCGTCGGTCTCGAGGACGATCTCGCGCTGGGACTGGCGGACGCCGATCTTGATTTCCATGGTTCTCCTTGTGGCGTTGGTGGTCGTGTTCAGCTTAACGTCCGCACAGCGTCGGGAACTTCCCGCCATCGCTCGGCTGTGAGCGAACGCGAGGTGCAGGCACCCGCGGACTCTACCGGACGACGGTGGCGAAGGAGCTCAGCCCGCCCCAGCTCATCTGCGTGAGGAGGTCGACGGTCGCGTCGATGTCGATCTCGTGGGTGGCCTCGATCTGCTTGATGACGACCTCGGCGGTGCCGATGAGCGTCCGGCACAGCAGGTCCGCCTCGGCGTCGTCGAGATCGGTGAAGCTCTGCAGGGCGGAGACGATGCTCGCCACCGTGCCCTCGCGCATCGCCCGCACCCTGGCCTGGGCGGCGGGTTCGTAGACGTCGGAGTTGAAGAGGATGACGAACTCCTCACGATGGGAGATCGCGAAGTCGAAGTACGCCCGGTAGGTCGCGCGGATCCGTCCGCGCGGGTCATCGGTCGAGTTGAGCGCGTGCTCGACCTGACCGGCCAGGTGCCTGGCCGAGTCGTCGATGAGAGCGAGGTAGAGGTCCTGCTTCGACGCGAAGTGCTGGTAGAGCACGGGCTTCGACACGCCCGCCTCCTCGGCGATCGTGTCCATCGACGTCGTCCGGTAGCCGCGGCCGGCGAAGACCGCACGCGCGACCCCGACCAACTGGTCTCGTCGCTGTTCACGGGGCATTCTCTGCTGCGGGCCCGGCATCCTCCAATGTTACGCGAAGTCGGGGCGTGAGCCGGGCGGATCGGCCGTGTCAGCGGTCCGTGATGGAATGAGTCCATGGACGATCTGACCTCCGAGCTCACCGCCGCACTGCTGGCCCGCACCTCATGTGCGATCGTCGGGCGTCCGGGCACCGGCAAGACGAGTCTGCTCACCGAGGTCTACGGCCGACTCGTGACCTCAACCGATCCGTCCTCCGTCCTCGTCCTCACCCCCGACCGCGACCACGCCGACGTCCTCCGCAACACCCTGCCCGTGCCCGCCGAGGCGGTGCTGCGGTCCGCCCCCGCCCGGAGCCTGTCCTCGTTCGCCTACGGTGTGGTCCGGGCCGCGCACGCGACGGCGACGGGGGAGGACCTCGAGTTCGTCTCGGGTGCCGACCAGGACGTCTTCCTCGCCGACCTCCTCGCCGGGCACGAAGCCGGGCACGGTCGCCGACCGGACTGGCCTGCCGACATCACCGCCGAGGTGCGCGCCACCTCGGCGTTCCGCACCGAGGTCCGCGATGCCCTCAACCGGGTCATGGAGTTCGACTTCGGCGTCCGCATGCCCGCCCCCACCGAGGCGGGGGAGCTCGTCTTCGACTCCGGTCTGTCCGCACTCGACCGGGTGCTCACGGTCGCCCCCGACCCCAGGTGGGCGGCGCTGCACACCGTGCTCGAGGAGTACCTCGGGATCATGAGCATGCCCGGCTACGGCGGCATCGACGCGGCCACCGTGCTCGCTCGGGCGGCGTTCGAGATCGTCCGCGAACCCGCCGAGGTGACCGCGGGCCGGCCGTGGTCGTTCGCTCCCGACCGGGTGCCCACCGTCGTCCTCGCCGATGGAGTCCAGGACTTCCCCGCCGCGAGCTGGGGACTGCTCGAGGCGCTGCGGGAGCGGGGATGCGCGATCGCGCTCTTCGGCACCCCCGAGACCGTCACGGGCCGCTTCCACGGAGCCGACGCCTCCGTGCTCGACCGCGCTGCGGCCTCCCGGGCGCACAGGACGATCGTCCTCACCGAGGTCCACGGGACCGATGCCGGGCTGCGGGAGGTCTGCGATGACTTCGGGGCGCGCATCACCACCCGGTGGTCCCTCGGGCACATGCCCAGACCGCAGGTGGCCGGCAGCGTCGGAGAACCGGAGATTGTCCGAGAGCCGGAGGGTGCTGGAGAAGCGGAGGGTGCCGGAGAGCCGGAGGCCTCCTCAGCGCCGGAGGCGACCGGGGCCGACGACGGGGTGAGCGCACCTCCGATCGAAGCGCACGTCTTCTCCAGCGCCGCCTCGCAGCATCGCTACCTCTCACGCCGCATCGCCGAGTACGTCGCCGACGGGCACGCGCACTCCGACGTCGCCGTCATCTGCCGCAACGCCTCGACCGCCCGGGTCATGGCGGGCGAACTCCAGGCGGCGGGCACGGCGACGGCGACGATCGTCCAACCCCTCAACGTCGACCCGGCCACCGCGCCGCTGCTCGAACTGCTGTCCCACGCCCCGGGACTCGACCGCGACGAGACGCTCACGGCGATCGCCCTCGAACTGGCCGGCAGCGTCTACATCCGCCTCGACCCGGTCGCACAGCGTCGCTTCCGCCGTCTCGTGCGCACGCGCTTCCCCGCCGCCGACAGCACCGCCGCCCTCGCGCTCGCGCTGCGCAGCACCGAGGACGTCACCGACATCCCCGGCCTCACCACACTCTCCCGCATGCTGCGGGCAGCCGGCGAGAACGCCGAGGCCGATCCGCACTCCGCGCTGTGGGCGATCTGGGACGCCTCCGGTGTCGCCGACCGCTGGCAGGCCGAGGCGCTGCGCGATCCCGACGGGCAGGCCGGGGCCCGCCTCGACTCCGTGCTGCGGCTGTTCACTCTCGCGGAGAAGATCGCCGACCGCGGCGGCTTCACCGCACGGTCGTTCGCCGGGATCGTCGCCGAGCAGGACATCGCGCAGGACTCGCTGGCCCGCACGGCCGGCTTCGCCGACCATGTGCGCGTGGGCACCCCGGCCTCGCTCGCGCACGTCCGGGTCCCGTGCGTCATCATCGCCGAGGTCGACGAGGGAGTGTGGCCAAACCCGAAGCTGCGCGGCGGGATGCTCGGCCTCGGCGACCTCGTCGCCCTGCTCGACGGCAGTGAGCCGATCACCGCCGCGCCCGGCTACCACGCCCACGCGAAGCGGACGAACCTCCGTGAGGAGGCCGAGCTGTTCTACACCGCGCTCACCCGCGCCTCGGAGCACGTCATCGTCACCGCGCTCTCCGACGCCGAACGCTCACCGTCGGCGTTCTTCGACGTCATCGCCGCCGGCACCCAGCGGGGTGCGTCGGGAGCCGACGGGTATGCGATCACCGACGAGGGCGAACTGCCGCCGCTCGACCTCACCGAGATCGCCTCGCTCGCCCGCGCCCATCTGCTCACCGCCGCCAAGGACGCGGGCACCCTCTCGGCCGGGGAGGGGCAGACCGGGAACGATCTGGCCGGTACCGGGCCGGCCGAAGACGGGTCGACCGCACCGGACGAGCAGACACGGCAGTGGGCGCAACTGAGCGCCGCCCTGACCGCTGCCGGTGCCGAGACGGGCTCACCCGAGGACTGGCGGGAGGCCGAGGACATCAGCTCCACCGCCCCGCTCTTCGACGCCGACGACGTCGTGACGATCTCACCCTCCCAGGTCGAGACGTTCTCCGACTGCTCCCTGCGCTGGTTCCTCACCCGCCACGGCGGCGACCGCGGAGCGACGACCGCGCAGAACCTCGGCACGATCCTCCACGCCGTAGCCGAACACCATCCCGACGGACCCACCTCGGCGATCCGCGCCTACGTCGACCGCGAGTTCGCGAGCCTCGACTTCGCCACCGAGTGGGAGCGCGACCGCGAGCACACGACGGCGATGGCCATGGTCGACCGCCTCGGCGAGTACATCGACAATGCCCCGGGCACTGTCCTCGGGGTCGAAGCCCGCGTCTACGCGACTGGGGTCGACGATCTCGGTCAGGAGTGGAAGGTCACCGGCCGTCTCGACCGGGTCGAGGACGTCGGGGACGGCGTGCGCATCGTCGACTTCAAGACGGGCAGACTCGTGCCGGCAGGAGCCGAGATGGCCCGGCACGCGCAACTCGGCGTCTATCAGGAGGCCGTCGACGAAGGCATCCTCGAACTCCCCGACGGCCGGACGGTCGACGCGGTCTCGGCCGGAGCCGAACTCGTCTTCCTCCGGCGCACGGGCGCGACGACGAGGCTCCAGGGAGCCGTGAGCGCCGACGAGGACCCCGCTTGGGCGAGGCACCTCATCGGGGAGGTCTCGGCAGGCATGCGCGCCGCCCACTTCCCGGCCCGCGTCGAGCAGACGACGTGCCGGACCTGCCCGGTCCGCTCCTCGTGCCCGGCGATCGGACCCCACATGCTGGAGGACCCCTCATGAGATTCAGCGCCGACGATCTCGCCCGCCTCACCGCGGCCGACCCCGCCCGCGCGTTCGGACCCAGCGACGAACAGCGCAGGATCATCGAAGCCGATCCCGCCGCCTCGATGAAGGTGACCGCGGGCGCCGGTTCGGGCAAGACGACCGTGATCTCCCAACGCGTCGTCTGGCTCGTCGCCAACGGCCACGTCGCCGCCGAGGAGATCCTGGGACTGACATTCACACGCAAGGCCGTGGGCGAACTCGGCAGTCGGATCCGGGTGCTGCTGTCCCGGCTGCGGCACAACCTCGGCGAGGACTCCGCCCTCAGCCTGCCCGGCCTCGACTACCCGACGGTCTCGACGTACAACTCGTATGCCGCGGCCATCGTCGGCGAGCACGGGGCGAGCATCGGGATCGAACCCGAGACCGTCCTCCTCGATGAGGCGGCCGCGCACACGATCGCCGCCGAGGTCCTCGATGCGGCCGGGCCCGAGGACATTCCCGGCGGCTACGCCCGGGACACGATGATCGCCGACATCATCGACTTCGCGGGGGCGATGAACGATCACGGCCGCGACGTCCCCGAGGTCACCGGGTACCTCGAGGAATGCCTGGCGGCCCTCGTGTCCTCGAAGGGCAAGCCCGTCGACCCGAACGGTCGCCGCCGCAAGCTCGAGGAGAAGAAACGACTGGCCGTCCTCGCCGGGGAGTACATGACCGCGAAGCGACGACACCTGGCCATGGACTTCTCCGACCAGGTCCGCTTCGCCCAGCGCATCGTCGACGAGGTGCCGCAGGCCTTGGCCGCCGAACGGGCCCGCTGGCGGATCGTCCTCCTCGACGAGTTCCAGGACACCTCGGTCGCCCAGCTCACCCTGCTCTCCACCCTCTTCGGACGCAGCGCGGTCACCGCCGTCGGCGACCCCCGGCAGGCGATCTACGGCTGGCGGGGAGCGAGCGCGGACAACATGATCCGGTTCGAGTCCGACTTCACCGATGTCCTCCCGCTCACCCTGAGCACGAGCTGGCGCAACGACGCCTCGATCCTCACCGTGGCCAACCGGATCGCCGACGGACTCGGCGGCCGACAGGAGACCCCGCTGACCACGCGCCCGGATGCGGGAGTGGGCGAGGTCGTCGTCGACGTCTCCTCCGGAGCCCACGACGAAACCTACCTCACGGCGGGTCTGCGCAGCCTCACCGAGTGGGCCGCCGCCCTGCCCGCCGGGTCGTCGACGGCGGTGCTCTGCCGCAAACGCGCCCATTTCGCTCCGGTGAGTGCGGCGCTCGAAGCCGCCGGGTTCGCCGTCCACGTCCACGGGTCCTCGGGGTTGCTCACCGACCCGTACGTCGCCGACCTGCGTGCCGTGCTCTCCGCCGCCGTCGACCCCATGGCCGGCGACGAGGTGATGCGTCTGCTCAGCGGCCGACTCCTCGGCCTCGGCGCGACCGACATCGCCGCGCTCTCGCGCTTCACCCGCCGTGAGGCGGAGCGGCGCAGCGTCGCCGACGACGTCGTGCCCGAATCCATCGACGTCCCGACGATCATCGAGGGCCTCGACGAGCTCATCGACACCCCCGCGAACCGGGAGACGGGTCTGAGCCCGGCTGCCCGGGCCCGCCTCGTCCGCTTCGCCCGGGCCCTGCGCGCGGTGCGCTCGGGATCGGGCACGGTCACCTCCGTCGTGCGCGCGGCCCTCGACGAGACCGGCATCGACTCCGACATCTGGGGGCTCAGCGAGGCGCTGCGCCGACTCCACCGGCAGGCGATCGACGGCTTCCTCTCCGCCGCCGCGCAGTACTCCGCGTCCGTGGACCGCCCGAGCGTGCCGGGATTCCTCGAGTGGCTCTCCCTCATGGAGGCCAAGGACGCCCTCAGCGTCGCCGAGCCCACCGTCGCCCCCGGAGCGATCAACGTCATGACCGTCCACGCCTCGAAGGGCCTCGAGTTCGACGCCGTCGCCGTTCCCTCGCTCGTCGTCAAGGACTTCCCGACCGAACCCCGGGACAAGGAGGGGTGGATGGGGCGGACCTCGCTGCCGTATCCGCTGCGCGGGGATCGGGAGCACCTCGTGAAGTTCGACCTGCGGGAGGCGCAGTTCGAGACGAAGAAGGCCCTCGACGAGTGGGTGAACGAGTTCATCCGGCCCGAGATCGACGCCGCCCACGAACAGGAGGAACGCCGCCTGGCCTACGTCGCGTTCACGCGGGCCAAGCATCATCTGTGGCTGGGCGCTGAGCTCATGGGCTCCCGCTCCACCCCGGACGAGCTCTCCCCGTTCCTCACCGAGGCCGTCGCCGCCGCCGGCCTGTCCCCGGAGATCCCGGAACCGGCGGAGGAATCCGCGGCCGATCGGATCGAGACGAGCATCTGGCCGGTGCCGCGGGAGAACCGGGTCGCCTGGGCACGACTTGCCGGGTCCTGGGTGGAGAGCGCCGGCAGTCCCGAACTCGATGCGCTGGCACGCGGTGACTCGGATGTCGCGGTCCTCGCCCGGCGAGCCCAGCGCATCCTCACCCAGCCGCGACCGAGTGCCGCGGGCAGGCTTCCCGATCGGCTCTCGGCGACCGACCTCGTCTCATGGCGCAGGGACCCCGACGCGTTCCGCACTCGGACCCTGCGGCCGGTCCCGGAACCCCCGAGCCGGGCGGCCGAGATCGGCACGAGCTTCCATGCGTGGGTCGAACGTCACTTCGGGCAGGCGAGCATCGACGTCGACGACGACGAGGTCGCACGCCGCGGGGACACGGCCCTGCTCGAACGCCTCCAGGAGACGTTCCTCGCCTCGGAGTTCGCGACCCGTCAGGCGGCGGAGATCGAGATGTCCTTCGAACTCGTCCTCGGCCGCTTCCGCGTCCCGGGCAAGATCGACGCCGTCTTCATCGCAGGGGATCACGCCGAGGTCGTCGACTGGAAGACCTCGAAGACCCCGGATGCGCAGACGCTCGAGGTGATGAAGTGGCAGCTCGCGCTCTACCGGTTCGCCGTCCAGCGCGTCCACCCCGAGGTCTCAGAGGTGACCGGGACGTTCTACTTCGTCGGCAGCGACGAGGTGGTCAGCGTCACCGACCTCCCCGACGAGGAGGAGGTCATCGCCTGGCTTGAGGCCCACGACTGACAGGTCAGCGGGCGGTCTCGGCCGAGGGGTCGTCGGCGGGATCCTGCGACGAGGATCCGTCGGCCCTGTCCTGGGAGGTCGATCCTTCGGCGACGTCCTCGGCGGACACGGGGGCCGTGGGCACATCCGAGCCGTCGGGGCGCAGCAGCACCTGATCGAACGAGGTGAGGAGGTCCGCAGCATCGGCGATGGCCTCCTCGTCGCCGGACTCGACGGCCTCGAGCAGCCAGTCGAGCACGGCGAACTCCGCAAGCAGCTCGGCGCGGGTGACGATGTGGTCATCGGCCCTGGGCCGGGAGTTTCGGTACTCGGTGAAGAACGTCGGGACGGCGGCGGGATCGATGAGCGCCGAGGCGGCGGCGAGATCGATCGCCGGATCGGACACGCGCATCCGGCCGATGTCGGCGAGAGCGAGGACGCGCTCCTCATCGGTGTAGACGCTCGCCTCGTCGAGGGCTCCGTGGATCGGGGTGGCGAGGAAATGCCAGAGCGCGACCTTCTCGAACTCCTCCTCCCAGTGCTGGAGCAGGGTCGCCGGCACCCGACCCGTGGCCGCGGCCTGATCGAGACGGTCGAGGATCTGGAACTGGAAGCGGGAGGGCTCCTCGACGGGGAACCCGGCGTCGGAGATCGGTTCGGGGGCAGCGGAGTGGATCGTCGCGAGCGTCTGGGCGAGCGAACTGGCCCGGGCCACATCGGCGATCGGCTCATCGCCGACCGGGGCGCCCGGCAACGGGTCGGACAGCGTCACGGTCACCGGGGACGGGGTCGCGAAGACGCTCTCCTCGACCTCGGTGATCGCTCGCAGGTGGGGCCAGGTGAAGTCGGCGTGCGGGTATGCGGATTCGTAGATGCGGGCCGCCTCGGCGGTCGAACCGGCGTCGGCGGAACGGTCGATCCGCGTATGCGCGGTGGCGACGTACTCGGTCTGCCCGTCGGTGATGAGGATCCTCACACCGGCATCGAGTGCCGGCAGGGAGGTCCATGTCGTCGGGGAGAAATCGTCGAGCATCGTCGCTGCGACTGCTGCCAACTTGAGCGCCTTCGTATCCACCTTCCCCAATGTACCGTCTGCCGTCTCCGTTGCCCGGGGATTCGGGCGCTGAGCGTGTCCGGCGCGTCAGGGGGCTGAGCTATCGTGGAGGCCATGGAACCGCTGCCCTTCGTCACGCCCGTCAGTCTGGCCCGGCAGGGCATCGACCGCGATCATCTCGGACGCGGCGGCGGTGACTTGGGGCAGGCGTGGGCGGCCGGGGCATTGGCGGTCTTCGAACACCGCGGTTCGCTGCTCGTCGCCCGTGGCGGTCTCTTCCGTGCCGAACGCGGGCTCGTCCCAGCCGACCAGACCGAGGTCTACCTCGGCCGCGACGGCACCCAGCGCTTCATCGGGATCGGCCTCGACGATGCCGGACGCAGCACCCTGGACACGGCCCTGGCCGCCTCGCGGGCCCGCGACGCCACCGACCTGCTCACCGCCCCCGGCTCCGGCATCGACAGCGCCGAACCCGTGTGGCTGCCGCTGCGGGAGCTCGCCGAGGCGCTCGACGACGTCGACGTATCCCCGGCCTGCGAACTCGTCGCCGTGAGCAACTGGCACCGCGCCCACCCGTTCTCCCCGCTCACCGGAACCCCGACCGAACCCGTGGCCGGCGGCTGGGTGCGCCGGGATCCGGAGACCGGCAGCGAGCACTTCCCGCGCACCGATCCGGCCGTCATCGTCGTCATCGTCCACACCGACGAGGACGGCGTCGAACGCGTGCTGCTGGGCAACAACGCCGCGTGGCCGGCCGACCGGTTCTCCCTCCTCGCCGGGTTCGTCGAACCAGGGGAGACTCTGGAGAACGCGGTGATCCGGGAGATCTGGGAGGAGGCGCACCTGCCGGTGGTCAATCCGCGCTACCTCGGCTCGCAGCCGTGGCCGTTCCCGTGCTCGCTCATGCTCGGATTCTCCGCCGAGGCGACGACGAGGGACTTCGCGGCCGATGAGACGGAGATCGCCTCACTGCGCTGGTTCACCAGGGAGGAGCTGACCGCGGACATCGCCGCCGGGCGGGTGAGCGCACCGGGCACCGTGTCGATCGCCGGGCAGCTTCTGCACGCCTGGCTGGAGAACGCGTGAACGCTCGCGCAGCCGGCCTCCTCGCCGCCCTCGACGACGAGCAGCGTGAGGTCGCCACCCACTTCTCCTCCCCGGTCATCGTCCTCGCCGGGGCCGGCACCGGCAAGACCCGGGCGATGACGCACCGTATCGCCTACGGCATCGCAACCGAGGTCTTCCCCGCCACCCAGGTCCTCGCCCTCACCTTCACCGCGGAGGCGGCCGGGGAGATGCGGGCCCGGCTGCGCTCCCTCGGGGTGCCCGCCGTGCAGGCGCGCACCTTCCACTCCGCCGCCCTGCGCCAGCTGCGGTTCTTCTGGGACCGCTTCGCCACCGGGGACTTCCCGCGCATCATCGAGAACAAGACGGGCGTGCTCGCCTCGGTGATGCAGGAGCTCGGGATCGAGGTCAGCCGGGAGCTGACCCGCGATGTCGCCGCGGAGATCGAGTACGCCGCGGCCTCCCTGCTCGGCATCGCCGACTATGCGACGAAGGCGCAGGCCAGGGACCTTCCCGGCGACCTCGGGGTCGAGGACATGGTCCGCATCGCCGAAGCCTACTCGGAGGCGAAGACCCGCGGACGCCTCCTCGACTTCGAAGACGTCCTCCTCGTCCTCGACGGTGTGCTCTCCGAATACCCGGCCATCGCCGCGGAGATCAGGCAGCAGTACCGGCACTTCGTCGTCGACGAGTTCCAGGACGTCTCACCCCTCCAGTTCGACCTGCTCTCCCGGTGGCTGGGACCCCGGGAGAACCTCTGCGTCGTCGGCGACCCCGCACAGACGATCTACTCCTTCGCCGGCGCCGACGCCTCCCTCCTCGAGGCGCTGCCCTCGACCCTTCCGTCGTCGACGACGATCCGCCTCGTGCGCAACTACCGGTCGACGCAGTCGATCGTGACAACGGCCAACAGCCTGCTGCGCCACACCTCGCGCACCGCCCTGAGCCTGCGCACCGACAATCCCGAGGGCAGGCCTCCGCGGATGACCGAGTACCCCACCGACGAGGCGGAGGCCCTCGGCGTCGTCCAGGCGATCACCGCCGAGGTGCGGGCGGGTCGCCGCCCCCGCGACATCGCGGTCCTCTTCCGCACCAACGGGCAGAGCCCCGCCTACGAGCAGGCGCTCACGGGCGCCGGGATCCCGTATGTGCTGCGCGGCGGGGAGCGATTCTTCGCCCGCAAGGAGGTCAAGGAGGCCGTCCTCATGCTCCGGGCGGCCCGTGCCGCCGCCGGGGCCAGACCCCTGCCGGAGATCGTCGCCGAGGTGCTCGTGAGCGCCGGCTTCACCCGCACTCCACCGCCGCCCGGCGCGAGCCGACAGAGATGGGAGTCGCTCAAAGCCCTCGTCGATCTCGCCGAGACCCATCAGACGGCCTCGGAGCTGCCCGTGCCGCTCGAGGACTTCCTCGCCGACCTCGCCGACCGTGCCGAACACCAGTTCGCCCCCGACATCGAAGGGGTGACGCTCGCATCGTTCCACGCGGCCAAAGGCCTCGAATGGGACAGCGTCCACCTCGTCGGACTCAGCGAAGGACTGCTGCCGATCAGCTACGCCCAGACCCCGCGGGCCATCGCCGAGGAGCGTCGGCTCTTCTACGTCGCCCTCACCCGCGCCGGCACCGACCTGTCGCTGAGCTGGTCGCTGGCGCGGCACGAGTCGAAGCAGAAGCCCCGCGCCGCCTCACGGTTCCTCGCCGAACTCGGCCGCGTGGAGTCCGGCACCGGCAGCGGGCGCAGACCCAGCGCCACGGTGACGACGAACCGCTGTCGGGTCTGCGGACGCGTCCTCGTCTCCCAGGTCGACCGGTCCCTGGGCCGGTGCGCGAACTGTCCCGCCGAGGTCGACCTCGCCCTCCTCGACCAGCTGCGTCGGTGGCGGGCACGGGTCGGACTCGAACAGGGACTGCCGCCCTACCTCGTGCTCACCGACACCTCCCTCTCGGCGATCGCCGAGATGCGCCCGAGCGACCTCGGCGCCCTGGCACGGGTGCCCGGGGTCGGGGCGACGAAGCTCGAACTCTACGGCGCGAGCCTACTGCGCCTGCTCGCCGGCTAGGTCGAGGCCCGGCACCGGCACCCGGCAGTGACAGCGCGGGTGGAACTCAAGCGGTTCGTCCGCGGCGAGGCCGGTGCGCAGATCCACCCTCCTGCACACCGCATCCTCGGTGTCCGTGAGAAGGGCGCGACGCAGCACGAGGGCGAGGTGGACGGCCCCGACACCGGGAGAGAGTGGGTCTCCGAGTTCGTCCCGGTCGCTGAGCGCCCTGATCCGCGGGTACTGGTCGAACCAGTCCGCATCGGCGTCCTTGAACCCGAGGCACGCGCAGATCGTGCACGGTGTGCGCCCGGGTCGGACCAGTCCGGTGATCGTCACGGTGAACTCCCCGCACACGATCTGGCAGTGGTCGATCTCCCGGTCGACGAGCCACGTGGCGGAGTGGAGATCGGGTACGAGATGCGCGGTGGAGACGACGACGGGCCGGCCGAGCACCTCGACGTCCTCGACCCTCGTCGCCTGCGAGACCGCGAATCCGGCCAGCGAGAGCTGGTGGGCGACGGGAGCGCGGAGGGGACCGAGGACGCTGACCGGCCGGGCGGCGAAGACGCCTGAGACCTCGCCGGGCGGGCGGCGGAACAGTCGCGCGGTCGACAGCGACCTCGAACCCTTGGCGACCGCCGAGGCATCGGCATCCATGAGGACGTCGGCCTCGGCGAGCAGGGAGATCAGCGAGGTGGCTCGCGCGAGATCGATGCCGAGCTCCTGCGCGCGGGCATGGAACTGGGCTGAGCCCAACCCCATGCGCAGGTCGTCGATGAGTGAGGCCTCGGCGGGGAGGAGTCCGTCGATGAGGACGGGATCCTCGACGCCGAACTGCAGGCAGGTGTGGCTGCGCCATGTGATCGGCACGCTCGGACAGATCCTCAGCATCGGGCACCTCATCGTGGGTTCGGGCCATCAACGCTAGTGACTGCGCGTCCCGAGCGCCAGAGCGAGATCAAGTCTGTGGAAAAGCCTGTGGAAAAACGGAAGAGGACAGGCCGGAAAGTGCTTCCGACATGCCCTCAACCGCATAGTGCCCCAGGCGCTCGCGGTGACTCGTGCGGCTTCCCCTTCCGCACGCATCTCCGGGTTTTCCGGGGTCAAACATAGAACCTATGCCCCATTCCCGGCCCCGTCAATGGCGCTTCGGGCCGCCGCGACGTCACTGACTGTGGATAAGGTGTGGACAAGCCGCGACGGGCTGTGGAGGACCACCGTGGGGCGAGCGGACCGGGAATCGATCCACTCCGGATGAATGCGTAGGTCACTTCCGATGACGGGCGATCCCGACCGGTGCGGAGGTCTGTGGACACACGCCCGTGGACACCGCACACGGATACTCAGGAAACTCACAAGTAACACCGTGCTGGTCTCTCGTGTCAGTGCGCCTCCCTATCATGGGGGAATGGCAGCAGCAGACCGGTGGACGGAAGAGCGAGTGCTGCGGGCGATCGCCCGCGGCGAGATCGTGGTGCGGCGTTCGGCGCGGCGGAAGAAGACGATCGCGGTGTCGAAGGAGGTCGACACGTTCGTCCTCAGCGCACCGATCCGCTACAGCGTCGAGTCGAACATCCGCGCGCTCACCGATCTGTTCAACCGCCTCGCCGCGAGAGACCACTCCTCGGCCGCCGACCTTGTCGAGCTCGCCGCGGAGCTCAGTCAGCGGTACTTCTCCGGGCGACTGAGACCGGCCTCGATCAGGTGGGTGACGAATCAGAACCTCAGCCGGTGGGCGTCGACGACGACCTCGACCGGCGACATCAGGATCTCGCATCGGCTGCAGGCGGTGCCCAGGTGGGTGCTCGAGACCGTCATCGTCCATGAGCTCGCGCACCTGCAGATCGGTCCGCACACGAAGGAGTTCCACGCTCTCGCCGACCGGCATCCCAGGCAGGCCGAGGCGAAACTCTTCCTCGACGGCTTCAGCGCGGGGGAGCGGTTCAGCCGCGGGGCGTGAGCGGTTCAGCGGCGGGGCTGAGGCCCTCGGGTGCGGCGCGATCGAACTGCTCGACCGCGCTGCGGTAGAGCTGCGGAAGCCTGACGACGAGATCGGGCATGAGTGCCTCCGGCAGCTGCGAAAGGGGGAACCACGCGACGTCGAGGGACTCCTCGGAGACAGCGGGCAGCTGTGAGACGGGCGCGACGGCGGCGAAGACGACGTCGAAGTGGCGACGGCACGTGCCGAAGTCTCCGGCCAGATCATGGACGTGGAGGTCGATGGGGGCGGGAGAGACCCAGGTGAACGAGTCGAGTCCGCTCTCCTCGACCGCCTCGCGGGAGGCCGCGGCGTGCAGGCTCGCATCCGCGGACTCGAGGTGCCCGCCGAACTGCATCCACCGTCGGGCCCGACGGTGGTGGGTGAGCAGCACCGCCTCGGCGGCGGGATCGACGACGAGGCAACTCGCGGTCACATGCTCAGCGGTTCCCTGGCGGACGAGTGCCGCGGGGCCCGCTGCGGCGAAGAGCTGCGCGAACGCCTCGGCGAACCCGCCGGTGCGCACGGCACCGGCGACCTCAGCGCGCGCGGTGTCGAGGGTGATCATTCACTTCTCGTCGCGCTCAGGCGGTGTGCCACCCTCACCGGCATCGTCCGTGCCGGAATCCGAATCGTCGGAGCCAGCGACGTCGGTGCGGGAGTCCGAGGCGTCTGTGCCTGTCTCAGCGCCTTGGGTGCCGGTATTCGTATCACCCGCGCCTTCGGTCTTGGAGCTTGCATCGCTCGTGCCCTCGGTGCCCTCGGTGCCGGCGGCTCCCTCGGCGAGGATGCGGCTGAGCGCCTCGTCGAGCGTCGACTCACCCTCCCATTCGGCGCGCCGGCGTTCGCTGTAGCCGAGCGGATCGTCGAGATCCTCCGTCGTCGGCAGCAGGTCGGGGTGCGAGAAGACCTTGTCGCGGGCCTCGGCACCGCCCTGCGTCTCGAGGTAGGCGAAGAGAGCCGCGGCGTCGCGGAGGCGACGCGGATTGAGCTGGAGTCCCACGAGGGTGGAGAACGTCTTCTCCGCCGGTCCTGCGGTCGCCCGGCGACGGCGCAGGGCCTCGCGGATCTGCTCGCGGGCCGGCAGCTTCTCACACGCGGCGTAGACGACGACATCGACCCAGCCGGCGATGACGGCCAGGAGGTTCTCCAGGGTCGTCAGGGCCCGCTTCTGCTCATCGGTGGTCGGCGGGTTGAACAGTCCCTGCCGGATGTTGTCGGACAGGTCCGAGATATTCGACGGATCGATCGACGACGCCATCTCCTCGATCTGCGAGGTGTCGACCTTGAGTCCCTGCGCATACCGGGTCAGTGCGGTCTCGACCTGCGCACTCAGCCACGGTGCGCGTTCGAACAGGGCAAGATGCGCAAGCTCCTGAGCGGCGAGGTAGATGCGGACCTGGGAGACCTCGACGCCGATCTCCTCGGCGAAGGCGTCGAGGTTGGCCTCGACGAGCACGGCCTGGTCGTGGGGGAGCAGCGGCAGACCCACCTCGGTGCCGGTGAGCACGCTCTCCGACAGGGCACCGACGGCCTGACCGATCTGCATGGAGAACATCGAATCGCTCATCGTGGAGAACATCGACGAGGCTCCAGCGAGGATGCCCTTCATCTCCTCGGGCATCTGCGTCTGCAGCGTGTCCGTGAGTGCCGTCGACATGTTCTCCTTGATCGGGAGGACGAACCGCTGCCAGCCCGGCATCGTGCGCGTGACCCACTCGGCCCGGGTCAGTGCCGCCGAAGTCCGGTTGGTCACGGGGAGGTCGGTCGCCTCGGCGAGCCAGAGCTCGGAGAGACGGAAGGCGTCGGTGGCGGCATGGCCGGCGTCATCGCTGACGGCCGGATCAGGGGAGGGGACGCTGCGCAGCGCCACCTGGGTCGCCTGCGCCGACGGGTCCGCGCCCTGGCCGAAGAGGCCCTGCATCTGATTCATGATCGTCGCCATCATCGCGGGATCGATCGAGAAGCCCTGCGCACCGCCGGCACCCTGCGTCCCATCGGCGCCGCCCTGGCCGCCGGGGCCGCCCTGGCCGAAGAGCATGCCGAAGATCTGCTCGAACGGGTTCTGCTCGTTGCCGTTGCCGTTGCCGTTGTCATTGGTGTTGTCGTTGCTCATGATCTCACGCGCCTTCACTCGTAGTCATCACCACGTTAACGGTCCTCCCTGTCAGAAGCTTCCCAATCCGGTGCGATGTTCGCACCGGGCGAAAGGAGTCTGAGAAATCGGTGACCGGGATTCAACTAGACTGGTCACGCGGTGCAGCGAAAGGAATACATGTCAGAGAATGCCCCCCGGGCCGTGCCGGTGACGGCACCGTCCCAGCGGAGCCGACCACGTCGACGTTCACCCCGTTTTGCCACAGTGTCCGGCGTCATGACCTATCTCCTCATCGCGCTTGCCGTGCTGCTGCCGGTGCCCTACATGCTCCAGCTGCCGGGGCCGGTGTTCAACACCCTCGGCGACTACCAGGGCAAGCCGATGATCTCGGTCTCCGGTGCCCAGACCTATCCCACCTCCGGTGAGATCGACATGCTCACCGTCGCTGTGAGCGGGGGACCTGGCCGTGACACGTACGCCTCGCAGGCCCTCGGCGCGCTGCTGCACGGCAAAGAGACGGTCGTGCCCACCGAGGCCTACTACCCGCTCGAGACCACCCGCGAACAGGTCGCGGAGTCGAACTCGGTCGAGATGACCTCGAGCCAGGACGTCGCCGTCGCCGCGGCGATGGAGCAGCTGGACAAGCCGTACTCCGTCTCCCTCCTCGTCGACGAGGTGACCCCGGGGGCTCCTGCGGACGGTCAGCTGCGATCGGGTGACCGGATCCTCTCCGTCAACGGCACCTCGCTGAAGTCCGATCCCGAAGCGGCGACGAAGATGAGCCGGACCGTCCGGGACTCGGCCTCCGTCGACCTCGTCGTCAGCCGCGACGGCAAGGACGTGAACCTCACACTCACACCCGGCACCGTCGACGGGCGCAAGGCCATCGGCATCACGATGAAGCAGGACTTCGAGTTCCCCGTCGACGTCACGTTCAACGTCGACGGCATCGGCGGACCCTCTGCCGGAACGATGTTCGCCCTCGCGATCGTCGACGAACTCACCCCGGGAGCGATGACCGGCGGCAAGCACGTCGCCGGCACCGGCGAGATCACCCCGTCCGGCCAGGTCGGACCCATCGGCGGTGCCCGTCAGAAGGTGGCCGCCGCGACCGCGAAGGGCGCGAAGCTCTTCCTCTCTCCGGCCGGCAACTGCGCCGAGGTCATCGCCGCGGCCGACCAGTCGAAGATCACCGTTGCACGCATCGACACCCTCGACGACGCACAGAACGCCGTCGAGGGCTTCGCCGCCGGCGACACGTCATCACTGAAGACGTGCCCGGCAGGCGAGACCACCAATGAGAAAGGGAAGCAGTGAGCACTTCGTCCTCACCCACCTCCGCGAAACTGCCCGGATCGGGTTCCAAGCGTTCCCCGCTGCTGCTCACCCTCGTGTCGGTGGCGATCCTGCTCGTCGCGTTCATCGCCTTCACCCAGGTCTACACCGAGGTGCTGTGGTTCGGTCAGCTCGGAGCCTCCGATGTCTTCCGCACCATGTGGTTCACCCGCGGTCTGACCTTCCTCGGCGGCTTCGTCGTCATGGCCGTGCCGGTGTGGCTGAGCCTGCACCTGGCCTACCGCAACCGCCCCGTCTACGCGCCCACGACGCCGCGGCAGGAGAACCTCGACCGCTACCGTGAGGCCATCGAGCCTCTGCGCCGCGTCGCGACCCTGGCGATCCCCGCCGTCGTCGGCATCCTCGCCGGCATCACCGCCTCGTCCCAGTGGAGCACGGTGCTCCAGTGGATGAATGCGAGCTCGTTCGGGGAGTCCGACCCGCAGTTCGGCATCGACAAGTCCTTCTTCGTCTTCGTCCTGCCGGGCCTGCGCCTCATCGGCGATCAGCTCGGCATGGCCCTCGTCCTCTCGCTCATCGCCGCCCTCGTCGCGCACTACCTCTTCGGCGGCATCCGCCCCGGCGACCAGCGGGGCATCGTGCTGACGAAGACCGCCCAGTGGCAGATCGGCATCACCGTCGCCGTCCTCGTCCTCGTCCAGGCCGGTCGCCTGTGGCTGGCCCGCTACGACCGGCTCACCGCGACCGGCGGCATCGTGCCCGGCGCGACCTACGTCGACGACCGCGCCGCCCTGCCGGCGATGGCGATCGTCGCGATCGCGGCGGTGCTCGTCGCCCTCCTCTTCGTCTACACGGCGTGGAAGGGCAACTGGCGGATCTCGATCATCGCGACCCTCACCCTCCTCGTCCTCGGCGGCGTCTCGATCATCGCCTACCCGGCGCTCGTCCAGCAGTTCCAGGTCAACCCCTCGCAGCAGAGCCTCGAGTCGGAGTACATCCAGCGCAACATCGACGCCACCCGGGAGGCCTTCGACTTCCAGGACATCGAGGTCACCCCGTACGAACCGAGCACGAGCGGTGAGAAGGGGGCGCTGCGCTCGGATGCGGAGACCGCGGCATCCATCCGCCTGCTCGATCCCAATCTCGTCTCCGACACCTTCCGCCAGCTGCAGCAGGTGCGTCCCTACTACTCGTTCCCCGCTCAGCTCGACGTCGACCGCTACAACATCGACGGACAGATGCGCGACACCGTCATCGCGGTGCGTGAGCTCAGCCCCGCCTCGGTGAACAACCAGAGCTGGTACAACCGGGCGATCGTCTACACGCACGGATTCGGCGTCGTCGCCGCCAACGGCAACCAGCGCAATCCGGACGGCGAACCGACGTTCATGGAGTCCGACATCCCGCCGAAGGGCGAGTTCCCCGACTACGAGCCGCGCGTGTACTTCGGCGAGAGCTCACCCGAGTACTCGATCGTCGGCGCGCCGGAAGGCGCGACCCCGCGCGAGCTCGACTACCCCTCCGACGAAGAGGGCGGTTCGGGCCAGGTCAACAACACCTTCCAGGGCAGCGGCGGACCGTCGGTGGGCAATCTGTTCAACCGTCTGGCGTATGCGCTGAAGTACCAGGACGAGCAGATCCTGCTCTCCGACGCGGTCAACTCGAAATCGCAGATCCTCTACGAACGCAATCCGCGTCAGCGCGTGCAGAAGCTCGCGCCGTTCCTCAAGATCGACGGCGACCCGTACCCGGCCGTCGTCGACGGGAAGATCAAGTGGATCCTCGACGGCTACACCACCGCGAAGGACTACCCGTACTCGACTCCGCAGCCGCTGCAGGAGGCGACCGAGGATTCGACGACGGCTTCGGCTCCGGGCACGGTGGCGACACTGCCGGACGAAGAGGTCAACTACATCCGCAACTCCGTGAAGATCACCGTCGATGCCTACGACGGCTCGGTCGACATGTACCAGTGGGACAAGAACGACCCGGTGCTCAAGACGTGGATGAAGATCTTCCCCGGCCTCATCCAGTCCTCGGACCAGATGTCCGGTGACCTCATGAGCCACGTCCGGTACCCGGAGGACCTGTTCAAGGTCCAGCGCGAGTTGCTCACCCGCTACCACGTGACGACGGCGAGCGAGTTCTACACCGGTCAGGACTTCTGGGCGCTGCCCACGGATCCGACGAAGAACGCCAACAGCGGGCTCACCCAGCCGCCGTTCTACATGACCCTGCAGATGCCGGGCCAACAGGCACCGTCGTTCTCGCTCACGAGCTCCTACATCCCGGCCCGCTCCTCGGAAGGCCAGTCGCGGAACAACCTCACCGGGTTCCTCTCCGCTGACGCCGATGCGGGATCGACGAAGGGGCAGATCTCGGAGAACTACGGCAAGCTGCGGCTCCTCCAGCTGCCGCGCAACACGACGGTGCCCGGTCCCGGTCAGGCGCAGAACAACTTCAACACCGCGCCCGAGGTGCAGCGCAGCCTCAACCTGCTGCGTCAGGGCGAGTCGCAGGTGCAGAACGGCAACCTGCTCACGCTGCCGCTCGGCGGAGGACTGCTCTACGTGCAGCCCGTCTACGTCCGCTCGGCCGGTGAGACGTCGTATCCGCTGCTCCAGCATGTGCTCGTCGCCTTCGGTGAGAACATCGGCTTCGCACCGACGCTCGACGAAGCGCTCGATCAGGTGTTCGGCGGCGACTCCGGCGCCCAGGCCGGCGATGCCGGAACCGAATCCGGCGGCGGAGGGACCTCGGGGACCTCCGGCGGTGAAGGCGGTTCGGGAGCCTCGGACAATAAGAGCCTCAACGACGCGCTCCAGGAGGCGCGCAAGGCCATGGAGGACTCGGACGCCGCGCTCAAGGACGGCAACTTCGAGGAGTACGGCAAGGCGCAGGACCGTCTGCGCAAGGCCATCGAGGATGCGGTGGCCGCCGACCCCTCGATCGCCGAGAACGGCGGAGCATCGCCGGCTCCGACGACGCCGGCCCCCGAGCAGGGCGGCAACTGAGCCGGTACTGAACTGAGACAGCGCTGAGCTGAGAGAGGCCGCGGCTCCCGGAGGATACCTTCGGGAGCCGCGGCCGTCTGCGTTCCTGGCAGCGGGTGGTACTCGATCCACACGTGCTTCTGCCGGTGGCCGGTACTCGATCCATGCGCACTCCGAAATCCGCGTCGCGGGCGACGCGGATTTCCAGCCCCGCGTGGATCGAGAGCACGCGAAGTCGGCGGAGCAGCGATTTTCCGCCTTGGCGTGGATCGAGGGTGACCAGGCAGGGGAGGGTGGGGTGGAGCCCGGATCGAGAGCAGGTGGCTTTCGACGAAGCAGCGATATTCGGGCTATAGGACAGAAAGTGTGTCTCGGATCAGGCTCGTGCCCAGCAATCCCAACGGCAATACCCGGTTTGCTTAGCTGATC